>NZ_JBFRCN010000006.1:0-207978 GCF_040965835.1 Paraburkholderia sp. BR10872
AGGCCGATCACGGGCGCGGCAAGCTCAGTCTGATTCAGGCGCTCGCGAAGCAGCCACAGCAGATGCTCGGCGTCGCGCGAAGGCGATGCCCAGGCGATCGTGAGCGTCGAGGTGCGCGGCGCGTGACGCGAAGCCAGTTCGTGCTCCAGGCGCAGTTCGAAGCCGCTCAACGCCGCGTGCTGCGCGGCCAGCCAGCCGGCCAGCTGCATCACGAGCCGGCGCGCGGCAAAGAGCAGCGCCTCGGCACTCTCCACGCGCGCCTGCAATTCGAGCGACGCGTGAAACGACGGCGGCGCGGCAAACCAGACGCGCGGATCGGGCGCCTCGCCGCGCGCCTGCGCGAGCCAGCCGAGCACGCCGTCGCCGAAACGACGCACAATGCCGTCGCGCGGCAACCGCCGCAAATCGCCGAGCGTCGCGCAGCCGATCTGCGTGAGCGCGTGGTCGTGCTGCGCGGCGAACGGCGCAAGCGTGACCGGCAGTGAGTCGAGCACGCGCGCGAGCGTTGTTTCCTTGAGCACATGCCAGCGGCGCGACGAACGCGTGACGCGCGCCTGCGCGAGCGTCCACGCCCCCCACGCCGTGGGCGCGCACGCCATGCGCGCGGTGTGCCCGCAGCCGGCCACCGTCGCCGCGACCCTGGCGAGCAGCGCACGCACGCCGCCGAACAGACGCAAGCCCGAGCCGACTTCGAGCAGCAGCGTGTGCGACTGCGCGAACGACACCTTGGGCGTATAGGCGAGCAACGCGAGCGCGAGCGCCTCGAACGCGCGGGTCTCGCGCGCCGGATCGGCTTCGAGCAGCACGAGCCCCGGCGCGAGCGCGAGCGCATGCGAGCGCGTGTTGCCGGGCTCGACGCCTGCGCGCAGCGCGTCGAGATCGGCGATCAGGATGCGCGTGTGGTCGGCGAGCGCGTAGCAGCGCGGCGCGCCGGTGACATGGGCATCGACGCTTTCAGGCAGGAGCGGCGTTGACGGCGCCGGCGGCATCAGAGGTCTGACGGCCTCCAGCGGCAACAACGGCAAGGTGACGGCGATCCACAGCATGATTGACCCCGGGCCACGGCATGACGACGGAAGCTGCGTCCGGCTGGGGCAGCACCGCATCCTGCAGCGGCAATGTAATGACGAGTGGCTGGGCGGGCGGCGGCCCGCGGCGCTTGAAAATATCGACAGAGAGCGCGGCGAGCTGCATCCATTGCCGGCGGTTCAGGCTCGCGTCGTCGGGCGGCGGCACCGGCGAGCAGGTCATGCGCAGCGGCGCCGGCGACGACTGGTTGCGCGCGGCGAGCGGCCGCACGAGAAATGCGAGCGCCTGCGAATCCTGGGCGGCGACCTGCAGACGGCGCACGGCGTCGGCGCGCGCCTTCGCCTGCCAGAGCAGCACGGCGCCCATGCCTTCCTGCTTGAGCGCCTGTTCGGCCACCCAGGCGGCTTCGTTTTCGGCCGCGCGCACCCAGATCACGCGATCGAGCGCGAGCCCCCACGCCTTGAGCGCGCAGGCGTATGGGCGCCACGGCGGCGCGACGAGCAGCACGTGCCGGCCCGCCTGCGCGGTGAGCGCGCGCAGCGCCGGCGCGACGAGCCGCATCTCGCCCACGCCGCCCTGCTCGACGAGCAACTCGGTCAGGCTGCCCGAGGGCCACCCGGCGCCGGGGAGCTGGGCGTCGAGCGTCGCGTGGCCGCTCGGTACCGTGCGCTCGCTGGCGCGCGCGAGCTGATCGCCTTGCCACACGCGGCTTTGCAGCCGGGGGGGCAAGTGCGCGGCGAGTTGCGCGGTGGTCTGCGCAGTGGTCTGGGCTGCTGCTGCCATGGTTCGTGGCCTGGTTAATGGGAACGCTTCGCCCTGCCCGGCAAGAAATGGGGCATCGGCAAGAAGGAGGTCGACTCGCCTCCACCTGTATATTTATACAGTATTTTGAGAGATTGGAGGAGGCGGAAATTGGGGGGGCACTTTGCGATCGCCGAGCGGCAACCGGACCGCCGCCGGACGTCGCGCTGACGTCCGGGGCAAACGCCGCTTAATACACGCCGCCAGCCCGATGTGGGCGGTGTGCAATAAGGGCGGCAGAGCTTGTTGCTATCAAGACGCCTGCGCCGACGTCATATCGAGCGCCACGGCTTGCGCCACTTCGATGCCGTCGATGGCCGCCGAGTAGATACCACCGGCATACCCGGCGCCTTCGCCCGCCGGATACAGACCTTCGACGTTCATGCTCTGGTAATTGTCCTTGCGACGAATGCGCAGCGGCGACGACGTGCGCGTCTCCACGCCGGTGAGCACGGCGTCGTGCATCGCGAAGCCTGCGATCTTCCTGTCGATCTGAGGCAGGGCTTCGCGGATGGCTTCGATCACGTAGTCGGGCAGCGCGGTGCTGAGATCGGTCGGGTGCACACCCGGCTTGTAAGACGGCACCACGGAGCCCAGCGACGTCGACGGACGACCGGCGATAAAGTCGCCGACCAGTTGGCCCGGCGCCTGGTAATTGCCGCCGCCGAGTTCGAACGCCCGCTCTTCCCACTTGCGCTGGAAGGCGATGCCCGCGAGCGGACCGCCCGGATAGTCCTCCGGCGTGATGCCGACGACGATGCCCGCATTCGCGTTGCGCTCGGCCCGCGAATACTGGCTCATGCCATTGGTGACCACGCGGCCGGGTTCGGAGGTCGCCGCGACCACCGTGCCGCCCGGGCACATGCAGAAGCTATAGACCGCCCGTCCATTGTTGGCGTGATGCACCACCTTGTAGTCGGCCGCGCCGAGTTGCTTGTGGCCCGCAAACTTGCCGAAACGGCTGCGATCGATCAGCCCCTGCGGATGCTCGATCCGAAAGCCCAGCGAAAACGGCTTGGCTTCCATGAACACGCCGCGATCGTGCAGCATCTGGAACGTGTCGCGGGCGCTGTGGCCGACGGCCAGCACGACGTGGTCGCACGGCAGCGTCTCGCCGTTCGAAAGCTTGAGCGCGCGCACCTTGCCCTGTTCGATCTCGATGTCTTCGACGCGGGTTTCGAAGCGCACTTCACCGCCCAGCTCGTGGATGGTGGCGCGCATTTTTTCCACCATGCTGACGAGACGGAACGTGCCGATGTGCGGCCGGCTCAGATACAGAATGTCTTCCGGCGCGCCCGCCTTGACGAACTCCTCGAGCACCTTGCGGCCGTAGTGGTGCGGATCCTTGATCTGGCTGTACAGCTTGCCGTCGGAAAACGTCCCGGCCCCGCCTTCGCCGAACTGCACGTTGGATTCGGGGTTGAGCACGGACTTGCGCCACAGCCCGAAGGTGTCCTTGGTGCGCTCGCGCACGGCCTTGCCGCGTTCGAGGATGATGGGACGAAAGCCCATCTGCGCGAGGATCAGTCCCGCGAACAGGCCGCATGGCCCCATGCCGATCACCACCGGACGCGGATGCGTCGAGTGCTCGGGCGCCTTGGCGACAAAGCGGTAGGTCATGTCCGGCGTCACCCCGCAATGCGGCTTGCCGGCGATCCGCTTGAGCGCGGCCGCTTCGTCCTTGACTTCGACGTCGACGATATAGGTCAGCTTGATATCCGAGCGCTTGCGTGCGTCGTGCGCACGGCGGAATACGGTGTAACGCACGAGCGCATCCGCCCCCACGCCGAGTTCCGCGAGACGTCCCCGAATCGCGGCTTCAAGTTCGCTTTCGGCGTGGTCGAGGGGGAGTTTGACTTCGGATAAACGTAACATGGCTGCCAGGGTGCGATCGCCACGGGAGTTGTGGCCGATCCGTATTTTATAGGCTCGGTGGCTTTTCAAAGGGAACGCAAGCCGTACGACGAGACGCGAGCGCGTATGACCCAACATGGGAGAAAAAGAAAAAGGGGCTACAGGCCAATGGCGTGTAACCCCTCGGTATTGCTGGTCGGAGCGATAGGATTCGAACCTACGACCCTCTGATCCCAAATCAGATGCGCTACCAGGCTGCGCTACGCTCCGACGAATCAGCGATTGTATCGGCACTGATGCCACGCCGTCAAATCTGAGTGAGCCATAGCGACGAAAAGCGATCCACGTCACGCGCTTGCCGCACACCGGCCTGGCGTGCACCATGACAGGACACGCCGCACGTGCACCCCATACCGCCAAAAAAGGAGACGCCATGCACCTCATCCTCTGGCGCCACGCCGAAGCCGAAGACATCGCCGCCAGCGACCTCTCCCGCCAGCTCACCACACGCGGGCGCAAGCAGGCGCAGAACGTCGCGCGCTGGCTGCGCGCGCGCCTGCCCGACGACGCCGTGATCCTCGCCAGCCCCGCCGCACGCACCATCCAGACCGCCGAGGCGCTCACCGACCAATATCGCGTCGTGCGCGAACTCGCCCCCGATGCGAGCGTCGAGGAGGTGCTGACCGCCGTCGGCTGGCCCAAGGGCCTCGCGTCCACGGTCGTCGTGGTCGGCCATCAGCCCACGCTCGGCGAGGTCGCGGCGCGGCTGCTCTCGGGCGGCGCCGATTCGCGCAGCTGGGCCGTCAAGAAAGCCGGCGTGCTCTGGCTTGCGAGCCGTGAGCGCGACGGCGGCGACCAGGCGGTCCTCCACGCGGCCATCACGCCCGATCTCGTCTAGCCCCGACCCCGCCTGCGTCTGCCCACCGGGCCGCCTGCACGCGGCCCCTACAGCGGTTCAAGCGCGATTCAAGCGCCCTTCAAACGCGCCCGCCGCCCCCCGCCTTTCTAGCCACCTCGTCCGTCTGCCTGACGCCACGTCATCGAATCGTCATTGCGTTTTCATGGAAACGTAACCGCGTATTACTACATTGCCGGAAAAGTTCTCTTACTTCCGACCAGGACGCCCTATGCGAGATCTGCCGACGCCCACCCTGCCGTTCGCCTCGACGCTGTTCGAGTCGAGCCGACGCTTGCCGCGTGCCGAAGAAACGGTCACCGCGCAGCATCGGCTGCAGGTGGCCTGGGCTCGCACCGACGAGGAGCTGCGCGAAGCCCAGCGCCTGCGCTACCGCGTTTTCGCCGAAGAGATGGGCGCACGCCTGACCGGCCCCGCCGGCCTCGACGTCGACGCCTTCGACGCCTACTGCGACCACCTGCTCGTGCGCGACCTCGACACGCTCAAGGTCGTCGGCACCTATCGCGTGCTGCCGCCGCACCAGGCGGCGCGCATCGGCCGCCTCTATGCCGAAAGCGAATTCGACGTCTCGCGCCTCGCGCATCTGCGCCCGAAAATGGTCGAGGTGGGCCGCTCGTGCGTGCATCCCGACTACCGCAGCGGCTCGGTCATCATGTCGCTGTGGGGCGGTCTCGGCGGCTATATGCAGCACAACGGCTACGAGACGATGCTCGGCTGCGCGAGCGTCGCCATGGCTGACGGTGGCCACTACGCGGCGAACCTGTACTGCGCGCTCGGCGCGAACGCGCTGACCGCGCCCGAATACCGCGCGTTCCCGCACACGCCGCTGCCCGTCGAGGAACTGCGCACCGGCACGCCGGCCGTGCCGCCGCCGCTCATCAAGGGCTATCTGCGCCTCGGCGCGAAGATCTGTGGCGCGCCCGCCTGGGACCCCGACTTCAACACCGCCGACTTCCTTACGCTCTTCCGCCTCTCGGAAATCAACGAGCGTTACGCGCGCCACTTCCTCGGCGAAGCTGTCACGCGTTAAAACCTCATCCGCTCCTCAGTGGGCAGGATGAGTCAACAAAAAAAGCCCGGCTCACGAACGAGCCGGGCTTTTTTATCGGCGCAGTCAGACGAGGCGCAGCGCGCTACGCTCACTCTTCCGTATAGACCACGCGATACGGAATGCCGATCTTGCCCCATTCCGCCGCTTCCTGAACGAGGTTGTAATCGGTGAGCGGATTATTCTGGACCCAGGCATTGGGCAGCAGCACTTCGTAGCCGCTGCCCTCCTCCTCCACCTTGATGTGCGGCAGACCGACATCGGCGCGGCGGCGCGTCAGCAGCGCGGCGAGACGCAGACAGAACAGCAGCGTCCATTCCACATCGCGCGTTTGCGAGAGCTTGCCGAGCTTGCCCACGTGGCCGAGCACCAGCGCGGCGAGGCGCGCCTGGTCGGTGCGCGAGAAGCCGGGCATGTCCGCGTTGCTGGCGATGTAGGCCGAATGCTTGTGGTACGCGCTGTGCGAGATGGAAAGCCCGATTTCGTGCAGCGACGCCGCCCACGTGAGGAACATGCGGTTCTCTTCGCGGCGCTCGTCGTCGGGCTCCTCGAACTGATCGTAGAACTTCACGGCCAGCTCGCCAATGCGCCCCGCCTGCGCGCGATCCACGCCGTAGCGGCGCATGAAGCCCTCCACCGTCACCGTACGCATGTCCTCGTGCTGCGAGCGGCCCAGCAGGTCGTAGAGCACGCCCAGGCGCAACGCGCCGTCCGTGGTGTCCACATAGTCGATACCGAGCTCCTCGAACACCGCGATCATGATCGAGAGACCGCCCGCCAGCACCGGGATGCGGTCGGGCTTGAGCGCGACGAGCTTGAGCCGGTTGACGTTCTCGGCCTTGATGAGCGCGCGCTTCAGGCGCTCGAGGCCACCGCGCGAAATGCCGTGCGTGATGCCGGGATCGTTGAAGCCGTTCGCCTCGACGAGTTCCGCGAGCGCGCGCGCCGTACCCGACGAGCCGATCGCCTGGTCCCAGCCGGTCTTGCGGTAGTCGGAGGAAATGATCTGGATTTCACGCGTGGCCGCGAGTTCGGCCTGGCGCATGGTGTACTCGTCGACGTTGCCCGACGGGAAGAACTGGCGGCTATGGCTCACGCAGCCGATATAGAGGCTTTCCATGCGGATCGGCGTGTAGTGCGCGCCGATGATGAACTCGGTCGAGCCGCCGCCGATGTCCACCACGAAGCGCTTGCCCGCGCTCGCCGGCACCGAGTGCGCGGCGCCCGCATAGATGAGGCGCGCTTCTTCGCGCCCCGCGATCACTTCGATCGGGAACCCGAGCGCGGCTTCCGCCTCGGTGAGAAACTCGCGCGCGTTCTTGGCGACACGCAGCGTATTGGTCGCCACCGCGCGCACCTGGTCGGGATGAAAGTCGCGCAGGCGCTCGCCGAAGCGCTTGAGCGCGTCCCAGCCGCGCACCTGCGAGGCGCGGTCGAGCAGTTTGTCCCTCGAGAGGCCGGCCGCGAGGCGCACCGGTTCGCGCAGCGCGTCCACCGGGTAGATCTGGCTGCCGGCATCGGTTTCCTCGACGCGGCCGACGATCAGACGAAAGCTGTTCGAACCGAGATCGACGGCGGCAAGCAGTTGGGGATTGGTGACCATCGAAGGGGCAGGCTCCATGCGTGCATACAGAGACGAACGCGCAGCCATGCGGGCTTGCTGCGCCGCCGCCGCGCTGTCCAAATGCGTCATTTTAAGCGTAGCCGACTTCACCATGTCGCTCCTCGCATTGGTCATGACCATGGGTACTTTTACCCAGCGTGCATGTTCGCAACGCGACTTGTCGATTTCGTGAAAATGCGGCGTAAAATTTATGACACTTCGAAAGTCACAATAAAGTCATATTACTGTGAGAATTTCCGAGCGTCCGTTCGAATCCATTCCTGACATTCCGTTTTCATTGCCGATGTCCATCCGCTATCCCCTACTCAATCGCGAACTGGGCATTCTGGGATTCAATGAGCGCGTGCTCGCACAGGCGTCCGATCCCGCTGTTCCTTTGCTGGAGCGCTTGCGCTTCATCTGTATCACCAGCAGCAACCTCGACGAATTCTTCGAAGTCCGTATGGCCGGGCTTCAGGAGCAGATGCGCGACAACCCGGGCGTGCTCTCGCCCGACGGCATGTCGCTGCAGCACGTGTACGACCTCGTGGTCGAGCGCGCGCAGCGTCTCGTGCATCGCCAGTACCGCATGCTGCACGACACCGTGCTGCCCGCGCTCGAACAGGAAGGCATCTACTTCCACGGCACCGACGCCTGGAACGAAGCGCAAACCGCATGGGCGCGCAAATACTTCTTCGACGAACTGCTGCCCGTTCTCACGCCCATCGGGCTCGATCCCGCGCACCCGTTCCCGCGCGTGCTCAACAAGAGTCTGAACTTCGTGGTCGAACTCGAAGGCAAGGACGCTTTCGGGCGGCAGGCCGTCATGGGCATCGTGCAGGCGCCGCGCGCGCTGCCGCGCCTCGTGCGCATGCCGCAGGAGCTTTCCGGCTTCCAGCACGGCTTCGTGCTGCTCGGCTCGCTCTTGCAGCGCTTCGTGGGCGAGCTGTTCCCGAGCCTCGTCGTGCGCAGCTGCAACCAGTTCCGCATCACGCGCAACAGTGAACTCTTCGTCGACGAAGACGAAATCACCAACCTGCGCGTGGCGCTGCAGGGCGAACTGCCCGCGCGGCACCTCGGCAATGCGGTGCGTCTCGAAGTGTCGGCGGAAACGCCCCCGCATCTCGTGAAGCGCCTGCTCGACGAAAGCGGCCTCGACGAAAAGGACTGCTATTTCGTCGATGGCCCCGTGAATCTCGTACGGCTCATGCAGCTACCCGAGATGGTCGATCGCCCCGACCTCAAGTTCGTGCCGCACGTGCCCGCGATTCCGCGCCGCATTGCCGCGAACAGCAACATGTTCGACGTGATCGATCAGGGCGACGTGCTCCTGCATCATCCGTACGAGAGCTTCCAGCCCGTGCTCGAACTACTGCTGCAGGCCGCGAACGACCCGAACGTCGTCGCTATCAAGCAGACGATCTACCGCACCGGCACCGACTCGCCGCTCATGGACGCGCTCATGCAGGCCGCGCGCAACGGCAAGGAAGTGACGGTGGTGGTGGAGCTGCTCGCGCGCTTCGACGAAGAGACCAACATCAACTGGGCGGCGCAGCTCGAAGCCGTGGGCGCGCACGTGGTGTACGGCGTGGTGGGCCACAAGTGCCACGCCAAGATGATGCTGATCGTGCGCCGCGTGCCCGTGAACGGGCGCATGGTGCTGCGCCGCTACGTGCACCTGGGCACGGGCAACTACCACCCGCGCACGGCACGCCTCTATACCGACTTCGGCCTCATGACCTCGGAGCCGAAGATGTGCGAGGACGTGCACCACGTCTTCCAGCAGCTCACCGGCATCGGTGGCGAGCTGCAGCTGCACGATCTGTGGCAGTCGCCGTTCACGCTGCATCCGAAGATGATCGAGGCGATCCGCAACGAAGCCGATGCCGCGCGCGCGGGCAAGAAGGCGCGCATCGTCGCGAAGATGAACGCGCTGCTCGAGCCGACCGTGATCGACGAGTTGTACGAAGCATCGCAGGCCGGCGTGAAGATCGATCTGATCATCCGTGGCGTGTGCTCGTTGCAGCCCGGCGTGCCGGGGCTGTCCGAGAACATCACCGTGCGCTCGATCGTCGGGCGTTTCCTCGAGCACCACCGCATCTACTACTTCTATGCGGGCGGTAAGGAAGACGTCTATCTGTCGAGCGCGGACTGGATGGATCGCAACCTGTTCCGCCGCGTCGAAGTGGCGTTCCCGATTCACGACCGCAGACTCAAGCGCCGCGTGATCGCCGAAGGGCTTTCCACCTTCCTCGGCGACAATCAATCGGCGTGGCTCATGCAAAGCGACGGCCACTATCGCCGCCGCCGCGCGGGCAAGGCCGTGCGCAATGCGCAGTTGAGCTTGCTGGCGAAGTTCTGTCCGTGATGCCTTGACGGAGCAATAACGCCGAACGCAAAAAAGCCGCTTCGAATGAAGCGGCTTTTTCAATTGCGGCGGCGCTTCGTTACGCCGGCGCCGGCTGCCGTCTCGTCGTGCGCGCGGCCGGGAAGCGCACCGTGAACGTGCTGCCCCGCCCTTCCTCGCTCTTCACTTCGAGCGCCGCGTCGTGACGCTGCAGCACGTGCTTGACGATCGCGAGACCCAGTCCCGTGCCGCCCGTATCGCGCGAGCGGCTGCGGTCCACACGATAGAAGCGCTCGGTCAGGCGCGGAATATCGGCGGCCGGAATGCCGAGGCCGCTGTCGGTGACCGCGAAGACCGCGCTGCCGTGTTCTGCGCGCCACGACAGATGCACCGTCCCGCCGTCCGGCGTGTAGCGCACCGCGTTGGTCGCCAGATTGCCGAGCGCGCTCATGATCTCGGTTTCGGAACCGGTGACGCTCAGTCCGTCGTCGAAATCGGCCGTGATGCGGTGACGCCCACCCGAAAGGCTTTCGGCGTCCTCGCGCACGTGCCCGAGCACCGCGCGCATATCGACCATGTGGTCGCCGGGCTGGCGCCCCTCGCCTTCGAGCTTGGCGAGCACGAGCAGGTCGGTGACGATGTGGCGCATGCGCGAGGCCTGTTGCTCCATCAGCTCCAGGTAGCGATTGCGCTCGGCTTCGCCAAGCGGCAGCTCGCGCATCGTCTCGAGGAAGCCCGAGAGCACCGTGATCGGCGTTTTCAGCTCGTGCGAGACGTTGGCCACGAAGTCGCGCCGCATGGCGTCGGTGCGCTCGAGTTCGGTGATGTCCTGCGACAGGATGAGCTTGCGGTTCTCGCCGTACGGAAACACCTGCACCGAGATCACGTTCTGACGCTTCGCGCCCATGCCGCGCATGATCAGCATATCCTTGTAATCGTGCGAATTGAGGTAGCGCACGAAGTCGGGCTGACGCACGAGATGCGTGATGTGCTGGCGCAGGTCGCGCCTCGCATCGAGGCCGAAGTGAACTTCCGAGATCGCGTTGCACCACTCGATCTGGTCGTGGTCGTCGAGCATGGCGACGCCGTTGGGCGACGCCTGGATCGCCTGGATGAAGCGCGAATGCTGCTGCTCCACCTGGCGCACCTGAGCATGCCAACGCTTCGCGAGCTTATGCAGACGGTAGTAGATTTCGCCCCAGATGCCGGGAGCGCTCGGCACTTCGCCGTAGACCGGCGCGTCGAGCAGGCGCCACAGACGCTGCTTGTGAAACGTGCTGAAGAGCATTTGCGCGAGCAGCGCCAGCACGGCGATGCTCAGCGCGATCTTGACGCCGAAAATCGCGCCAACGCCCGCGCACATGAGCGCGAGCAACACGATCGATACGAGGGAGCGCGCCCAGATGATGTTCATGTTCCTGCGATCGAAGATAAATACGGTCGGATGCGGGCACGCGACATCGAGTGACTACCGCGCGAATACCGGCGGCAGTGAAACGGTCGCGCCGCCCGGTGAGTCACCCTGCGGCGCGGCCATGGGTCCAGCTCAGGCGCTCTTGGCGAGACGGTAGCCGCTGCCGCGCACCGTTTCGATCATAGCATCGCACCCTGCCGGCTTGAGCGCGGCGCGCAGACGCTTGATATGCACGTCCACCGTGCGCTCTTCCACGAACACGTGATCGCCCCATACCTGGTCGAGCAGTTGCGTACGGCTATGCACGCGCTCCGGATGCGTCATGAAGAAGTGCAGCAGGCGGAATTCGGTCGGGCCGAGATCGAGCTTGATTTCCGAGCCTTCGGCGGCGGCCGCCACGCGGTGCGTGGCCGGATCGAGCTTCAGACCGTTGATCGCCACCACGTCTTCCGTGAGCTGCGGCGCACGGCGGCGCAGCACCGCCTTGATGCGCGCCATCAGCTCCTTGGGCGAAAACGGCTTAGTCACGTAATCGTCAGCGCCGATTTCGAGGCCGAGCACCTTGTCCTGCTCGTCGCCGCGCGCGGTCAGCATGATGATCGGAATATGCTTCGTGCGTTCGTTGTTGCGCAAGTCGCGCGCGAAGTTCACACCCGACTTGCCCGGCAACATCCAGTCCAGCAGGATGAGATCGGGCAGCACGTCGCTGATCAGGTTTTGCGCCTGCTCCGCGTTGTAGGCGCGGATCGGGCAGTGGCCTGCGTGCTGCAGGTTCACCGAAATCAGCTCGGAAATGGCGGGCTCATCTTCGATGACGAGAATGCTGCTAGGCATCGGCACCTCTTGACCTTGTTACCTATGGAGTGAATTAGCTGAGCGCTTCGCGTTCGAGCGCGTCGCGCGACTTGTGGCGCACGTCGGTGCCCTTCACGATGTAGATGATGAACTCCGCGATGTTCTTCGCGTGGTCGCCGATCCGCTCGATCGCCTTGGCGATGAACAGATAGTCGAGGCCCACCGAAATCGTGCGCGGATCTTCCATCATGTAGCTCACGAGTTTGCGCACGAACGCGCGGAATTCCTCGTCGATCGCCTTGTCGTCGCGCACGATCTGCGCGGCGGCCACGGTGTCGAGACGCGCGAACGCGTCGAGCGCGCGGCGCAGGATCGACACGGCCATTTCGCCCGAGACCTTGATCTCGGCGATGTTGACCGCGCGCGAAGCGCCGTCTTCCATCAGGCGTTTGGTGCGCTTGGCGATCTTCTCGGCTTCGTCGCCGGCGCGCTCGAGGTTCGTGATGGTCTTCGAAATGGCGAGCACGAGGCGCAGGTCGCGCGCGGCCGGCTGGCGGCGCGCGATGATGTTGCTGCACTCCTCGTCGATCTCGACTTCCATCGTGTTGAGGCGGTCTTCGGCGGCGATCACGCGCTCGGCGGCGGCGCCGTCGAACTCGTTCAATGCCTGCATTGCCGTGATGATCTGCGATTCGACGAGGCCGCCCATTTCGAGCACCTTCGACGAAATGAGGTTCAAATCGGCGTCGAACTGGCTGGACAAGTGTTTGTCGGACATGATTTGCTCCCTGCTCCGATTAGCCGAAGCGGCCGGTGATGTAGTCTTCCGTTTCCTTGCGGACCGGCTTGATGAAGATCTTTTCGGTGTCACCGAATTCGATCAGCTCACCAAGGTACATGTAAGCAGTGTAGTCCGAGCAACGCGCGGCCTGCTGCATGTTATGGGTGACGATCACCACCGTGTAATCGCTCTTGAGTTCCGCGATCAGCTCTTCGATGCGGCCGGTGGAAATGGGGTCGAGCGCCGAGCACGGCTCATCGAGCAGCAGCACTTCGGGGCGGATCGCAATGCCGCGCGCGATGCATAGGCGCTGCTGCTGGCCGCCCGAGAGGCCGTAGCCGCTCTGGCCGAGCTTGTCCTTCACTTCGTTCCAGAGCGCGGCCTTGGTGAGCGCCCATTCGACGCGGTCATCCATTTCCGGGCGCGAGAGCTTCTCGAACATCTTCACGCCGAACGCGATGTTGTCGTAAATCGACATCGGGAACGGGGTCGGCTTCTGGAACACCATGCCGATACGCGCACGCAAAAGCGAGATGTCGCGCCTGGTCGTCAGCAGGTTCTCGCCGTCCATGACGATTTCGCCCTCGGCGCGCTGCTCCGGATAGAGCGCGAACATCTTGTTGAAGGTGCGCAGGAGCGTGGACTTGCCGCAGCCCGACGGGCCGATGAACGCCGTCACCTTGCCTTCGGGAATCTGCAGGTTGATGTTCTTCAGCGCGTGATACTTACCGTAGAAGAAGTTCAGGTCCTTCACTTCGATCTTCGGCTTGCCCAGCGCCGGCAGGCGTGCGTTCTGGGCGGGATCCGCAGGTTCAAACCCAGCGGAGGGCGCATTGCCGTGCGCAGCGGTGTTGAGGTGACTCTCAGCCATGTTCATCGGGAACTCCGCCCTTGCTTACTTGTTCGAAAAGATCGTGCGCGCGAGGATATTCAGACCCAGCACGCCGAGCGTGATCAGGAAAACGCCGGCCCACGCAAGCGACTGCCACTGCGCAAACGGGCTCATCGCAAACTTGAAGATCGTGACCGGCAGGTTCGCGATCGGTTGATTCATGTTCGCGGTGAAGAACTGGTTCGACAGCGCGGTGAAGAGCAGCGGCGCGGTTTCGCCGGCGATACGCGCAACCGCCAGCAGCACGCCCGTCACGATACCGGCGATCGAAGCCTTCAGCGTGATCGACATCACCATCTTCCACTTCGGCGTGCCGAGCGCGAATGCCGCTTCACGCAGGTTGTTCGGCACGAGCTTGAGCATGTTCTCGGTCGTGCGAATCACGATCGGAACCTGCAGGAGCGCCAGCGCAATCGCGCCGGCCCAGCCGCTGAAGTGCCCCATCTTCGCCACGACGAGCGCGTACACGAACAGGCCCACGACGATCGAAGGCGCCGACAGCAGAATGTCGTTGATGAAGCGCGTGACGCCCGCGAGCCAGCCCTTCTGGCCATATTCCGCGAGATAGATGCCCGCGAGAATGCCGATCGGCGTGCCGACGAACGTTGCGATCGCAACGAGCATCAAGCTGCCGACGATGGCGTTGGCGAGACCGCCGCCGTCGGTGTTCGGCGGCGGCGTGGACTGCGTGAACAGTTCCACCGAAAGGCCGCCGATCCCAAGCGAGAGCGTCGTGTAGAGAATCCACACGAGCCAGATCAGGCCGAACACCATCGCAGCGAGCGAGCACGTGAGCGCGATCGCATTGGTCACGCGGCGGCGACGCTGCAGCTTGTCGCGCATGCGCTCCAGTTCGGGGCCGTAAATCGCGCCCGGAATTTTCATCATCGGTTCGCTCATCGCGCACCCTCCGCTTTTTCAAGGCGCAGCAACATGAGCTTCGAGATCGACAGCACGATGAAGGTGATCACGAAAAGGATCAGGCCGAGTTCCATCAGCGCGGCGGTGTGCAGGCCCGGGCTCGCTTCCGCGAACTCGTTGGCGAGCGCCGAGGTGATGCTGTTGCCCGGTGAAAAGAGCGACACGTTGTCGAGCAGGTTCGTATTGCCGATCACGAACGTGACGGCCATCGTCTCGCCGAGCGCTCGGCCGAGACCCAGCATCACGCCGCCGATCACGCCGGTCTTGGTGAACGGCAGCACGATCTTCCACATCACTTCCCATGTCGTGCAGCCAATGCCGTAAGCCGACTCCTTGAGCAGTACGGGCGTGACTTCGAACACGTCGCGCATGACCGAAGCGATATACGGAATGATCATGATCGCGAGAATCACGCCGGCGCACAGAATGCCGATGCCGATGGGCGCGCCCTGGAACAGCGCGCCGACGATCGGCATGCCGCCGAGCAGCGAGCCGAGCGGCTTTTCGAACCACTGCGCGAAGATCGGCGCAAAGACGAGCAGACCCCACATACCGTAGACGATCGACGGGATCGCGGCGAGCAGTTCGATGGCGATGCCGAGCGGACGGCGCAGCCACGCCGGC
This sequence comes from Paraburkholderia sp. BR10872, assembly GCF_040965835.1. Taxonomy (NCBI): domain Bacteria; kingdom Pseudomonadati; phylum Pseudomonadota; class Betaproteobacteria; order Burkholderiales; family Burkholderiaceae; genus Paraburkholderia; species Paraburkholderia sp. BR10872. The sequence continues at coordinate 15,026 of NZ_JBFRCN010000006.1, forward strand.
GAAAGCTCCGTGAGGAACAGCGCAATGCCGAAGCTCACCGGCACGGCGATGATGAGCGCGATGATCGAGGTGGCGATCGTGCCGTAGATGGGCACGAGCGCGCCGAACTGCTCGCTGGGTGGATCCCAGTCGGCAGTCCAGAGGAATGCGAAACCGAATTTCTGGATCGTCGGCAACGAGGCGACGATCAGTGACACGATGATGCCGCCGAGCAACAACAACGTGACGATGGCGGCGAGGCGTGCGAGGCCGCCAAAAATGATGTCCCCTGCCGGGCTGGGCGCTTTTTGCTGCGCGGCGTTGCCGGGCGGGTTCGACACGAGCGGGACGTCGGACATGGTGACCTGGGTTCCAGTTGCCGCGAGCGCGGGCTCACGACGTTGATGCAGCCGTGGGACTGCAGATCGCCCGACTTCCGGCCGTTAATACTGACGACTCAGCCGGAAGGCGGACGGCACATCTTGGACAGCGCGGATTCAGGCAAGCCACAAGCGAACAGGCCGCGCGCGTCACGCGGCGGCCTTTTTTTACACTTGCCTGACGCCCTGCTTACTCGGCGACCGGCTTGCCGCTCGCGTCCTTGACCTTCTCCTTCCACTGCGACTTGATTTCGCTCACGACCGACTGCGGCAGCGAGATGTAGTCGAGGCTGTCAGCAGCCGGCGTACCGTTCTTGAAGGCCCAGTCGAAGAACTTGAGCGTTTCCTTGCCCTGGTCCGGCTTGTCCTGTGCCGTGTGCAGCAGCACGAAGGTCGCGCCGACGACCGGCCATGCGTCCTTGCCCGGCTCGTTCGTGAGGATCTGGTAGAACGACTTCTTCCAGTCCGCGCCAGCGGCCGCTGCCTTGAACGTTTCGGTGTCCGGCTGAACCACAGTGCCCGCCTCGTTCTTCATGGCAGTGTAGACCATGTGATTTTGCTTGGCGTACGCCCACTCGACGTAGCCGATCGCGCCCGGCAGACGCTGCACGAAGGCTGCGACGCCGTCGTTGCCCTTGCCGCCCGTACCCGTCGGCCAGTTCACGGTCGTGCCTTCGCCGACCTTGCTCTTCCAGTCGGGGTTGACCTTCGACAGGTAGTTCGTCCAGATGAAGCTGGTGCCCGAACCATCGGCGCGGCGGACCACGGCGATGTCGAGATCAGGCAGCTTGACCTTCGGGTTCAGGGCGACGATGGCCGGATCGTTCCACTTCTTGATCTTGCCGAGGTAGATATCGCCGAGCACCGGGCCCGACAGGGTGATCTCGCCCGGCTTCACGCCCGGCACGTTGATCGCCGGCACGACGCCGCCGACCACCGTCGGGAACTGGAACAGGCCTTCCTTGGCCAGATCCTCGTCCTTCAGCGGAGCGTCCGAGCCCGCGAAGTCAACGGTCTTGGCCTGAATCTGCTTGATGCCGCCCGACGAACCAATACCTTGGTAGTTCACCTTGCCGCCGCCCGCCTTTTGATAGGCATCCGCCCATTTCGTATAGATCGGTGCTGCGAAGGTGCTGCCCGCGCCGGTGATGTCAGCAGCCTGCGCTGCGATCGCGAAGAGCGCGCCAGCAACGCCAGCGAGCGCGGTTTGCATCAATTTCATGAGACCTCCAGTGTGTGAGCGGATGAACGACACCGCGAAGCTTAGGGGGTCTCTGTGACAGTACTGTGACGATTCATGAAGCGAACGTGACAGTTCGATTACTGGCTGAAAGGCGCGTGGATATGCGTTTTGGGCGACTTTGCAGGCGCGGTTGCGACATGGCCTGCACGTGCCTGGATAGCTGAAAAGCCCGCCAGGCGGGAGTTTGGCGGATGCTGAGGGTCGCATGAAAAAATTCGAGGATTTCCTCAAAAATGGTTTGCAAACCGTTATGCGATTGTTTTAAACGTTTGCCTGCTTCCCTTGTGACGCCGAATAAATCGCAAAAAAATGAGCACGACGGCGGATTGCAACGTCGTGCTCATCGGTTGGGCGCAATCGTGATTCAGTCGCGCGACTTGCGCGACTGAATCGTCGGCGATCACGCGATCGAACGCTTCACCACGCTGGCGATCGCCTCGGCGTAATGCATCGTGTCGCGCTCCTCGCGGGCTTCGACCATCACACGCAGGACCGGCTCCGTCCCTGAGGCGCGAATCAACACACGGCCCTTGCCCTTTAATTCCGCCTCGGCGGAAGCGATCGATTGCTGGATCTCGGCGTTGCCCTTCCAGTCGGCGCCCTGCGCGATGCGCACGTTGATGAGCTTCTGCGGAAACAGCTTCACGCCGTCGAGCAGCTGCGCGATCGTCTTGCCGCTGCGCTTCATCGCCGCGAGCACGAGCAGCGCCGAGACGATGCCGTCGCCGGTGGTGTGGCGGTCGAGCGAAAGAATGTGGCCCGAGCCTTCCGCGCCGAGCTGCCAGCCGCGCTCGCGAAGTTGCTCCAGCACGTAGCGGTCGCCCACGTTCGCGCGCACCAGCTGCACGCCGAGGCCCTCGAGCGCCTGCTCGACCGCGAGATTGGTCATGAGCGTGCCAACTGCGCCTTCCACTTTGCCGTCGGTCGCGATGCGGTCCTTCACGAGCACATAGAGCAGCTCGTCACCGTTGTAGAGGCGGCCCTGGGCATCGACGATCTGGAGACGGTCGGCGTCGCCGTCGAGCGCGATGCCGAGGTCCGCATGATTCGCACGCACGGCGCGCACGAGCGCATCGGGCGCGGTCGCGCCCACGCCGTCGTTGATGTTGAAGCCGTTCGGCGACACACCGATCGGAATCACATCCGCGCCCAGCTCGTGGAACACGTGCGGCGCGATGTCATAGGCCGCACCGTTGGCGCAATCGATCACGAGCTTCAGGCCGCGCAGATTGAACGCCTGCGGGAACGTGCTCTTGCAGAACTCGATATAGCGCCCACCCGCGTCGTGCAGGCGGCGTGCGCGGCCAAGCTGTTCGGACGGCGCGCAGGCGAGCGGCTGCTCGAGCTGCTCCTCGATCAGCGTCTCCACTTCGTCGGGGAGCTTGTTGCCGTCGGCGGAGAAGAACTTGATGCCGTTGTCGTAGTAGGGATTGTGCGACGCGCTGATCACGACGCCCGCGGCCAGCCGCAGCGCACGCGTGAGATAGGCGATGCCTGGCGTCGTCATTGGCCCGGCCAGCATCACGTCGATGCCCGCAGCCGAGAGCCCCGCTTCCAGGGAGGCTTCGAGCATATAGCCCGAAATACGCGTGTCCTTGCCGATCAGCACGGACGGGCGCGGCCCGGATGCCGCTGCCGACCCCGCGAGCACCTTGCCCGCGGCATAGCCTAGCCGAAGCACGAAATCGGGCGTGATCGGCGCCTCGCCGACCTTGCCACGCACTCCATCAGTTCCGAAATAACGACGTCCCATCTTTCTACCCCTCGGTTTGGTGCTGCTTTGTCCTGTATTGTGGCGCCCGGAGCCGCTCCGGCGCACTTCGCGCCGGTCAGCGTTGCGCCGGGCAAACGCTCAGCCTTGTGTAGCCGACGTAGCGGCGGACATCGCGTCGCGCATCGCCGCCCAGACTTTGAGCGCGTCCACGGTGGGCGCCACGTCGTGCACGCGAATGATCGCCGCACCGCGCTCTGCCGCGCACACGGCCGCCCCCACGCTCGCCGCCACGCGTTCGGGCGCGGGCCGGTTCACGAGCGCGCCGAGCATCGACTTGCGCGACATGCCGGCCAGGATCGGATACGGTGCGAGGCCTGCCGCAACCTCTGGCGCCGTCTCGGGCAGGTGCGCGAGCAGCGCGTAATTGTGCTCGACCACCGACTTGCCGAAGCCGAAGCCCGGGTCCACGCTGATGCGCGCCTTCGCCACGCCTGCCGCTTCGAGTTCGGCGCAACGCTGGGCAAGAAACTCGCGCACCTCACGCACAACATTCACGTAGTCGGGCTCGCCCAGCTGCATCGTCTGCGGCTCGCCGAGCATGTGCATCACGCACAGCCCGCAGTTGCTCTCGCGCACGGCCTCGATCGCGCCGGGCATGCGGAATCCCCAGATATCGTTGATCATGTCTGCGCCTGCCGCGAGCGCCGCGCGCATGACCTCGGGCTTGTACGTGTCGATCGACAGCGGCACGTTCGCACCCTTGAGCTTTTCCACCAGCGGAATCACGCGTTCGAGTTCCTCGTCGAGCGGCACAGGCGGCGCACCCGGGCGCGTCGATTCGCCGCCGATGTCGATGATATCGGCGCCGTCTAGCATCATCTGCTCGGCGCGGCGCAAGGCGTCGCCGAAAGCGATATAGCGACCGCCGTCGGAAAACGAGTCGGGTGTTGTGTTGAGGATGCCCATGACGAGCGGACGCTCGAACGTCAGCGTGAAACGACCGCACGCGAGCGGTTCAGGTGGCAGACTACCTTGCGAGGAGATGTTGGGCACGTCAGAAAACGTCAGATGTGTAACAAGATGCGGCGGCACAGCGGCACGCCAGAAATGCAAAACGGGCCGATGTGAACATCACACCGGCCCGCAACTTTACTCGATAAGGATCACGCCGGTGCGGTGGCGCTACCGGGCTTGACCTCAGTGCCCGTGCTGCCGCCCGACGACGCGTCGCCCGGCGACGGCGTGCTCTTCGGCGAGCGCGGCGGACGGCCGGCCATGATGTCGTTGATCTGGTCGGCGTCGATCGTTTCCCACTCCATGAGGGCCGCGGTCATGGCTTCGACCTTGTCGCGGTTCTCGTCGAGCAAGCGCTTCGCGAGGTTGTACTGCTCGTCGAGCACGCGGCGGATTTCCGCATCGACTTTCTGCTGCGTCGCTTCCGAGATCGCACGCGTGAAGCCCTTGCCGAACGGGCCACCGTCGTTGTCGTCGTCGGCGTAGACCATCGTTCCGAGCGCGTCGGTCATGCCGAAGCGCGTGACCATGGCGCGAGCGGTTTGCGTGGCCTTGTTGAAGTCGTCCGACGCGCCCGTGCTGATCAGGTTCATGAACAGCTCTTCCGCCACACGGCCACCGAACAGAATGGCCAGACGATCCAGCAGATAGTCCTTCGAGTACGTTTCGTTGTCGTGCTCGGGCAACTGCCACGTCACGCCCAGCGCGCGACCGCGCGGGATGATCGTGACCTTGTGCACCGGGTCCGCCTTCGGCAGCAGCTTCGCGATCACCGCGTGACCCGACTCGTGGTACGCCGTGGCGCGCTTCGCTTCTTCGCGGATCACCGCCGACTTGCGCTCCGGACCCATGAAGATCTTGTCCTTCGCGTCTTCGAAGTCCTGCATTTCGACGATGCGCTTGCCGCGGCGCGCCGCGAACAGCGCGGCTTCGTTCACGAGGTTCGCGAGGTCGGCGCCCGAGAAGCCCGGCGTGCCGCGTGCAATGACCGCTGCATCCACGTCGTTGGCGATCGGCACCTTGCGCAGGTGCACCTTCATGATCTGTTCGCGGCCGCGGATGTCCGGCAGGCCCACATAGACCTGGCGGTCGAAACGGCCCGGACGCAGCAGCGCCTTGTCCAGCACGTCCGAACGGTTGGTTGCCGCGATCACGATGACGCCCGAGTTCGCCTCGAAGCCGTCCATCTCGACCAGCATCTGGTTCAGCGTCTGCTCACGCTCGTCGTTGCCGCCGCCCATGCCGGCGCCACGATGGCGGCCGACCGCGTCGATTTCGTCGATGAACACGATACACGGTGCATGCTTCTTGGCCTGCTCGAACATGTCGCGCACGCGGGCCGCGCCCACGCCGACGAACATTTCGACGAAGTCCGAACCCGAGATGCTGAAGAACGGCACCTTCGCTTCGCCGGCAATGGCGCGCGCCAGCAGCGTCTTACCCGTACCCGGAGGGCCAACGAGCAGCACCCCGCGCGGAATGCGTCCACCCAGCTTCTGGAATTTTTGCGGATCGCGCAGGAAGTCGACGAGTTCGGACACTTCTTCCTTCGCTTCGTCGCAGCCCGCGACGTCGGAGAAGTTGACCGCATTGTTGTTCTCGTCGATCAGGCGGGCGCGCGATTTACCAAAGGAGAACGCCCCGCCTTTGCCGCCCCCCTGCATCTGTCTCATCATGTAGAACCAGAACACGATGATGAGTATGGTCGGCCCGAGGTAGTACAGCGCGGAAACGAGCGCGTTCGGCTCTTCGTCAGCCTTGCCGCTCACCTGCACGCCATATTTCATCAGGTCGCCGACCATCCAGATGTCGCCTGGGGAGACGATCTGGTATTTCTGGCCATCAGCCGGAGTGACCGTGAGGTTCCGCCCCTGCACCACGACGCTCTTGACCTTGCCGTTCTTCGCGTCGTCCATGAACTGCGAATAGGAAACGCCTTCCTGGACACGGGGCTTGTCGAACTGCTTGAACACCGTAAACAGCACCAGTGCGATTACCAGCCACACTGCTGCCTTCGAAAACATGTTGTTGTTCAAAGCACCACTCCTTCACTCATAGATGGGCGCCTACATTTGCCTTGCGACTGCGACACCACCAAAGCATTCTAATCCAGTACACGGACCCCTGCCATAACGTTTCGCTACCGCAGGAATAGCCCGAGCGCCTTGTCCTGACCGCCTCTCGGGGTCATTTTGCGACCAGATTGCGCCATTTGCACGGCAATCATGCCCCGTTTAACAGGGACGCTTCAGATGTTTACCCAAAATAAACGTTTCGGACGATTTATCACGCGAAGCCTTCGGTTTGCGTGCCGCCACGACCTTGAACTGCTGCTTGAACTTCTCGACGATCTGACTGTAACCGCTGCCGTGGAAGCATTTGACTAAAAGGGCTCCATCGGGTTTCAGATGATTCTGCGAAAACTCGAGCGCGAGGTCGCACACGTGCTCGATGCGTGCCGCGTCTGCAGACGCGACCCCCGAGAGATTGGGCGCCATGTCCGAAATTACAAGGTCGACCGGGCGGCCGCCCACCAATTCTTCCAGTTGCGCGAGCACCTCGTCGTCGCGAAAGTCGCCCTGCAGGAACTGCACGTCGGAGATGGGTTCCATCGGAAGGAGATCGAGCGCAATGATCGTGCCGTCGATCCCACCCTGCCGCTGGTCGTCGCGCTTCGTGCCTTGCGCGAGCTTGTTGCGAGCGTACTGGCTCCAGCTGCCGGGCGCCGCGCCCAGGTCCACGATCACCATGCCGGGGCGGATCAGCTTGTCCTGCTCGTCGATTTCCTTCAGCTTGTAGGCAGCGCGGGCACGATAGCCCTCCCGCTGTGCCATTTTCACGTACGGATCGTTGATATGGTCGTGCAGCCACGACTGGTTGAAGCGATTTTTTGCCATTAAAGATGAACTCTTGCTGCGTGATTCCGCGCTTTTAGCGGATAATACGCGTTTTATTCGTGCGGCCGTCGCGGCCCGCCTGGCCGGATGTTTGTTGCTCCGCCGGCGTTTTTTGCCCGCGCCCTGCCGTTCCCCACGGTTTTCCGTAGTTCCGACGCGCTTTGCCCGCTGGCGGCCCGCTTTTCGCGGACCGCAATCCACGTCTGCCCAGGTTGTCAATTCACGCCTGTCGACCCGCGCGGCGCCGTCATTTTAGTCGAGTCTGCCACATCCCATGCCCGCCCTCACTCTTTCCGCCGAACAGCGCTCCGAGCTGCGCTCCCAGGCTCACGCGCTCAAACCGGTCGTGCTCATCGGCGCCGAGGGACTGACCGACGCCGTCCTCAAGGAAATCAAGGTTCACCTTATTGCGCACCAGCTCATCAAGGTGCGCGTGTTCGGCGACGAGCGCGAAGAGCGCCTCGCGATCTACGAAGAGATCTGCGACCGCCTGAGCGCCGCCCCGATCCAGCACATCGGCAAGCTGCTCGTCATCTACAAGCCCGAAGAAGCCAAGGCGAAGGCCACGACCGCGCGCGCCGGCGCCCGCGGCACCGTGTCGCGCCCGGCCGCCGACGTACCGAGCGCTCGTGAAGCGGGCAAGCGCGGCGCCGCGCCGCGCACCGTCAAGGTCGTCAAGGCCAGCGAGAACCCCATGCGCAAGCCGAAGGCGCAAAAGGTGACGGTCAAGGGCAACGAGCGCGTCACGCAAGGCGGCAACATCAAGCGCGCCAAGAAACGCCAAACCAGCTCCAAGCGGGCCCACCAGGGTTCGAAGTAAAAAAGCGCGGCCTTCGAGCCGCGCTTTTTTTCGCCTGGCCCGGCTTCAGGTCGTTTTCAGTGCGGAGCGGTTTCCATGCGCCGCGGCAGCATGCCGCGCGCCGAAGGCAGCAGCCAAACGAGCCACGCACCCAGCAAGCTCTGCACGAGATAGAACAGGCTCGACACGCCGTGCAGCAAGCCGAAGCGGCTCGCATACGGCGAACTGGCCACGTCCATGCCCGCGCTCATCGCCTGAACGCGCAACGCGTTCATGAACGGCTGCAGCGCGAAATAGCCGATCAGCACGCACAGCAGCATGGCGGCCAGAATCCAGCGCAGCCGGCGATAGCCCAACGCGCCGCGGCGCACGAGCACGCTCGAGAGCCCGAGCAGCAGCAGCCCGCACACCACGCCGATCAGACCTTCGAGGCGAAACAGCTGCGCGGCGAGCTCGCCCGCCACCGGCCTGTCGAGCGACGCGAACAGGACGGGGGCGACCGCATAGCCGATGGTCAGCTGACTGCCGACCCACAGCATGGCGAGCAGCCCGAAGAGGCGGTGCGCAACGAGCGAAACGGGAGTGGCGGAACCCACGTGGCTTGCAGTACTCACGTCGACGCGCCCTCAGACGTAGCGGACCTCGATGACCTCGTATTCGCGCACGCCGCCGGGGGCCTGCACTTCGGCGACGTCGCCTTCGGACTTGCCGATCAGCGCACGGGCGATGGGCGAGCTGACCGAGATCAGGCCGTGCTCGAGATCGGCTTCGTCGTCGCCGACGATCTGGTAGGTCACCGTCTTGCCCGAATCGAGGTCTTCGAGATCCACGGTCGAGCCGAACACCACGCGGCCGTCTGCTTCGAGCGTGGCCGGGTCGATGATCTGCGCGGCCGCCAGTTTCGACTCGATCTCGGCGATGCGGCCTTCGATGAAGCCCTGCTTTTCCTTTGCGGCGTCGTATTCCGCGTTTTCCGACAGATCGCCCTGCGCGCGCGCTTCCGCGATCGAATTGATGACCGCCGGACGCTCGACGGACTTGAGGCGCTGCAACTCTCCGCGGAGTTGGTCTGCACCGCGCTTGGTCAAGGGAATCGTGCTCATAAACAACTCGTACGGCCCAAAAGGGCCTAAAGGAGACCGCGCCACGCACGCTTGTCGCGCACGTTGCGGCCATAAAAAAATTCCGCGGTTAAGTGCATCCCGCGAGGGCGGCTGCGCGGTCTGGCGCAGCCTGAAACCCTGTTGGGACGCCGCTTAACCGCGGCACATTCAGCTTTTGTAGCCTGCCTCGTCGAACGTTAGACAGACAATGGAAGCCTTAGTTTAGGCGAGCATGCAGGCCTTGTAAATCATAGACTTCCAGGTTCTTCAGGTAGCGCAGACCCTCGACGGCCGCACGGGCGCCCGACATCGTCGTGTAGTACGTGACCTTGTTGGCCTGCGCGCTCATGCGGATCGAACGCGAATCGGCGATCGCGGAGCGGGTTTCGTCGACCGTCGTGAACACGAGCGAAATCTCGCCATTCTTGATCATGTCGACGATGTGCGGACGGCCGTCCTTCACCTTGTTCACGACCTTCACCGGCACACCGGCCGCCTCGATCGCGGCAGCGGTGCCGCGCGTGGCGACGATCGGGTAGCCGAGTTCGTGCAGCATGCGCGCGACTTCGACAGCCTTGGGCTTGTCGGCGTCCATCACGGTGATGAAGACGGTGCCCGACTCCGGCAGGCGCGAGCCCGCTGCGAGCTGCGACTTGAAGAGCGCTTCACCGAAGGTCTTGCCCACGCCCATCACTTCGCCCGTGGAACGCATTTCCGGTCCGAGCACCGGGTCGACGGTCGGGAACTTGATGAACGGGAACACCGCTTCCTTCACGCTGAAGTACGGCGGCACGACTTCCTTCGTCACGCCCTGCTCCGCCAGCTTCTGGCCGACCATCGCGCGCGCCGCGATCTTCGCGAGCGGCAGGCTGGTCGCCTTCGAGACGTATGGCACGGTACGCGAAGCGCGCGGGTTCACTTCCAGCACGTAGATGATGTCCTTCTTCGAACCGTCATCCTGCGGCACTTGCTGGATTGCGAACTGCACGTTCATCAGGCCGACCACGTTCAGCGCCTTGGCCATCGCGGCAGTTTGTCGCTTCAGTTCGGCGACCGTTTCCTGCGACAGCGAGTACGGCGGCAGCGAGCAGGCCGAGTCGCCCGAGTGCACGCCCGCCTGTTCGATGTGCTCCATGACGCCGCCGATGAACACGTCCGTGCCATCGGAGATGCAATCCACATCGCATTCGATCGCGTCGTTCAGGAAGCGGTCGAGCAGCACCGGCGAGTCGTTCGACACCTTCACGGCCTCGCGCATGTAGCGCTCGAGGTCGCGCGGCTCGTGGACGATTTCCATGGCGCGGCCGCCCAGCACGTACGACGGACGCACGACGAGCGGGTAGCCGATTTCGTCGGCGAGCTTGAGCGCTTCGTCTTCGGCGCGTGCCGTGCGGTTCGGCGGCTGGCGCAGGTTCAGGTCCTGCAGCAGCTTCTGGAAGCGCTCGCGGTCCTCCGCGGCGTCGATCATGTCCGGCGACGTGCCGACGATGGGCACGCCGTTCGCCTCGAGGTCGAGCGCGAGCTTCAGCGGCGTCTGGCCGCCGTACTGCACGATCACGCCAACCGGCTTTTCCAGGTCCACGACTTCGAGCACGTCTTCGAGCGTGAGCGGCTCGAAGTACAGACGGTCGGACGTGTCGTAGTCGGTCGAGACGGTCTCGGGGTTGCAGTTGACCATGATCGTTTCGTAGCCGTCTTCGCGCATCGCGAGCGCGGCGTGCACGCAGCAGTAGTCGAACTCGATACCCTGGCCGATCCGGTTCGGGCCGCCGCCCAGCACCATGATCTTCTTGTTGGCGGTCGGGTTGGCCTCGCACTCTTCCTCATAGGTCGAGTACATGTAGGCGGTTTTCGTGGCGAACTCGGCCGCGCAGGTGTCAACGCGCTTGTAGACCGGGCGCACGTTCAGCTCGATACGACGCTTGCGCACGTCCGTGGCGTTGCTGCCCAGCAGCTTCGCGAGACGGCGATCCGAGAAACCGCTTTGCTTGAGGTAACGCAGCTCGTCCTTCGAGAGACTTTCGAGCGTGCGGCCCTTGCATGCCTCTTCCTTCTTGACGATCTCTTCGATCTGCGCGAGGAACCATGGGTCGATCGCGGTCTCTTCGAAGATCTCTTCGCGCGTCATGCCCACGCGGAACGCGTCGCCCACGTACCAGATGCGGTCCGGACCGGCTTCGCCGATCTCGCGGATGATCTCGTCGCGGCTCGTGGTCTTTTCGTCCAGACCGTCGACGCCGACTTCGAGGCCGCGCAGCGCCTTCTGGAACGACTCCTGGAACGTGCGGCCGATCGCCATGACTTCGCCCACCGACTTCATCTGCGTGGTGAGGCGCGGGTCGGCTTCGCGGAACTTCTCGAACGCGAAACGCGGAATCTTCGTGACGACGTAGTCGATGGTCGGCTCGAACGAAGCCGGCGTCTGACCGCCCGTGATTTCGTTCTTGAGCTCGTCGAGCGTATAGCCCACGGCCAGCTTGGCCGCGACCTTGGCGATCGGGAAGCCCGTGGCCTTCGAAGCCAGCGCCGACGAACGCGACACGCGCGGGTTCATTTCGATCACGATCATGCGGCCCGTGCGCGGGTCGATCGAGAACTGGACGTTCGAGCCGCCCGTATCCACGCCGATCTCGCGCAGGACCGCCAGCGAGGCGTCGCGCAGGATCTGGTATTCCTTGTCGGTGAGCGTTTGCGCCGGCGCGACCGTGATCGAGTCGCCGGTGTGGATGCCCATCGGGTCGAGGTTTTCGATCGAGCAGACGATGATGCAGTTGTCCGCCTTGTCGCGGACCACTTCCATCTCGTATTCCTTCCAGCCGAGCAGCGATTCTTCGATCAGCAGTTCGCGCGTGGGCGAGAGGTCGAGGCCGCGCTTGCAGATCTCTTCGAACTCTTCACGGTTGTAGGCAATGCCGCCGCCGGAACCGCCCAGCGTGAACGACGGACGGATCACGACGGGGTAGCCGCCCGAGCCGGTGGCTTCGGCGATTTCGCCTTGCACCTTGAGCGCCTCTTCCATCGAGTGCGCGACGCCCGACTTCGCCGAACCAAGGCCGATCTTCGTCATCGCGTCCTTGAACTTCTGGCGGTCTTCGGCCTTGTCGATGGCTTCCGGCGACGCGCCGATCAGCTCGACGTTGTACTTCGCAAGCACGCCGTGGTGATGCAGGTCGAGCGCGCAGTTCAGCGCGGTCTGGCCGCCCATCGTCGGCAGGATCGCGTCCGGGCGCTCCTTCTCGATGATGCGCTCCACCACTTCCCACGTGATCGGCTCGATGTACGTGACGTCGGCCGTGTTCGGGTCGGTCATGATCGTCGCCGGATTGCTGTTGACGAGGATGACCTTGTAGCCTTCTTCACGCAGCGCCTTGCATGCCTGCGCGCCCGAATAGTCGAACTCGCACGCCTGGCCGATGATGATCGGACCCGCGCCGATGATGAGAATGCTCTTGATGTCTGTCCGCTTGGGCATAACGCTCTCGCTAAATATTCCTGTGTCTTTTACGTCTGGCGGCTCGCGGGTGACTCAGCTTGCCGCCCGGGTGCGCGCGTGGGCCGTCGTTCTTCGAACCGGCTCGCTGCGCACCCTGCTCTGCTTTTGCGCTCGATGCGGCGCTTACGCCGCCTTGGCCTTGTCCATCAGCGCCGTGAAGCGGTCGAACAGATAGCCGATGTCCTGCGGGCCCGGCGACGCTTCCGGGTGGCCCTGGAAGCAGAACGCGGGCTTGTCGGTCAGCTCGAAGCCTTGCAGCGTGCCGTCGAACAGCGAAACGTGCGTGACGCGCGTGTTGGCCGGCAGCGTGGCGGCATCCACCGCGAAGCCGTGGTTCTGCGACGTGATGACGACACGACCGTCGGCCAGATCCTTCACCGGATGGTTCGCGCCGTGGTGGCCCGTTTTCATCTTCATGGTCTTCGCGCCCACGGCGAGGCCCATGATCTGGTGGCCGAGGCAGATGCCGAAGGTCGGGATGCCGCGCTCGATGAAGGCTTGCGTCGCCTTGATCGCGTAGTCGCAGGGTTCCGGGTCGCCGGGGCCGTTTGAAAGGAACACGCCGTCCGGGTTCAGTGCGAAGGCATCTTCAGCCGTCGCTTGCGCCGGCAGCACTGTGACGTCGCAGCCGCGCTCGGCCAGCATGCGCAGGATGTTCTGCTTCACGCCGTAATCGAACGCCACGACCTTGTACTTCGGCGCCGATTGCGTGCGGTAGCCTTCACCCAGACGCCATTCGGTGGTGTTCCACTTGTACGGCTCGTCGGTCGAGACGACCTTCGCGAGGTCCATGCCCGCGAGGCCCGGGAACGAGCGCGCGAGTTCGATGGCCTTCGCTTCGTCGTCGGAGCCTGCGAGGATCGCGCCGTTCTGCGCGCCCTTGTCGCGCAGGATACGCGTGAGCTTGCGCGTATCGATGCCGGCGATGGCGACTACGCCTTCGTCCTTCAGATACTGGCCGAGCGTGCGCTCCATGCGGAAGTTCGAGGCGAGCACAGGCAGGTCGCGGATGATCAGACCGGCGGCATGGACTTTCGTGGCTTCGACGTCTTCGGCGTTGACGCCGACGTTGCCGATATGCGGATACGTGAGGGTGACGATCTGGCGAGCGTAGCTCGGGTCAGTCAGGATTTCCTGATAACCGGTGATGGCCGTGTTAAACACGACTTCACCGATCGTATGACCCGGCGCGCCGATCGAGTAACCACGAAAGACCGTGCCGTCGGCGAGCGCGAGCAGAGCGGGAGAGAATGACGGCAACACGGGAGACTCCTTGGGGGAGCACCCTGTGCCGACCTGTTATCCGACGTTGCGATCTTGCGACCTGTGGGAGCGGCTGCGGCGTCGGCACCCCTTTCCGTGAGGATCAGGATGCGCGCGCGGCTCGCTCGCTTGCGCGACTCTTCGTGTGCGGTCGACCGTTGTGGCGCCGGGCCACGAGCGCGCGTTTGTGACGCAGGATCGGGCGGCAGCCGGCCAGTTGACGATGAAGCGCGGGCGGCGGATGAACGGATGGGAGGAGGTAGGCGCTAGGGTGCGGGTTGATAAGCTCAAACCTTGAAATTATAGCGCGAAAGTCACCTTTCCTTCAAATTTCAGGATGACGCTGGCGACGGGGAGCGTGCTCGCGGCCCGGTGCATGGCCCTTTCCACTATAGCGGGCGGGGGCGCAGCGGCAAGCGTCGCCCGCACGGCGCCGCACCGAATCACGCCCTTTATGTTTGGGACCCGCCAATGAAAACGCCGCCACCTGGCGGGGTGACGGCGTCAAACACAACAAAAACGGAAAAGTGATCGGAGCGAAATACCATGCGCTGCCCCCGCAACGCATGTTTGAGCACCCTTCGCCAGCCGCTATTTTGTATGGTGTTTCTGCGTGTGGGTGTCGGCCTTCGGGCGGCTCGCCGTACCCTTCGACGCCTTGCTGGGCGCAGCGCTGACCGTCCTGGCCTTGAAAGGTTCGGAAACCTTGACGACCTCGGTGCGCGCGCGACCGTGCTTCTTATCGTATCGCGACTTCGACCCGGTGTCTGCAACGCGGGTGCCAATTCGCTGCACTCCACCACCAGAAACGTTCGTTGCCAGACGCTCCGGTCCTGGCTCGCTCGGCATTGCCTTGTTGACCGGTACGTGCAAAACCAGCACCTGGCCGGGCGCGACGTAGTCGCGGCGGGTCTTGTTCCACGCCTTCAACTGGCCGAGCGACACGCCATAGCGGCTCGCCACGGCTTCCATCGACTGCTTGCGGCGTACGCGGATCAGCATCTTGCGCGTGTCGGGTACGTCCGGCTCCATGGCCAGCACCGCGCTTTCCGCCACGTCGGCGCTGATGTCCTCGTCGTCGCCGTCGTCGGTGCGCGGCACCACGAGCGTCGAGCCCGCCTTCAGGCGCATGCCCGCCGGAATCTTGTTCACCGACATCAGCGTATCGGCGTCCACGCCGATCTTCTGCGCGATCGCCGCAGGCGTGGTGCGCGAGTCGGTCGTGTAGACGGTCCACGACGAAAGCTGACCGGAATAGGCCTTCAGGTTGCGCTCGAACGCGCTCGCGTTGTCGAACGGCAGCAGGATCTGCGGGTCGGTCGCGCCGAGAATCACGGGCTTCTTGAACGACGGGTTGAGCGAGCGGAACTCGTCGGTCGTCATGTTCGCGAGCTTGGCGGCGACGTCCACGTCGATGTCGTGCGAGGTCGTGACCGTGACGAAATACGGGTGGTTCGGAATGGATGGCAGCGTAAGCCCGTACTGCTGCGGGTTCATCACGATGTTCTTGACCGCCTGAAGCTTCGGCACGTAGTTACGTGTTTCGCTGGGCATGCGCAAGCTTTGATAGTCGGTCGGCAGGCCCGCCGCCTCGTTGCGCGCGATGGCGCGCTGCACGTTGCCCTCGCCCCAGTTGTAGGCGGCCAGCGCGAGATACCAGTCGCCGAACATGTCGTGCAGGCGCGAGAGATAGTCGAGCGCGGCGCTGGTGGAGGCCAGCACGTCGCGGCGCTCGTCCTGCCACATGTTCTGCTTGAGGTTGTAGGTGCGCCCCGTGCCCGGCACGAACTGCCACATGCCGGCGGCCTTCGCGACCGACAGCGCCTGCGGGTTATAGGCGGACTCGATGAACGGCAGCAGCGCGAGCTCGGTAGGCATGTGACGCGCCTCGAGCTCTTCGACGATGTGATAGAGGTACTTCTGCGAACGCTCGGTCATGCGCGCGACGTAGTCGGGCCGCTGGGCGTACCAGTTGGCGTTCATGTCGACGAGGTCGCTCTGCAGGTCGGGCATCTGGAAGCCGCGGCGAATGCGTCCCCAGAGGTCGGCGTCGGGGCTCGTCAACTGATCGACGGAGCCTTGATCGACGTTAATGGTTTCTTTCGCAGCGGAGGTCTTACGAATGAGGTCGGCGTTGGCCTGGGCGTTGGCTGGTGCTTGAGAACTCGCAGACGGTCCCCCGCTCGCACAGGCGGCGAGCATGAGGACCAGCAGCGCACTGATTATGAATCGCATGAAAATCTACATCCGCATGGCTGGAATTTGCAGCCGATAGTACGGAACGTGCCGGTTTCCGTCAATCGGAATTAATGGAAAAAAAGCCATGAAATCCGCAGCTTGGGCGTGATTCCATACGATTGGGTTGAGCATGCCCCCTGACCCGGCTGGGTCAGCGGAACCGATTCTTCCATTCACGCAGCATTGCGAAAGCCGCCAGCCGGTCCGGCACCGATTCGTGCAGCGCCTCTGAGAGCGCGGCTTGCACCGCCGCATTGCCCGCGCGCAGGAAAGGATTGACGGCGCGCTCGTGCGCGATCGTCGTAGGCAGAGTCGGCACGCCGCGCTCGCGCAGCGCCGCCGCCTCGCGGCTCCAGTCGCGCAGATCGCCGTTTTCGGGATCGCAGGCGAGCGCGAAGCGAATGTTCGACAACGTGTACTCGTGTGCGCAATGCACATGGGTATTGCCGGGCAGCGCCGCGAGTGCGTCGAGCGAGTCGAGCATCTGCGCGGGCGTACCCTCGAAGAGGCGGCCGCAGCCGCAGGCAAAGAGCGTGTCGCCGCAGAACACGTGAGGTGTGCCGGTGGCATCGGCCGCCTGGAAATACGCAATATGGCCACGCGTATGGCCAGGCACATCGATCACCGTCAGGTCGAGCGCGGGTGCATCCAGATGGACGGCGTCGCCACCCTTCACGCGCGTGACGAATCCATCGAGCGAGCCGAGCGCCTCGCCGGCCGGGCCGTAGACGGGCACGCGTGCGTCGGCGAGCAGGTCGGCCACACCGCCGACATGGTCGTTGTGGTGATGGGTGAGTAAAATAGCGACGAGCCGCCAGCCGCGCTTCGCGAAGTACGCGCGAACCGGAGCGGCGTCGCCCGGATCGACGGCAACGGCATTCCGGCCGTCCGAAACGACCCAGATGTAATTGTCTTCAAAAGCCGGAACCGGTACGTACTCGTAGGCGCACGCATCGCTCGAACGCGCGTACTCAAGCGGATTCTTCATGGGGCGACGTATTCTTCGACATGTCTGACCGATTGATTATAGACTGGCCCGCCTGGACCGCCTCGCCCGCTGGCAGGTATGTGCTCGGCTGGGAGCAGGAGCAGCTCGACCGCGTGGTGTCGAACATATTCGGCTACCATGCGCTGCAGCTCGGCCTGCCGCAGCTCGACGCCCTGCGCGAGAACCGCATGTCGTGCCGCGGCCTCGTGCTCGATGCCGCCAGTGCTGCAAGCGCACCCTACTCCGTACCCGGCGCGTCGGCCCATTCCCACCCGAACGGCGGGCAAACTCCGCCCGAGGCAGGCGGCGCAACAGCGGACCGCACGCCGGCTGCGGGCGGCGGTTCGTTGCTTCACGCGCCCGCGGGCCGCAGCACTGTCTGGTGCGACTTTCTCGATCTGCCGTTCGAGGCGCAGAGCGTCGACCTCATCGTGATGCCGCACACGCTCGAATTCACGAGCGACCCGCACCGTCTGCTGCGCGAAGCCGAACGTGTGCTGATGCCCGAAGGGCAGCTGCTGATCGTCGGGTTCAACTCGCTTTCACTGTGGGGTGCGCGCCAGTCGGTCGGCAAGCTGACCGGCCATCCGTTCCTGCCCGCGCGCCAGGACCTGATCGCGTTCACGCGTCTGAAAGACTGGATCAAGCTGCTGGGCTTCGAGCTTGAACGCGGGCGCTTCGGCTGCTATCGTCCGCCGCTCGCGACGGACCAGTGGCTCGGCCGCTACGGCTTCATGGAAGCCGCCGGCGACCGCTGGTGGCCGATTTTCGGCGCTATCTATATGGTGACGGCGATCAAGCGCGTGCGCGGCATGCGCCTCGTCGGCCCATTGAAGGTCAAGAAGCCGGTGCTGGCCGCGAGCCTGAAGCCCGCGGCGACCACCCCCTCCCCAACACGCAACAAGGACTCATGAGCACACCCGACTTCGTCGAAATCTTCACGGACGGCGCCTGCAAGGGCAACCCCGGCCCCGGCGGCTGGGGCGCGCTGCTGCGCTTCGGCGCGCAGGAAAAGGAACTGTTCGGCGGCGAGGCCGGCACGACCAACAACCGCATGGAGCTGATGGCGGTGATCGCCGCACTCGACGCGCTCAAGCGCCCGTGCAAGGTGATCGTGCATACCGACTCGCAGTACGTGCAAAAAGGCATCAGCGAGTGGATTCACGGCTGGAAGAAGAAGAACTGGATGACGGCCGCTAAAACGCCGGTCAAGAACGACGACCTCTGGAAGCGTCTGGACTCGCTCGTCGCCCAGCACGAGATCGAGTGGCGCTGGGTGAAGGGTCACGCCGGCCACCCGGAGAACGAGCGCGCCGACGCGCTCGCGAACCGCGGCGTCGCCACCCTCGCGGAACTCTGAGACCGCTGCTTTCCAGGACCGCTTCGCGGCGGCCTCACGCTTTCACGCCTTACAAGACATGCGCCAGATCATTCTCGATACCGAAACCACCGGCCTGAACGCCCGCACGGGCGACCGCATCATCGAAATCGGCTGCGTCGAGCTGGTGAACCGCCGGCTCACCGGCAACAACCTGCACTTCTACGTGAACCCGGAGCGTGACAGCGACCCGGGCGCACTCGCCGTGCACGGCCTCACGACCGAGTTCCTCTCCGACAAGCCGAAGTTCGCCGAAGTCGCGGACGAGATCCTCGACTTCATTCGCGGCGCGGACATCATCATCCACAACGCGCCGTTCGACATCGGCTTTCTCGACGCCGAACTCGCGCTACTCGGCAAGCCGGGATTCAAGGAGCACTGTGGCGAGGTGATCGACACGCTCGTGCAGGCCAAGCAGATCTTCCCGGGCAAGCGCAACTCGCTCGACGCCCTGTGCGACCGCTTCGGCATCAGCAACGCGCACCGCACGCTGCACGGCGCGCTGCTCGACTCGGAACTGCTCGCCGAGGTGTACCTCGCGATGACGCGCGGCCAGGAAAGCCTCGTCATCGACATGCTGGGCGAGCACGCCGCGCCCGGTGCGGCCGCCGCGCCGCGCATCCAGCTCGAGTCGATCGATCTGCCGGTGATCATGGCGAGCGACGAAGAAATCGCCGAACACAACGCCGTGCTCGACGGTCTCGACAAGGCGATCAAGGGGACGTCGGTTTGGCGCACCGAGCCGGCTCCCGCCGAAGCCAATGCGGCCGATGCGCAAAATGCTTAAAAAGGGCTTTACAAGATCGAAAACACCCTGCATAATCTCCATCTCTTCGGGTGGTTAGCTCAGCGGTAGAGCACTGCCTTCACACGGCAGGGGTCACTGGTTCGATCCCAGTACTACCCACCAGAATTCCTGGTGTTGGTAACGACAAGCACCGAAGAATAAAAGGCCTCGTTGCGAAAGCAACGAGGCCTTTTGCTTTGGGCTTCGGCATTGCGCGAAACATCCGGTCGGCGCGTTTCACCGTCAGCAATCCGAATCAAACAATCGAAGGATCTAGACCGATGCCGCGCGCCATGCCCGTGGCCGCGAATACCATCACGACAAGCATGAGCGTCTGCCATCTGCCGATAAGTGCGTATTTCGCCGCGCCGGTGAGATCCGGCACGTCGCCGCGCCGCACGGCGAGCCTCCAGCGCAGCAGCGCCATCATGGGTGCGATTTCGAGCAGAAGGATCAGCACGAGCGCGGCCATCTTTACGAGAAAGAGCGGCTCGTGGATGTAGTACGCAGCGCCCTTCTCGAAACCGCCGAACGCACGCATTGCGCCAGTCACGATCAGGACGACCGCCGAGCCGCCCCAGCCGTTGTCGGCGCTGAAGATCATCGGCAGGTCTTCGGTCGACGTGCAGCGGCGCAGGCCGCGCGTGCGCCGCAGGATCGAAGCGAGCGCAAAGCCGAAGGCGAGCAAATGAACGGCGGCGAGCAACCAGCGTATCAGCATTGCAACTCCTTCCGGTGGACGACAGGAACGGCAAGCAATGGTAAAGCGGCGAGAACGCGGACGTCGCGCAACGCGGCCGGGCCACGGGCCGTCAGACCTGCTTGAGCGCGATGTCGAGGGCGCGTGCAGCGGTGCGGTCGCCTTCGGAGGCGAGCCCCACGCGAAACACAGTCTGACGGTTATGGCCCGCCGCAGCGGGCGAATCCCAGAGCAACTCGATCTTCGCGCGGCGCGCGGGCTTGCCCGCAGGCGCTGCAGCAGAGGATGCCGATGCCGGCCGCTGCGCAGCGGGCGCGCCCGGCTCAGGCGTGGCCGCAGACTGGCCGGCCCCCAGCGTTGCAGTGGTATCCGTGGTATCCGCGGCATGCGCAGCATCCGAAACAGCAGCCGGTTCGGCGACGCCACCCGCGGGCGCAGGATCGCCGGTCTGCGGCGGCGCGGGCAAGAGCGCGGGCCCGGACGCAACGGCCCCGCCCTGCGCCGCACCGCAGAGCCAGCGCACCGACAACTCGCGGGCATCGTACTGGCCTACCTTACGGCTCTCCCGCCAGACGACTGTCGTGCGCGTCGCAGCATCGATCGAAACGGCGAAGCGCCCGATCGCGAAGCGCCGCGCGGCGAAGTTGCTGCGCCAGAGCGCGCGCGGCCGGCAGATCCAGACCACGGCGGCATAGAGCGCGGGGGCGGCAACCAGCCAGCCGTTGGTGTCGGCCACGGCGTGGATGGTGCGACGCCAGCCGGCGGTCCAGACGAACACGCCGATCGAGCCGATTGCGAACAAGAGGCCGAGCACGCCGAAAAATCGCAGCGCCTGACGCAGCCACTGGGGCAGCGGGTGAAACGGCCGCTCGACGCGCGCCTTGGCGCCCGGCAGCACGATCAGCAAAAACAGGAAGACGAGATTCAGGCTTGCCGCCGGCGACGACGCCATGCCTTCGAGCGCGGCGACGAAGTTCATTTGCGCCATGGAGTGCAACCAGCGCGCGAGGATTACGAGCCCGATCGCGCGCAGCGCGAAAAGCGTCCCGGCACCGGGTACGGTGGCCGTGGGCGTCGGTCGGGTTCTGGCCAAGGGTATTCTCCTCTGTCGACCGGAGTTGACGCTTTAGCGTCTTACTCTGGTCCCATGCATAGCTGTCGACCAGAGTTGACGCTTTAGCGTCTTACTCTGGTCCCATGCAAAGCTGTCGACCGGAGTTGGCGCTTTAGCGTCTTACTCCGGTCCCATACAAGGCACGCTTTCGTGGGCGCTGCGGATTTTACGGCACGGCCATTATAGGGACATTAAGCGTGCGCCTCACCCGCCGCCGCCGCGAATGTGACAACGCCCCGGTGCATTGCACCGGGGCGTTGGGGAACAGCGGGAAAACCGGGCGCGCCGCAGCGCGTCCAGTTTCGGTACGTAGCTTAGCCGGCGTTGACTTCGCGCAGCACGGTGCGATGCTTCTGGCGCAGCAGTTCTTCGTACACGGCCACGTAATTGCGTGCCATCACCTTCGACGAGAAGCGTGCCTCGAACGCGGCGCGCACCTTCTCGCGCGGCAGCGTCGACAGGCGCTTGACCGCCGCGACTGCGCTGATTTCGTCCTCGACGACGAAGCCCGACACGCCGTTCTCGATGACTTCCGGCACCGAGCCGCGCTTGAACGCGATGACCGGCGTACCGCAGGCCATGGCTTCGATCATGACGAGACCGAAGGGCTCCGGCCAGTCGATCGGGAACACCAGGGCATGCGCATTGCCGAGGAACTCGCGCTTTTCGTGCTCGCCGATTTCGCCGATGTACTCGACATGCGGCAACGCCATCAGCGGCTTGATGACTTCTTCGTAGTAGGCGCGGTCGGCCTTGTCGATCTTGGCGGCGACCTTGAGCTTCATGCCCGCCTGGCCGGCGATGCGGATCGCCCGGTCAAGACCCTTCTCCGGCGAAACGCGGCCGAGGAATGCGAGGTAGCCGGGCTCGACGTTCGGAATCGGCGTGAGCACGTCTTCCGGCAGGCCGTGGTACACGGTCTGCTGCCAGTTGGCCTGCTGCAGCGGAATACGCTGGTTGTCCGAGATCGACACCACCGGCACGTCGTTGAACGCATTGAACACCGGCTGCAGTTCCGGCAGGTCCAGACGGCCGTGCATGGTCGTGACGAACGGCACCGGCTGGCGCTGGAACAGCGAGAACGGGTAGTAGTCAATGTGGAAGTGCAGCACGTCGAACTCGTCCGCGCGGCGGCGAACTTCTTCGAGCAGCAGCATGTGCGGAGCCATCACGTCGCGAATCGTGGGGTCGAGGCGCAGTGCCTGCGGCCAGAACGCTTCGAGCTTTGCCGAGGTGATCGAATCGCCGCTGGCGAACAGCGTGACATCGTGGCCCTGTTCGACCAGCGCTTCGGTCAGGTAGGAGACCACCCGTTCCGTGCCGCCGTACAGCTTGGGAGGAACCGCCTCGTGCAACGGAGCGATTTGAGCGATTCGCATAGTGGTGAACTCCTTCCTCGTAATAAATCGGGCAATAGACTGCAAGTTTGACAATCGACCTATGCAGGCTGCGGCTTCCTTGTCGCCACGCGCCTTACAGGCGTTCCATACCGCTAACCGCGCCGGAAATCCGGACACAGACCCGACGCAGTTGTGAAGCGGCAAGAGAGCGCACACGCGGCGGTTCAGGCGGTAAACGCGCAGGGTTCGCGGCCGTTGACACAGAAGCTGTCAAATTCCCTACGCTGTCCGAGTCGGCATTATCCCGGTCCAGGGTAAATACCGGCTAGATCATTTCAAAGTCTTTACGTTGTTACACACCGGAAACACTCCGCAACCCATTGTTTTCCAAGAGAGTTCTAGATTGGGTGCTGCGCTGCGGGAAGCAACTGCGCGCGATTGTCGCGGCTCTTGTGCGCATGAATCGATCCTGCTCGTTTCCGGGTTCGCAACCGGCCGACAGCGTGTTGCGAGCAAGCACACCGCTTTTCCGAATGCAATCGGTAATTCTATCTCTAAAACACCTATCTCTAAAACGATCCACGATTCCTGTTGAACCTCCACTGCAACAACGTGTCCCCAATCTGTATCCCGCGCTATCGTGTCGCGATATGATGCGCGTCCGCCGGGCACAGGCGGTGCGCCAGGCCCGTGGGGTGTTTACAATGCGGTAAGTCCGCCTTCGTTGCCGCGCGCCGGAAGCCGTTCATCGCCGGAGCGCCCGCTATCTTCCTTGAACTTGCACGGACGAAATTCCGTCAGACCGACCACCCGATCAATTGGAACATCTGACTCCCGCTCAGCGTAACGCCCACAACGCCAAGCTCGCGAGCTATGCGCGGCGCCCGCTCGCGTTCCTTTTCCGCTACATCAAGCGCCATCCGTTCGCCCATACTGTCGTGCTCGCGAGCGTGTTCGCGGCCGTCGGCTGCGCGCTTGCGTCGCAGTACGCCATCAAGCATCTGATCGACGTGCTCGGAGCGGGACGCCACCATCCGGGCCCGCTGTGGACCGCGTTCGCCATCCTCGTCGGCCTGATCGCCGCCGACAACCTGCTCTGGCGGGTCGGCGGCTGGTTCGCAGCGCACACCTTCGTCGCCGTGACGGGCGACCTGCGGCGCGATCTCTTTCAGTATCTGAGCGGGCACTCGCCCACTTACTACGCCGAAAAACAGCCCGGCACGCTCGCCAGCCGCATCACGGCGACGTCGAACGCCGTCTACACGGCCGAGAACACCACCGCCTGGAACGTGCTGCCGCCCTGCATCGCCGTGGCCGGCGCGATCGTCATGATCATCGTCGTGAACCCGCTGATGGCGGCGGGCCTCCTGCTCTGCTCTGCGATCCTTTCGGTGATCCTCTTCAAGCTGGCTGGGCGCGGCTCGTCGCGCCACCACACCTTCGCCTCGAAAGCGGCCGCGGTGGATGGCGAGCTCGTCGACGTGATCGGCAACATGGCGCTCGTGCGCGCCTTCGGTATGACGTTCCGCGAGCAAAAGCGCTTCGGCTCGACGGTCAAGGCCGAACTCGACGCGCGACGCTCGAGCCTGCTCTATCTCGAAAAGCTGCGTCTGCTGCACGCCGTGATCACGGCCATGCTGTCCGCCGGCCTGCTCGGCTGGGCGCTGTGGCTGTGGGATCAGGGCAAGGCGACGTCGGGCGACATCGTGCTGGTCAGCTCGCTCGGCTTCACGATCCTGCACGGCACGCGCGATCTGGCCGTGGCGCTCGTGGACGTGACCCAGCACGTGGCACGCCTCGCCGAGGCCGTGCAGACGCTGCTGGAGCCGCACGGCATGCCCGACCGGGACGACGCCAAGGAGCTCGTGGCTCAGGGCGGCCGCGTCGAATTCGAGGGCGTGACCTTCGCGTATCCGCACCGCAAGCCGATCCTCGACCATTTCGACCTGCGCATCGAGGCCGGCCAGCGCGTGGGGCTGATCGGCAAATCGGGCGCAGGCAAGACGACGGTGCTCGCGCTGCTGCAGCACTTCTACGACACCCAGGGCGGCGCCATCAAGATCGACGGCCAGGACATCGCGCACGTTACGCAGGACACCCTGCGCCACGCCATCGCGCTCGTGCCGCAGGACATCTCGCTGCTGCACCGCTCGATCTACGAAAACATCGCCTACGGCCGCCCCGAGGCGAGCCGCGAGGAAGTGCTCGCCGCGGCCCGCGAGGCGCGCTGCGCCGAATTCATCGAGGCGATGCCCGAGGGTTACGACACGATCGTGGGCGACCGCGGCGTGAAGCTGTCGGGCGGCCAGCGCCAGCGGATCGCGATCGCGCGCGCCATTCTCAAGAATTCGCCGATCCTGCTGCTCGACGAGGCCACCTCGGCGCTCGACAGCGCGTCCGAAGAGGCCATCCAGCAGGCGCTCGACCGGCTGATGGTGGGCCGCACGGTGATCGCGATCGCGCACCGCCTCTCCACGCTCAACAACTTCGACCGCATCATCGTGATGAGTGCGGGCAAGGTGATCGACGACGGCAGTCCGGAAGAACTGCGCAACCGTCCGGGCCTCTACCGCGACCTCCTCGCCAAGCAGTACGGCAAGCAGGCCACGCTCCATCTGGGCAGCAAGAAGGCCGACGAAAAGCACGTGGCCTGACGCCACCCCGCATGCGGGCGCATCGCCCGCTGGTCTTGCCCCAGACTCCCGGACGCAAAAAAGCCGCTTCAGTGCATCGACTGAAGCGGCTTTTTTTCGCTCTCGAATGGGAGCGAGGCGCGGGTGCTCAGCCCTGCGCGCGCTCGAGCGGCGGCAAGCTCACCCCTTGCCGCACGCAGACCCGGCCGAGATCGCGCATGAAGCGGTCGCGCCAGACCGAGACATTGTTCTCGCGCAACTGGGCCATCATGTCCTGATAGCGCGCGAGGCGCTCGGCAAGCGGCATGGAGAGCGCGGCGCCCAGCGCATCGGCCATGCCGTCGATATCGAGCGGATTGACGATCAGCGCGCCGGAAAGCTCCTGCGCCGCGCCGGCAAAGCGCGAGAGCACGAGCACGCCCGGGTCCTCGGGGTCCTGCGCCGACACGTATTCCTTGGCGACGAGGTTCATGCCGTCGCGCAGCGGCGTGACGTAGCCGACGTTCGACGCCCGGAACAGCGCGGCCAGCACCGCCCGTTCGTACTGGCGGTGGATGTACCAGATCGGCGTCCAGTCGAGTTCCGCGTAACGGCCGTTGATACGCCCCGACTCCGCCTCGAGGCGCAGCCGGATGTCCTGATAGGCATGCAGGTCGGCACGCGTGGGCGGCGCGATCTGCACGAACGAGACCTTGTTGCGCTGCGCCGGCGTGTGGTCGAGCAGGCGTTCGAAAGCACGGAAGCGCTCCACGAGCCCCTTCGAGTAGTCGAGCCGGTCCACGCTCATGATGACCTTGCGCCCGTGCAGCGTGGACTTGAGCGTACGCACCGGCTTGCCGCGCTCGCCGGCCTTGGCGAGTTCCGCGATCTCGTCGGGATAGACGCCGATCGGGTAATCGCCCGCGCAGAGCGTCTGCCCGAACGCCTCGATGCGCGTGAGGCCGTCCGGCTGCATCGCCGTCGTGCCTCCCGCCTCGTTCACGATGTAGTCGCAGAAGGCGCGCAGATCGGGCTTGGTCTGGAAGCCGAGCAGGTCGAACGCGCACAGCGCCTCAACCAGCTCGCGATGCGGCGGCACCGCCAGCAACACCTGCGAGGCCGGAAACGGAATGTGCAGGAAGAAGCCGATGCGGTTCTTCACGCCCGCCGCGCGCAATGCCTGGGCGAACGGGATGAGGTGATAGTCGTGGACCCAGATCACGTCGTCTTCGCGCAGCAGCGGCACGAGCTGCTGCGCGAGCCACGCGTTCACGCGGCTATAGCCCTCGTAGTCGTGGCGGTCGTACTGGACGAGATCGGCGCGGTAGTGGAAGGCGGGCCAGAGCGTGGCGTTCGAGAAACCGCGGTAGTACTGGTCGTAGTCGCGCCGCAGCAGGCCGATGGTGGCGAAGGTCACGGGACCGCGCTCTTCGAGGGCGATCTGCGGCTGGCCGGAGGTGAGCACGTCCCCGCTCCAGCCGAACCACATGCCGCCGGTTTCCTTGAGTGCGTCGTACACGCCCACCGCGAGGCCGCCCGCGGCCGGACCGCCTTCGGAAATCGGCGCGACGCGGTTCGACACGATGATCAATCGGCTCATGAGGGGCGGGGTCCGTGCAGGAAATCGGGAAGGCGTGGCGCGCGCGAGGCGGGGCTTCGGCTCGGCCAGGTCAGGCAGTCTACGTGGGCAATGAAGTGAGGCATGCGCGCGGTCATCGGGCGCCTGGCATGGCGGCGACCAGCGATGCGAGCCAGCCGATCAGCGCTTCGACCGAGTCGACGCGCGTCTGCGCGATGGTGTCGCCGCCGCCGACCTTGATTGACAGCCCGCCGAGCGCGTTGACGACGGCGAAGCCCTTTTCGTCGGTCAAGTCGTCGCCGGCGAACACCGGGCTACGGCCCGCGAACGGCGGCTCGTCGAGGAACGCGCGCAGCGCGCGGCCCTTGTCGACGTCCTTCGGCTTGATTTCGTAGACCATTTTGCCGGGCTGCAGCACGTAGGCGTCGGCGTAGTCGGCGGCGAGGCGCTCGGTCGCGGCGCGCGCTTCGGCTTCTCGCTCCGGCGCGTTGCGGTAGTGCAGCGCGAGCGACGCGCCCTTGATCTCGAGCAGCATACCCGCATGCGTGCGCACGACCTCCGCGAGCACCTGCTCCATGTGCAGCAGACGCTGGTCGTTGAAGCCGACACGCTGCGTGTCGCCGTTGGCGTCGCGCCGCTCGGCGCCGTGCAGGCCGGCCACGGGCAGATCGGGCATGCCGAGGAAACCGTCGATGCTCTCGATGCCGCGACCGGAGACGATCGCCACCGCGCCGTGCGTCGCGCGGCGCAACTCGCGCAGCAGCGCGAGCATCTCCGGTCGGACGAGCACGCCATCGGGCGTGGGCGCGAGCTCGACGAGCGTGCCGTCGAAATCGAAGAAAAATGCCGTCTGATCAGGCGGCAGGACTGCCGGAAGTGCTTGCATTGCGTTCTTTTCACCCATCGGCCTCGCTGGCCGGGTATGGCCCCGGGCTGCGCCCAGGGAAAGTGTGCGAATCTTACCGCGCCTTGGATCGATTATCGAGAAAGTGAGGGCTGACCGCCTGTGCAGGCATTCCCGGACTCGAAGATGCGGCATATTGACGCGAGCGATCGGCACGACCGGGCCACTCGCGACCGCGCGGACCCAATTTTGCTACAGTCGCAGCGACAAGCCGAGCCCCATGGTCTGAGCGAGCGCGGCCAACGTGATCCAATCGAGTCGACGACATTGCCTTTGTTTGCCACCTTCGAGCGCACGCTGCGCACGTTCCGCACCCGCCTGAGCCGCCACCTTCGCGGCCACCTTCGCGGCGGCATGCGTAGCCTGCGGCACGCGGCGGTGGTGGCCGGCGCGGTACTGCTCGCCGCGTGTTCGCACCCGGGCGAGGCGTGGCAGCTCACGAACGTGAGCGGTCATCTGCCCGACCTGGACTTCGCGCTCACGGCCGACAACGGCCAACCCGTGACCGGCACCAGTTTTCGCGGAGACACGACGCTCGTCTATTTCGGCTACACGCATTGCCCGGACGTCTGTCCGGAAACCATGGCGCGCCTGATGCAGGTTATAGCGAAGCTCGGCCCCGATGCGGACAAAGTGCGGATACTCTTCATCAGCGTCGATCCGGCGCGCGATACGCCGCAGGCACTTCACGCCTACGTCGGCGCGTTCGACGCCCGGCATGCGCGCGGCCTGACCGGCACCGATGCCCAGATCGAGTCGCTCGCGCGGCGCTACCGCGTGGCCTATCAGATGGAAAAGCGCGACCCCGACGGCGACTACGAAGTCACGCACAGCTCGGCCGTCTATGTGTTCGACGCGCAAGGTCATGCGCGCCTGCTCGCCACCGACCACGACTCTGCGGACGCGATCGCGCATGACCTGCGCCGCGTCATCAACGACACGGCGTGAACGCATGCGGCCTCGCCGGTCCAATCATCGGGTTTTGACGCAACAGCAATCGCAACAGGAAACGTTATGACGAAGAACCTCAAGTCACTCACCGTCTCGCTCGGCTGCGCGCTGAGCACCTTCGGTGCGCTCGCCGCCTTCGCGCCCGGCGCACACGCCGCCGCCGGCACGCTGACCGCGCAGGACGCATGGGTGCGCTGGCTGCCCAACGACCTGCCGGCCGCGGGCTACGTGACGCTCAAGAACGATGGCGACCAGCCGGTCGACCTCGTGGGTGTCTCGAGCGACACTTACGGCATGGTCATGCTGCATCAGACGGTCTCGAATGGCTCGACGCAGAAGATGGTCATGGTGCACAAGGCGACGGTGCCCGCGCACGGCACGCTCGCCATCGCGCCGGGTGGCTACCACCTGATGCTGGAGAAAGCGAAGCACAAGGTCGCGCCGGGCGACACCGTGAACGTGAAGCTGCAGTTCTCGGACGGCGAAACGCTCGACACGCCGTTCGCGGTCAAGCCGCCCTCGGGGCAGTAAGGCCGCGGTAACACCACCGCGTGCGCATTCAAGACTGGTTGCGCGCGCAAGCATGTTGAACCCGCGATGAAGCCGCCGCCATGCTCGCGATGACCCTGCTCTTCTGGCTCCAGCCCTGGGAGCCTTCGCCGACCGTGATGATCTGCACGATGCTCGCGGCGGTGTTGTTCGTGCGCGGCAAGCGGCACGCGCGGGTGTCGCTCGCACGCCAGCTCTCGTTCTGGTTCGGGCTTGGCGCGCTCTACGTCGTGCTGCATACGCGCCTCGACTACTACTTCGAGCACGAGTTCTTCATGCATCGCGCGCAGCACCTGGTGCTGCACCACCTGGGGCCGTTCTTCATCGCGCTCGCCTACCCGGGCGCGGCGCTGCGCGCGGGCATTCCGTTCAGGTGGCGGCAGCGCTTCGTGCGTCCCGCGCTCGCCGCGCGGCCCGTGCGCGTGGCGCTCGACATCGTCATGCATCCCGTCGTCGCGGTCGGACTCTTCGTCGGGCTCATCTATTTCTGGCTCTTTTCGCCGATCCACCTCATCGCGATGCTCGACTGGCGTCTCTACCGCGTCATGAACTGGAGCATGGTGATCGACGGGCTGTTGTTCTGGTGGCTCGTGCTCGACTCGCGCCCCGCGCCGCCCGCGCGCCTCTCGCCGGGCAAGCGTGTGCTCGTCGTGATCGCGGCGATTCCGCCGCAGATCGTGCTCGGCGCGTTCATCTTTTTCACGCCGCACGAGCTTTACCCGGTCTATTCGATCTGCGGCCGCGCGTTCACCTGGCTCTCGCCAATGCGCGACCAGCAGATCGGCGGGTTGCTGCTGTGGATTCCGGGGTCGATGATGAGCGTGGTCGGCGCGCTGGTCGCGCTGCGCCACTGGATGCGGCTATCCGCGCGCGGACGATTGCAGCGGGACCGGCGGCCCGGCATGCGTCCGGCGGACGGCCAGCGTCACGAGGAAGGGCGCACCCTGCGCACGTAAAGCACTCGAGTGCCGGCGCAAGATGCGATCAACGTCGAATCAGGCCGAGCGCATCCATACGTGCGCAATGCCGTCCTCGTCGTGAATCTCGCCAACGGGCGAGAAGCCGAACGCACCGTAGAACTTCTGCAGATGCGCCTGGGCATGCAGACGCATCGCGACCTCCGGCCATTGACGCTCGATCTGCGCGATGGCGCGCTCGAGCAGCGCGTTGCCGAGCTTGATGCCGCGGTGGTTTTGCGACGTCACCACGCGGCCGATGCGCACGTCGGGGTCCTGCGCGTCAGGCAGCAGCACGCGCAAATAGCCCGCAAGCTCTCGCGCGCCGCCCTGCTCGCTCCATGCGAACAGATGCCATGCGCCGAAGTCGAGACCGTCGATATCGCCATACACGCAGTTCTGCTCGACGACGAACGCGTCCGAGCGCAGTTTGAGCATGGCGTAGACTTCGCGCGCGTCGAGCGCATCAAAGGCTTTCCATTGCCAGTCGAATTGGGGCAGCGGCAAGGCGGTGGACTGCACGGTCATGGTCGGTGATTTCCATCAAGGCGTCGTGAATGACCACGATTATGCCGCGCGCCGCGAGCGCCACAAACTCGCGACTCTCGCAGCGCTCACTTTCGCCGGCGCGGTTGCTCGTATTTGCGCCAGTACTGGAATGGCTCCTCGTGCAGATCGATGTCGAGATCGACGATGCGCGCCTGCATGCTCTCCTGCGCGTCGGCAATGGCCTTGTTGTAGACCGCCGGCGCGATCTCTTCGAGAAAGAAGCCCAGCAGCGCGCCCGCTGCGATGTTGCCGATCGGCTCTTCCATGTTGGCATCGAAATAGCGCTGGATGGAGGCGATCGCTTCGGTGCGCGCGTCTTCGGGGAGTTCGATGGACATGTCGGCAAACCGCGGAGGAAAGGTTGCGGTTATTTTGCGCCAGGCGCGTTGGCGTGTCGCGAAAAACGCAGCAAGGCGGCCGCAAAAAACAAAAGCCACCCGAAGGTGGCTTTTGTTTTGCATCTGGAGGCGCGAGCCGGAGTCGAACCGGCCTACACGGCTTTGCAGGCCGTACACTTCTCAGTAAAATCAATGGTGTAGACCAATAAACCACTCGAATCACCCACTCTCCTCCGTGCCCATCAATTGCAGCGTCAATCTGATCGATCGGAAAGCAGTATGATCTGTCACCTACAACCGGGGCAAGAGAATGCAGCTCTTCGATGACATAGTAACCCTACTCAGCGACGACAAGGGCTCGCTCGCGAGCGGCCTACTTAAGACGAAAGTGCTGATGCACCGTATCGGCCACAAAGATCTCGATGGCTGGCTCAACAGCGAGCTTAATGGCTATCCCAACACAGATGCGGTACCCGACTACCGTATCGTCAGCGCTCAACTCACCGGCACCGTCGAAAACATCGCCCGGCGGATGAGCAACGTGACTCTACCGACATTCCATCTTCCCGAGCACGTCCGCGAGAGATTCTGCAAGGCACATCTCGGACATTCAGTCAAGGAACTCGAGGTCTTCGCAGCGGCGGCGGAAGGGACCGTTGCCTCCGCCGTCCCGCCTGAATTCTATGGATTGCTGGGTCAGCCGTATGAAGGAGGACACGTAACCAGCGCTAGGAGCCTTATCGGGTCAACGCAGATCGCGGGCGTTCTCATCGAGATTCGCACGCGTCTGCTTGAATTCGTACTAACTTTGCAGGATAAGATCGGTGACGTCCCGGAGGTGGAATTGAAGAAGGCAGCCGCTAACGTAAACACAAACGACATTTTCAAATCAGCTGTTTTTGGTTCCAATACCACAATTTTTGTAGGCAACCAGAATACCGCGACAATTTCCAACACGATCAATCAAGGGAATATTGATCAGTTAGCCAAAGCGCTACGCGAGGCGGGAGTGCAACAAGACGACCTAGCGTCACTTAGTCGGGCTATCACTGACGATGGAGATGTGCCGACGCACACAAAATCGATTGGCCCGAAGGTCGCGCAGTGGATTGGGTCCATGATGCAAAAAGCCGCAAGCGGAAGTTGGCAAATAGGTATTGCCGCAGCGGGCAACCTCCTTTCCGGCGCTATTTCGAATTACTATGGGCTCGGATCCAGTTAAACCGATAGAACCAACCCATTCATTTCGCATAACCGCGTGCGCGACAGCAATCGCGCACGCGAGCGTCTGATGACTAAAAGAGCCCCGCCGGCTGCGCAGCGTCATCCCAGCTGAAGATGATCACCTCCTTTCGCGCAGCCTCGCGCCCTCCACCTCCAACCGTGTAGCAAATATCGACAGTTTCGATATGAAAGCCGTCGAACGCGCGTCGGATGTCGGGGTGATCGTTCAAACTCACAATTGCCTTCCCCTTCAACGTCCGCAGTCGTGCGGCCATGGCCTCGTATTCGCCAAAAGGAAACGGGACCCCATATCCCTCGGTCTGCCAGTACGGTGGATCTAGATAGAAAAGCGTGTGCGGCCTGTCGTAACGCTCGATGCATGCTTTCCAGTCCAGATTTTCGATATACGTGCTGGCAAGCCGGAGGTGAGCCATCGAGAGGCTCTCCTCGAGGCGCAGGAGGTTGAGTCCCGGCGGAGCAGTTGTCGCGGTTCCGAACGTCTGCCCTTCGACCTTACCGCCAAAGCAATTTTGCTGAAGGTAGTAGAAGCGCGCGGCCCGCTGGATGTCTGTGAGTGTTTCGGGAGCCGTTTGCTTGAGCCACTCGAACACCTGCCGGCTTGAGAGCGCCCACTTGAACTGCCGAACAAACTCCTCGAGGTGATGCTGCACGACGCGGTAGAGATTCACCAGATCCCCATTCACATCATTTATCACCTCAACGCGTGCGGGTGGCCGCATGAAGTACAGCGCCGCACCGCCTGCGAACACTTCGACATAGCATTCGTGCGCGGGAAACCTCGGGATAAGGTGATCGGCAAGGCGGCGCTTACCGCCGATCCACGGGATGATGGGTTGAGCCATAGTGATTGCCTTTGTTGGATATTTGTTAGAATTCGGCCCACCCTCCGGAGGGTTTCAGGGCCTCGGCTGATTCACTGGTACGTCAGTGGAAAGGTGACCGGGACGAATGCTGCAACATTCCCCCGGTCGCCCTGTCTTCAAAAACTGCTTGGTTTCTCCGAACTGTCGAATCAGGCGTTATAGGCATGGAAGCGCCTGCCCTAGCCTGACCAGACAAGAGCTAATCTGAACTGGACAAAGACTTGTCCGCATCGGTTGTCGAAGGTCAATCTTTTTGACGGCGTGCTAGCCTGCGACTCGGTCCTCGTGGGCGTGGTGGCCCTCGGCCCACGATTTAGCTGCCGCACCGTCTGCGGAGACGGTGCGGTATTTTTTATGCCCGCTCCGAGCCTCACTAGCTGCACATTCATCAAGGCATCGGTACTTATGGGTACCTATGCATCCAGAATGCTCTTTAGTGCGAACGCGACAAAAGATTCCACGAAACCGACATCGGACACATAGCCCGCATTTCAAGCTTCGCTAGCGCTGGGCGAATTGCTACCATCCCCCCGATTGTTACTTAATGTAACGGCCGCAAATTCAGGGGAGATTGTTAGGACATGAAACTACTTGGGCTATTAGGTTGCACTGCCGCGTTGACGGGCTGCGCCTCAATCGTCAACGGCACGAACCAGGTCGTTTCGATACAAACGTTTAAGGGTAGCGACGAAATCGCCGGCGCTGCTTGCAAGCTCGAAAACGATAAGGGAACGTGGTTCGTCAAGACACCAGGTACGGTCACCGTCCACCGCGCGTACGGTGAGCTCTCCATCAAATGCGAGAAGAATGGCGTTGACCCCGGTATCGCGACCGTGAAGTCAACCACCAAGGGCATGGCGTTCGGAAACATCCTCTTCGGCGGTTTGATCGGCGCAGGCGTCGACATGAGCACTGGCGCAGCCTACGACTATCCAGCGCTGATTACGGTCAGCATGGGACTAACAACCATCATCGAACCGCCCGCGAAAACGGACAGCGCGCAACAGCCGACCGCCACCACCTCCGCAGCTGCACTGGGGCCAACGATTGCGGCGGCGAAAAACCTCCAGGCCGCACCGAACGCTAGCAAGGAGTGACGCCCGTCGCCCGACTTAGCAACCAATCTGATTCGGACGAGACATTGAACTCCCCTGTGCAGTCAACCGGCTGTCACGAACCGGCAAGTATGCTTCGCAATTCTCTCAGCTGGTGGGCACGAGCCCTCGGATAGCGCCCACCGGTTTTTTTGCCGCACCGCCTACAAGACGGTGCGGCTTTTTTTCGGCGACTCCAATCAACGGACGCCTCCCAATAAGCTTTGGAAACGAACATGGACGACCACGACAAAGCGAGAAGCAAGCACTTGCAGAATTCGATCGATTTCGCTCAGCGACGCATTGACGAACTTGATCCAAACGATCCGGAGCAGGGTCACTATCGGCGAGCGCTGGAAGAGAAGGTAAAGCAATGGAAGGAATGGCAGAAAGGCAAGCCCCCACTGACCGAAGAGCAAAAGTCGCGCAATCGCGCAGTCATTGCCAGTACCGACGACGAGATCCAAAAATTTCGCGAACGGATTGCCTCGCTGGAGAAGCAACTCGAAGCCGAGACGAATCAGAGCTGGCGCCAGTCGGTAGAACACGAGATTCACATCCTCGCGAACAACATTGCCGGCCTCGAAAGATTGAACGATATGCTAAAAGAGGAGCTAGCCGGATAGGGCCTGTCGTACACGCACTTCATTCCGGTAACCCCGTTATCGGAACGCAATCGCTGCGCGACAATTCGCCAGAATCGAATCCCAACTGGCCAAGCCAGACATATCCGCAAGCTGCGCCGGCAACATAGCGGTCGCTACCGCAACGCATGGCAAGGGATGGGTGTGGAGCAGGATCGTACCAGGTTTGCTCCGGATGGCATTGTTCTGTCCCAGCGCAAAAGCGCTCCGTGACAGCTGCCGGGCGCACAGCCGCCCGGCAGGTTTTTTTCGATCGAGATCCTAGTCCCCCGATCGCGTGCATTCCCCCTCAATCAGTCCGTGCTGCTGGAGCGCACAGACGTATTGCTGGAGGTAGTCGGCTTTTGCCCGGGCATCGTTGTCTGCATCGTCGAAGACCCCGAAAAGATCTGCTCCCCACGCTGGTGATAGCTCGGCGTAGCCACTGGCACCATGGCCCACGCCGCCGGTGCCGGCGCCGGCACTGGCTTCGTCGGTACCGGCTGCAGTGAAGTTGGACACTGCGATGCGCAGCCGGCGAGTGCCGTCAGCAATAGCAGCGCGATTCTTTTGATTGTCGGCTTCATGGGCCAGTCGCTCCGTTGTCAATTGAACATCGATCGCGGCCACGTCGCTGGCCGCCTGGGTGTGCGCGTCGATCGCGCGGGTTTCGGCATCGAGCGCCATCTTCGAAATGGCTAGCAGATCGTTGGCGTGCTGCTCGTTATCTTTCGAGTGCGCGGCCTGCGCTTCCGCGAGTT
This sequence comes from Paraburkholderia sp. BR10872, assembly GCF_040965835.1. Taxonomy (NCBI): domain Bacteria; kingdom Pseudomonadati; phylum Pseudomonadota; class Betaproteobacteria; order Burkholderiales; family Burkholderiaceae; genus Paraburkholderia; species Paraburkholderia sp. BR10872. The sequence continues at coordinate 50,480 of NZ_JBFRCN010000006.1, forward strand.
CACCGCGCGCGATCAAATGCTCACAACCGAAACCGGCGCCAGCGGCAATCAACGCCACGAGCGCATACGGTAGAAACGTCTTCCACATCACAAGCCTCGCTCACAGATCGCACGCTCCAACGCGCGCCGCTTGACCAGGCCGGGAAGAACCCGGCCGCCCGATGTCACCCACTGCTGCTTTCCCGAGTCAGACTCGTTCATCGCCCTGCACGCGCCGCGATAGTCGCCTGCATTGAAACGCCGCGCCGTCGCGCTACCGCAGTAGGCCCCTGTGCCGACGTTGTAGGCAAAGCTCAAGGCTGCCCCGAGTTGATACGTTCGCCCCTTCAGGCCGGGCGTACACTTCAGCACCGGCTCGGCATGCGCGATGAGCTGCGTCTCTAGCGACTCTCGGCACTCGGCCTCGCTGTAGACCTTGCCGACGACAACGTCATGCGTATCCCCCATGCACTTCGTCGGGATGCCTACCGGGTCGAGATAGCCTCGCAACACCTCGCCCTCTAACGTCGGCACAGTGGAAAGCAAAAGGGCTGCCGTAGCAGCCCCCACAACACCCACCAGTGTTTTCTTCTGCACATTAGCCATCAGCCTTCTCCACACGCGTCACGCGCGCACCGAGCACCAAAACGAAGCCGGCAACGGCTACCCATCGCGCCCAGCCATGCGGAAGCGCAGCCTTCAGTTCATCCGGCACCTGCCTCCATGCATCGAACAGTGCAGGACCAGCGCCAAAGACAACGGACAGGGCCGCCGACGTACGCACCGACGCGAGCTTGTGACTCTGACGCCAGTCCTCAATCAATTTCAGCTTCAAAATCGTCACTCCTTTCCAAGGATCGCTTTCGTCTTGCGACGAAGCAGAATTTCGATGTACTGCGACCCGACGATCCCGAGCGCGCTGCCGATCCCGAGTAGCGCGAGTGGCGGCAGATCCGGAATCTGAAGCAGTGCGACACCAGCAACCATCGAAGTGGCGGAACCCAGCAACGCCCGGCCCGCGACCACTCGAAAGGTCAATTGCTCACTGCTCACAAGTAACTTTGCGACCCCTATCAATGCGCCCACAAAGATCAACTCCAAAAGAGTCTTGTCAGGCTCTTGCATCCAGTCCTCCAGGACAAATAAAAAGCCGCCCGGGGGCGGCTTTTGTTATGTGATGGCGCCCGCTACGTCGGGATGACCGTGATGTTGATGCCAGCGCCGTAGAACGTCTGGCTCATGGAATCGGCGCTTATCGCGAATCCGTAGCTCAACGCCTCGCCAACGTTGTCGCCGGCATCCGAGCGGCGCACAACCTGCGCGGTGTACGCACCAGCTGCGACGCCATCGAACTCAGCGGACGGGGCCGTGGCATCTGCGACCGCAACGGCAACGCCATTCGCGTCCAGCAGGGATGCACGCAGTGAACTCGCGGTAACGTCACCCGTGCAAAGCGACAGGATGTCGACTCGTACTTTCATTTCGGATTCCTCCCTTACTCAACAGTTGCCGACTTGAGGTAATTCTCGAGCGCGGTCAGATCGTCTCCCGTCAGCGCGGCATTGGCTGCTACCGCCTTCACCAGCTGGGTCGGTCGGTACTTCGTCGTCGACGTCGAGAAATCCCAGTAAAGCCCGAACGCAAGCTCGGTGGCAAACGTCGCAGCGACCAATGCATTGTTCTGCAAATTCTGTTCGTATACGCCGTTGATACGCATGTTGAGCTTCCCGGATGCGCGGAAGAATCGCAGCACCGCGTACATCATCTGACTGGCCGTTACCACAGGACCCGCATAGTCCGCATAGTTCGTCTGCAAGCCACCCGGTGCTCCCATGCGGAAACGCCCCGAATCATCGTTCTCCAGGCGCCAAGCGTTGTTTGCCGACGTGTAGCTGCCAAGCGCAAAGCCACCCCATGTGCCGCCCGCGATCGTGAGCGCACCCGGTGCGAAGCGAACGCCAACCGTAAAGTCACCGGACGTATCGAACGTCGGCAGAACGAGAGCCATCGGGACACCCTGGATGGAATAGCCGGTGCCAGTACCATCCGACGTATCGAAGAAACGACCGGCCACTGCCGTCTGCCCATTTGCCATTCGCACCGCACCGCGCTCGAGGCGATCCTGAAACCCGGTCGCGGCCGCACTTACCCCCCACTTGGCGACCACAGGCCATGCCACGATGGAAGCCAGTTGCGCGAGCGCGAATTGCTCGGCCGTAACGCCCGGCGGCAATGCGTTGCCGATCTGAATTATTTGACGACGGTTCATGTTTTTCCCTTATGAAAGCGCCTTACGGAAGGCAACGCACCAGTTGTAGAGATTCGTGTTGTCGTACTGCGATTGGTCACGCGTATCCGTATCGCGCAGGCATCCACGTGACCCGGTGTTTTGCCCGCTCGGCATCGTGTTCAGGTTGAGCGCACTTTGCATTGCGTACTGCACGGTCGCACCTACCACATAGTTCGCTGACAAGGTGAGCACGACGCTCGTGCCATCGCCGCCGAGCGCAACGTTCGTGATAGTGGTGCCGGCTCCATCTGAATATTCGAACCCGTAGTTGCCGGGGTTCGTCACCACGGTCGTATCGAATGCGAGCACACCGACCGGACCAGCGACGGTATCCCCGCTCACGAGCGTGTTGTTGAACTGAATCGACACGGTGTTACCGGCGCCCACGATCGACACTGGTTTGAGCGGTTGCCACTTGCGGCCCGCGAGCCAGTGCCTCGACGTGCGCTCGCCGTACTCACCCTGCTTGACATAGCCCTCCGCGAGCATGTGCGCGTCGTCGTAATACAGGTGCTGGTACTTCGGGCCGATCAGGATGATATTGGCGCTGTTGTCGTGCGCGAGCAGTTGGCCAAGCGTCACGCCTTCGTTCGCTACCTTCTGCCGGTTCATCTGCGAAAGGATCATCACCGGCGGTTGACGCTGCCCCGTGATCGGCATGATGTCAGCCGAGAAATCCGAGATCCACTCCTGCAGATAGCCTTCGTACGTCGTATCCGCAATGTTCCCGGTCTCGCTCTCACCATGAATGATGTAGAGCGTCGGCACGTAGTACTTCCAGCCCTTACCAGCCGCGGTGGCCTTGCCGCCCGTTATCGAGCCGATCAGACTCGCATAAGGCGCTGTGCCTTTCTTCAGCCCCGAATACGGCGTTGCCCCCAGGCCCGTCGACGTCGCGAGGATGCGCTGACGGAAGCCCCACTTTGAGAGAAGCCTGTTGTTGCGCGCATTAGCAAAGCCCGAGCAAACCGTCTCGCCCACAACGCCGCTCCAGGCTTCCTGTAGCACGCCGAACTTCGTGAAATAGTTGCCCGTTCGCGGGTTGCCGACCGTCCCGTCACCGAACGCCAGGCAGTACCATCCGTGCGGCGAGGGAACATTCGAGAACACGGTCGCGGCGGTAAATACCTGATTCACCGCGTCCCACGTGTAAGTCACAAAGCCCCGTGCGCCGAGCGCGAGCGACTGACCGTACACCGCAGTGTGCGCTACAACGCCCGACTCGGGCACGATCTCACCGGTCGGCAGGATCGTCACCGCGTCGTTGCCCCCTACGAACTCATGGTCGGTGATGCAGCGCACCGCCGTATTGTGGTGAACGACCGGTGCTCGCCAGTTGTATCCATCAAGCGTCAGCTGCCGATACTGCGACTGCCCGTCGAGCACCATGATCTGCTGCTCTGTCGTGCCGCCGTTCACCTTCGCTACCTGCTCGACCAGATAGCCGGAGGAATTGCCTCCCAATGCACCCGACTCGAGTTGAGTCTGAATCCCCGCGACGGCCGCCTGTAACGGCGCTATCTCAGGATGCGTGTGTGTAGAGTGAAATAAGCCGACGCTATCGATCCACGTCAGATACGCGCCGTCGACCACGACCCCGTACGCGTAGTCTTGCCCCTTCGCGAGCGGGACTACCTTCGGCGCAAGATCCCGCAACATCGCGAACTGGCCGAACTCCGTATGCGTGTGCGTCGAATGGAATACGCCACTTGAGTCCACCCAGATTTTCAGCGTGCCGTCGATCGTCACACCGTAATCAAGAGCGCTTCCCTGCGTTAGCGGCATCACCTTCGGCACATACTCGCGCAAGGTGGCGAACTGCGAGAACTCCGCGTGCGTGTGGGTCGAATGAAACGTCCCCGTACTATCGAGCCATACCGTGTACGCGCCGTCGATGCACGCACCCCAGATGACGTCGTAATACTGCGTCAGGGGGATGAATCGCAACGTTGCCGTGCGTGCATTGAGGTTCGTGATCGCCTGCGAATGGGCCTGCACTGCCACAAGGCTGGGCAGCGTAATGCCTGCACTGACAGCCGCCCCTGCCTGGTTCTGCCATACGTCGTAAGAGCCGGCCGCGTTCGTCGACGGCACGTAGAAATACTGCTGATCGGTCGTCGCCGCTATGCCTGCCGCCGTCGACGCATAAATGCGATTCGCCGCTGCGCCGACACCCGCTTGCGTAGCCGCCTGGTTTGCACTCGCCTGCGCATTGGCGGCGAGTTGAGTCACAACCGGCACAGCCCCCGCCGCCGCATCGATCTCGTCGCTCTTGTCATTCAGGAGCTTTGCGACCGTTACAACCTGACCTCCCTCTGTCTGCACCGTGCTCCCGGCCCCTGTTGCGGGACCGTGAACGATGTCATGGAGCAGCTCACAGTCTACGGCGAGCCGATCGATTTCCTGCACTGGTGTAAGTGCCATATCTGATTTTCTCCAGGCATGAAAAAAGGCCGCGCCGGAAATAATCCGGGCGGCCTCGCGCATGCAAAGTTGCTTTGTTACGTCCCGCCACCGGGCCCGGAGTTGTCCGACCCAGACGACTCGCCATCGCTTAGCGAGACGTCGACCGTACGGGCCGCAGACTCGCTATGCCACGCGTTGTATGCCGTCACGTCATACGAATTGCCGGCAGTCACCTCGCACGTCGGGCCAGCCCCGTCAAACACCGTGTCGGCACCTTGCCGCACGACAAAACCCGTCGCCTTGACTGCCCCATTACTCGACATGTAGAGCGTCGCCAATCCTCCGACGCCAGGCGTAACCGTCACTGTCGGCATAGCAGGCGGCGTGCTCTTGACGGTGATCGTTGCAGGCGTACCCATGCCCGCCACGTTGCCCGCTGTGACACGTACATCGAACGTATCTGCGATTGCGCCATACTGCTGCGCCTGCTCAAGCGTCCAGGTGAAGTTTTGCGCCGTGATCTCAGCGCTGTATTTCACGGCGCCGCCGACCATGACATCGATGTCGTAAAAATCGACGTCCTGCAGACGCTGGATTTCGATCGACAACTGATCGCCCGTGAAGGGGTCGCGCAGGGAGAGCGACGGCGCTGCAGGCGGATACACAAATTCCGTTACCGAGCCTGTCCACGTCGCGTACGGGCCTCCCAGGCCGCTCGCACCGTACGCTCGCACACGAAACATCCAGTCACCCACCGCAATCGGTACGCTTATCGTATTGCCCGTCGAGGTGCCGAGCTTTGCCCACGAGGCACCGCCGTTCGCGCTTGACTGGAATTCGTACAGCGCGGCGCCAGCCGCAGGGGCTGCCGTGATCGTCACATTGCCGGGCACGATCTTCCAGTCGACGGCAATCTCCGTGACGATCGGCGCATGAATGATGCCGGGCAGAGACGACGGCGAGACTGGTCCCGGCGGTGACTGCTGCGTTTCCGCGAGGTGGGGGCTGTCGGCTGCGTTGACGAACGTGAGATCGACCTGCCCGTTGTCGCCCGGAACGATCGAAATCACTCGGGCATCGAGCATGGCTCGATCGATGCCCGGCCCGAAGCAAAAGCGTGTCGCCTCATACGAGAAGCCGTCGCTGAAAACAAAACCGGCCGGCAGCGCGTCGACGAGCGCCATGCTCATATCGTCCCCGCTATCTGGCTTCGAGACCCTTAGCGCACCCGTAGGCGACCCATCCGGCCAGATGAAATAGACATAGTGCTGCGCCCCCTCGGTCCACTCGAGTTGCTGGTCGACCATCACCATGCTGTCGTCCTGCCCGTCTACCGTGCCGGAAATCCCCCATTGCGGCAGGTCATGAGAGATACCGACCAGATCGCCGAATCGCGGAATAAAGCCCTCCAACTCGGTCGAGAGCGTGATCTGCTTGCGCTGATCGCGATTGGCATACGCTTTGTAGATCCCCTCTCTCCACGCCTGAGTGCGGTTGGTAACGCCGACCATCTTGATCGTGCTGGGAACAAGTGCAGGAGACCCTGTCGGAATACATGCCACCTCCTGCCATCCCCACGTTTGTTCGTCCAGGTACTGGATCACAACATGGTCCGGTGTATCCGCCGCATAGAACGCATAGCTCACAGCGAACGAACTTGGGATACTGTTGTCAGGGGTAAATACGATCGTTCGCGCAGTCTTCAGCTCGTCGCGCACGATGCTGACCACACTCGCGAAATACATTGGCACCGCACGCCCGGCTGCCGCGATCGTCGTGAGCGCATCCCAGAAAGTCCCTTTGGTGTCGAACACTCCATTGAACTGGTCGCCACGCGCCGACCAGATGGCATCGAGTTCGAGCAGCGTCTCCAGATCAACGCGCTTGTCCGCGAGCCCCCCACCGTAGGTCGTGTTTCGACACGCATCCGCGAATGCCCATGCGATCGATCGGGTCGGCTGCGGATCGCTCCATGAAGTCCCGTTCCACACAGGCAGCTTTCGCGTGCCGATAACGTAGACCTGGTGCGCCGTCGATGAATTCAGGTTATTGGTCGCGCGTGCACGAAGGGCTAACAAGGTGCAATCGCCGTAATAACGTTCGCTCGGAAGGTATGCACGCATGCCTGCCCACTGCACCCGATTCTGTGCGCGACTATCCGTATTAAGGTTTGTCGTGCGGCGTGCCCGCACCTCGTAACGAGCGGCCGTCACCGGATAGCGATAGCTCACCTGCTGCGGCTGAGACGTTGCCATCTTCAGCTCGCGCGCATCGAGTCCGATCCAGTCGCTCGTTGCATTACCGGCGTCATCAATCTGCCGGGCCTGCACCTCATAGGTCAGCGCAAGAGAACCGAGGGAACCGTTGTCATTAGCGTAAAACAGCCCTGACGGCAGCGTGAGGTCGATTCCGATGAAGTTAGCCTTCGTGCCCGCCGGATTCGCCGTAAACGGCCCAACCCAGTCACCACTGTCATTCGGAGCCTGCAACTCGATACCCCCGACCTCGGCGCTCGTGACGACATTGTCGGGAAAGAGCGTGACAGCCTGATTCGGCCCAACAATCTCGTAGTCGATCTCGCTGAAATTCGCGATGGGCGTATCGCCGATCAGGATGGACTCGATCGCGAGTTCGCCCTGTGTGATGCAAAACAGCTCATACAGGTACTGATCGTTGTCGGAATACTCCGTGTAGGGCTGCGAGGCGAGATCCGGCGTCAGCTTCATGCGACCATAGGCTGCCGGCATCGAATCGAGCAACCGCGCGCTGTTACCGCTCGACTGCAATGAATACGTGGGACTGGTCGTAGTGCCAGTCACGCTTGAACTCGCGCTTACCGTCGGCACGATTGCATTGACTAGCAGCGAACCACCAATCGATATTGCCATTCCTGCGGCGGCGGCCTGCCATCCTGTCAACGCCAAACCCCAGCCAGCCCCAGGCACAAACACTGCAGCGGCAAGCACGGCAACTTGCAGGATGATTGCAAGCGGATTCGAGCCTCCACCATGGCCGGCGCGGGCTTCGACATGAACAAGCGCTCCGTGGGGAATTTCGCGGTCCCAATCTCCGCGCAGCCAGTAATCGCCATTCACGCAGACCGTGCTCCACGAAGCGTCAACGGACGCTGCGGCGAGCCAATCCCGCACCGTCATTGGCCGCTCGAGGTGTACGATCCGTCGAGCAAGCGAGGAGCAAAGCGGGTTACGCGCGTGAATGACTGTCGCGCGGTAGGAACTCGTACCAAGTAGCACGCGGATACCCCATTACCTTGAGTTGATGTCGCGAGGTGTAGATCACACCCACCCCTTCCATGGCGTGAAGCACCCCGCCGCCATCGATTTGCAGATAAACACCGACATGCGGCCGATCCCCTGACCGCAGAAGTACGCCACAGCCGTGCACCGGGCGCGGCACGATGCGCCAACGGCCAGACTCAAGCTGATCGTGGTAGATAGCCCGCATCCCCGCAGGATCGGCCGCACGCTCGGGCATATAAATGCCGAAGTGTTCTCTCTGCACCCATGCAAGAAGGCCCCAACAATCGAAACTGTCGGGGCCTCGACCACCACCCACCCATGGACGATTGATGTATGCGTTCACCTCATCGGCCGTCATCGATTCAGCCCCGGAAAATCAGTCGTGGTGTAGATACGCGACGGAAACGCCTTGTTATGGATGTCTGTAAGCGTTGCGCTCGTCGTAACCTGCGTCAAAGTTGCTTTGGCGCTCGATGCATACAGCGTTAGCGGCTCCACGTCCTGGGGACCTGCTGCCGGGTCTGCGGCGCGAAAGCGCCGATAGGTCACTTCGATCTGCGCGGTTTGGGCGACGGCGTTTTCGAGATGAGACACCACTTCACGGCTCACGCCATCCAGCGTCACATCGAGTTGGGGTGCCTGCCCCTCCTCCATCGACGGCAACTTGAAGTTGAACGCCACGGCCTCGAACTGGACAGAGTCACCAGCATTCAAAGGGGCGTCCGCCTCGAGCTTCGCCTGTAGCGGCTCGTGATCAGCCACCACGCGAATCGGCGCTGGATTGCCGGCATTGTCGATGAATGTGGGATGGCGAATTTCCAGCGTATTGAGGACATAGTCGTCCTGCGGATTGCTCGCGTATATCTCCGCGAGGGCTTGAGAGAGCGTCGCCATTTACCACCTCAGTGGACCCGTTAGATCCGAGTGAATAAGCCGATGGAGACGGTCCCCGGCCCCGAAGACTTCCTGCTCGCTGTATTTGCGCAACACGACGTAATAGTCGTAGCCGAGTACCGGCATCGACTTAACCTTCAGATTGGCAGTCACGTCAAACCACGTGCGCGAATCGCTGATTGACGACTGATAAGGCGGATCTTCGAAGAATTGGGCCTGCACCGCAGTGACACCCATGCCGTTCAATAGTCCGACAGAAAACGGTGCGGCGCCGAGGTTAATCTCGTACTTCAAAAAGGCCTCGAAAACCGCAAACTGCGTCCACGTGAATCGCCACTTCACCGAGATGGTGCTCGGGGTTTGCGTGAAACGGCGTCTGGTGCGACTGCGCCCGGAATCCATATCTGTGGCGGCATAAACCGCCTTCGGCTGGACTCCGTAGCCATCCGCTCGCGGCTGCGGCAACGTGTCAGGCCATACTGCAATATCTGCCATTAGCTGGTCCCTCCCACGGTACGGTTCAAACCGTATTGCCGTTGCATCGCCTTTGCGGTTGTGCCGCGACCCGACTGAATGCCGGCGGCAATGTGCTGATCGATCGCGGGCAGCAGCACGTCGAGGCGCAGTCCACCGCTCGCGGTTTTCGACTGCGTCGTCTGCGTGCCGGCCGGAGCGTTGTGGATATTCACCTCGACCTGCGGCGATGACGCTGAGGCCGAATCCCCTTCGACAGAACCACCATCAGCGAAGCGATTCGATCCGCTGAGCGCACCGCCTCCATTCAGGGCCGTCAGAAAGCCACGCATGCCCGGACGCGATGCCACGCTCTCCTTAACCACAAATTCCCCGTTGGAGAGGCGCGCGTTGATGCTGTCGCTCGTGCCGGAGCCAGCTCCCCATACGGAACCACCGGTCGCAAAGCCAAGCCCTGCGCCTACACCGAACAAAGCCCCAGACCCCGATATGCTGGCCGGCATGGTGAAGTTATATCCGGCGCTGCCCGTGAGCGTGCTCGGTGAAAGGAATCCAAGAATGCTGTTTGCGAGGCTGCTATACGCCTTGTTCGCGAAAATCTGCGCAAACGAAGCCAGCATGCTCGACACCATCGACGCAACCGCCTGCGCAGGCGTTTTTGTCCCCGTGACGATGTCGGAGAACAGGCCAGTGAATGCACTCCTCCCAGCATCCGTGAAGTCCTGAAGATAACCTTGGCTGTCGACCATTGACTGCCGGATCTTGTCGCGCAACTGATCCAGGCTGCGCAACACGCCCTCGTCGTTTGTCGACCACGAAAGCCGATTCACCTGGTCATACAGGGTCTGCAACGACTGGACCGTTTCCTCAGAGTTGTCACGCAACTGACTGAATCCGTCGAACAAGCCAGCGAGGCCCGTTTGCTGATCCAGGTCGATCTTCATTTGCGCCGCCTTTGCCTGCGCGACGATGTCGTTGTATCGAGCCGAAAGTGCCGTGAGTTGCCGATCCTGATCGAGAAATGCGGCGCCCGACAGATCGCCCGTGCTCACCGCCTGCAAACTCGCGCCGCGATACTTCTCGTCGAAATCCGCGAGCGCCTTCGTCTCCGATACGCCAGCTTGCGCGAGGAGCGCGTTGTGCGCGTCTTCGATCGACTTCTTGTATTGGCGCTGAGCCTCCGTTTGCTGGGTGATCAGCACGGCAACCTTTGCCGCGTTTTCCTGTGTCACCTTGGTGATCGACGTGTCGACTTCGCCGATTTGCTGGGTGATCTTGATACGCTCCTCGGACGGCGCCCTCCAGTAGGCATCCTGAAGCGTTTTCTTCTGCTGCTGATAGGCAGCAATCTGTTGCTGCGCAGTATCGTCGGCAAGCGAGATCTCGGCCTCGTAATACGCCTGGTCGGAAATCAAAGTTGCTTTGTGCAGCGCTTGCAGTTGATCGTCCGACGCCTTGTATGCAGCGCTGATGAGATCGAGGCCGTTTTTCGTCGTCTGCAATGCCGCTGCCAACTCGTCCTTGCGAGCCTTGTTCGCAGCCGATACGCCGCCTTGATCGGCATAGTGCTTGCGCAGATACGCTTCGTCGGTCGCCTGCTGCGCAGCGGAGATCTGGTTGTTTGGGTTTGCCTTGTTATAGGCGGCGACGTTCTTTCGGTACTCCGAGAGCGCATCATCAACCCGATGGATGCCGCGCTCCTCGTCCTGCAGTTTCTTCAGGAAGTCTGACGCCTTGATGCCGGCCGCCTGCTCCATGTCGTTTTGCGACTTCGTTGTGGCGGCGTCCTGCTCTTTCAGCGCGTCGCGGTTCAGTGCATCAAGTTGCGCCCGCGCTGCGTTCAGTTGCGGCGTAAGCAGATCGCTGTTCATCTTTCCGGTCGCCGAGTTGAGCGCGTTTTGCAGCCGCTGCACCTCCGCAGTGGCAGCTGCGATCTTCTCGGCCGCCGTTTCGGCCCGGCCAAGCGATTTCATCCACTCCCAGACGCCACCAATCGCGGCCCCCACACCTCGCCACGCCTTTTCAAGATACCCGAGGTTTTGCAAAGACTGCCCGCTGATCTGTGCATCGAGCGCCTTTGCAACCGCGAGAATGGCCCCCTGCTTGTCCCCCGCATCCTCAAGTGCGCGAATGTACTCGTATTGCGCGGTCGTGATGAAGTGCATGCTCGTGTTGTGCTGCTCGGCCCACTTCGCAACGCCCTCGGGCATTTTTGCGTAGTCCTCGGCAATATCATCGAGGCTCTTGCCGGTCAGATCGTGCATTCGCACGACGTCGGCGCCGAGAATCTGAAGCGCCTGCCCCGTGAACTGTCCCGAGAATACGAGCGCCTGAAGGCCCTCGCGCGCGGTTCCGACGCTCGATCCCGTACTCGACGCAATCGACTGCGTGAGCGCCTGAAAGCTGCTTGCCGTGACACCCGCAAAGTTCCCGGTGAGGATCAGCGAGTTGTTGAATTTTTCGGTCTCCGCGTGTCCCTTTACCGCAGCGACTGCAAACGCGGCAATCGTTCCGATGAGGCCGACGATGGAAAGGCCCGCTGCGCTGGTGACCACCTCCACTGCATCCATCTCCTCGGCGAGAACCATCGAAGAGCCAATGAGATTCTTGAAGCTGCCGGTCAAGGTCTCGTGCGCCATCACGAGGAGTTCCCGGCGCGCAGCGGCAGTATGAATACCGATCTTGTCCATGCCGGCCGCACCGGTCTCGCCGGATTGCCTGAGTGATGTGCCGACGCTCGAAGCGGTCGATTTGATATCGCGCGCTCCGGCGTTATAAGCGGACGGGTCCATCGTGATCTGAACGACCAGTTGGCCCAGGGAACCACTTGATGCAGCCATATGGCCTCTCTCACGTATGACGCACAGCGCGTGCGCGTTCATCTATATTCAGGACGAATGCATCACGTCGAGCGCGGCCTCCTCCATTACGCGCAACTTCTCGAAGACAGCCGCGCGGCGCTTTCTGGCGACGCCAAGCAGGCGAAATACAGGGTCAATCGCGCCGTAATCGATACCGGTCTGCAGAACGCGCGCGGACGCCATCGTCGATACAGCAATTGCGCGCCACTGCGTCCCAAGCGCGAGGAAAACCTGAACGGTCTCCCAGTTATCCGGATAGACCTCGAAATCAGATTCCCTGGCACGCTCGCGTGCAGATTCGACATCAACCTGACGCGCACCGAAGGCAGCTAGAGCGGAGGCGACGCCATCGTCGATTCCGCCGTCGTCAGGCGCGGCCCCTGCCCACTTACGCGCCGCCCCAATCAGTTTTTTCTTGCGGCTCCCGAATGCGCCTCGAGGAAAGCCCCCCAGAGTCCGACAACTGCATGCGGAATTTTCAGCAGCGAATCCCGGTATTCCGTGGTGAAGGGCAATTCCTGGCCTGTCGCGTCACGCAAATCGGACCATCCGGTAAGCAGGTCAGCCAGGACCGTTCGGATGGGTTTATTGGACTTCAACAGCGCGTCAAGCTCGTCGCTGTCAAGCCGCCGAAACACGGCAACAAACGTGAAATTTTCAACCGCACCATCCGGCGCATTGCCGGGCTCTGTGACTTCTACCTTGGCAGTAAGCGTGGGCGATTTGCTGAGTACGTAGGCCATTTGAACCCCAATGAAAACGGGCCGCGCTTTGGCGGCCCGTACGTGATGAACAAGTAAAGTTACTTTACGGTAATGATCAGCTCATCGTTGCCGTTGAGCGGGTTGACTCCAAGATCGCCATTGAGCAGCGCTTTGTTGTTTTGATCGGAGTACGAGAGGTTGCTGATCTGCGCTTGCGGCGCCTCGAGCAGAACGATGTTTCCCGCTGCCTGCCCCTGCTGGATCGTCAGCGCGCCAAGCGTCGCATCCCGCGCAGCAGTCCACCAGTCTTTCTCGGAGACTTTGGAAAGCTCCATGACGATCTTGCCGGTCGGCGCCCGATCGTCGACCTCGGCGCCCTCGTCGCCGATCATCTGGAACCAGTTGAGCGAATTCGCGATATCCAGAGACAACGACTGGAGCGGCCCGCTGTAGCCGAACATCGACCACGTGGTATTCGCCGTATTCGCGATCCTGGGAGTGAGGAACTTCGAGAAGTCCACACCCGCCGGGAGCGGCGAATCAGTCACGGGGTTGTAGGTCCCCATGAACTTGAACGACATCTTCGGAATCCCCGCCGAGGTGATGTCGATTGAGACCGTCCCGTAAGCGTCGGTCAGCTGATGCAGCAGACCGTCGAGGTGATAGTAGATCGTGAGCGGCGTGTCCGGCTTGAGGCTCACCGGCGCATATTTCACGTCTGTGCCTGCCGTAATGGTTTCGGCAAAATAGCAGGCCACGAGCAGTCGACCCCATGCCGGTGCCGTGCCGGCGACACCTGATCCAGCGATCTCGACGTCGAAACTCAGTTCCGTGTGGACGCCTGCAGTCAGTTGCTGATTGTTGCCATAGAACGGCCGGATAAGATCGCGGCTGACCATAGTCGCCGCAAGCGGCGTATGGCTCGGATTCGTCACCAGCATCGCATCGTCTGCGCCGGTCGGCACGGCTGGCGTGCCGATAGCATCCTGCAGCTTCGCGAGAATGACTGTTTTCTTTGTGGATTTCGCCATCGAGGTTCCCTCTAAATGTATACGACGCCAGCGCTACAGGGCCTCGGTCGGCGTCTGGTACTGAAACAGATACTGGATTGTCACAACGCCGATGCCGCCCTCAGCATCGGCGACGCTAGGCTCTTCAGTTGGCCCTTCCACGATGCCCATCAAACCCGGCGCATCGAACGCCATGACGATCGGATGCGCGAGTTCGAAGATGTCGTCGGCGGCACGATCAGGCGCAGCGTCGCGCACAACGGCGGTCAGATTGAAAATGCACTCGCGCGCGGTAACACCGATGTCCGTCGTCGGCACATCGCGACCACGATGAACCACAAGCACGCGTGGCTCGCTGCTGCTCACCGCCTCAAACACCGAGCGCTCGACCTGCACACCAAGTGACTGCAACTCTGCGCTGCCAGACAGCGCCTGCATGAGCGATTCAACATACGACTCGCGTCTTGTCGTCATTTGGCAATCCCCAGGTCGCCCACCATGAAGAAGCCATCGTGCTGTCGGCGTGGGGGGCGCAGTACGCGATACCGGACATCATCGATTGACAGCAACGAGCCGCGAGCGAGGTCAGGAAGGTCGTGGGCCTGATACTCGATCTGGTACTCAGCAGCCGTCGTCTGGTTGCCCAGCTCGAGATGATCAGGCGCAACGAATCCGACCTGCACGCTGCCGGGCATGCCGTCGACGTAAGCCGTCTTGAGCATCCCGACAGCGGCAAAGGCGTCCCAGAATATGCCGGGATCGAACACGTCAGGCTCCGGGCAGTCGCACTCGCGCTGTGGCGCTGTTCGCGACCACAGGCGCCGCGAGCACACCATAAGCAGTGTTGCCCTCGGCGACGGTTGCAATCGTGCCGGCGGCGGTCAGGTAGGCTGCATCGCCTACGGCCCCGGCCGCCGCCGCATCCGCCGGCAGCTCGAAGATACCGACGATCGCGTATTCGCCAGACGTGTTCGCGGCGTACGCGCCACTCGCGACCGCTGGCAGCTTCGAATTGCCGAGCGTCACGGGCTGGCCGGAAATAACAGCGGCGGCGAGCGTCGCCGTCAGGGTCTTGCCGTGCTGAATGAAGTTGTTCATATGGGGTTCCTGTCGGAAATGGTTCGCTTGAACTGCGGATCACGCCGGGCGCACATATGCGCCCGGCAACGTGCCTTACGCGGCGCCGGGGTTCTTGTAGAGCCCGCGGAAATCGATTGCCTTCGCCGCGAAGTCGAGACGAGCCTTGACCTTCAGGCCGTCGACGTCGAAGTCGAGCGACTGTTCGGTGTACAGGCCTTGCTCCCCGTCGAGATAGCAGTACTCGACCGTGTCGATCACGGCCGGGTCAGCAGCGAGGTACCAGCCGGTCGTACTGACGGCATCGAGTCGCGCCTCGACGATCGGCGTGAGCGTTCCGAAGAACGGGTTCTGCTCGGTGGCCTGATTGGGCGTGTACTGGTTGCTCGTGAACTGGCCCGCGACCGTTTCGAGTGCTGCCGGCACCAGCAGGTAGCTCGGTGCGAGATTCAGCGCCGTGCCATCGCCCGGCGCCTTCTGCACGCGCATCGCGGCGCGACCTGCCGACAGTGACGCGATGCCGATGGCTGCCGCCTGCCCAAGATTGTTGTGCGTTGCGTGAAACAACGCCTTGCCATCGGACATCGGCGTGTTACCGAGCAGTGCGCCATACACCATGTCGAGTTCGAGGTTCGCAGCCGCGCGCCCGAAATACAGCGGCACGCGCTCAAGCGCCGAGAGATCGTCGTTGATGATCATCTGGCGCGTGAACGAAACGATCTTGCCGAACGTGCCAAGCTGGATCGTCTCGCCGCCGTCGACCAGCTTGCCATACTTGTACTCCCCGGCCTCGTTGACCTGTTCGAGCTTCAGCGCACCATCGACCATCACGCGCGTCGCAGCGCGGAAGTCGGTCAGCACGCCCTGACGCGCCCATTGCGAGAACGAGCGCGGCGCTGCCGTGTACGCTTCGCGAAGCGTGCGGTTGATCACGTTGCCAAAAACGACCGGAAGATCCGAGGTCGTGTTGTAGCCGCGCTCGCCCATGCCGAGCGCAATACCGGCGATCTGACGGCGATCGAGGCCACGCGTATCGACACCGGCTGCTTCAAGACCGACGCGGCAGAACTCGCCGAGCGTCATGCCGCGATACTGACGGCCTGCATCGGTAAGCGAATGGCGCGGGTTGATGCGGTGCATGAGGGCGTTGGACATCGCCTCCTGCCGCACTTCGGTCTCGTCGGTCACGGTTTGCACGCCCGATTGCGAGCGCGTTTGCGCCGCATTCGAGCGCTCAGCGAGCATACGCAGCAGCTCGGCGCGCACCGCATCGACCGTGGTGCCGTTGTCGACGAAGCGATCGATCAGCACCTGCGGATCCTCGAGCGTGCTGGAGCGCACTGCTACGCGAATCTCCTGCACGCGCTGGCGCTCCTCCGACTGAGCTTGAGAACGAGCGGCTTCGGCACCTTCGGCCGGCGGATTTCCCGGCTGTACCGGCGGGGTGACCGAAGCATTCGCGTTGGGTGCGGTGCGGGCTTGGCTGTTTTCATTTTGGGTCGTCGGCATAGTTGCTCCTTCGTTTTGCTGAGAGGCGTTCGCCCCGTTGGGTTGATTGCCTGCGCCTCGCTCGACGAATTCGCAGGGAAAGAAACGTTGATGGCCGCCAGGATCGTCGCCGCGCGTGGTCGAGCCCGCGTCAGCCGGGATCGCGACGAGCGAGACCTCGTAAGGCTCCCAATCCGTCGCGCGGTAAATCCACTGATCGTTACCCTCCTGGCCGGGAGGGATCATTTCGACCCGATAGGTTCGATAGCCGACTGAGACGTTGCGCAGGATGCCGTCCTGCACGTCCTGGAAATACGGCTCTGCGATGTCGCGCTTTGAAAAGCGCAAAGTTGCTTGGCCGGTTCCCGATGCGCTGTTGAGCGAGGCCGACGAAACAACGCCGAGCACACCATCGAGCCCGGCCCAGCGGCTGTGGTTGTTGAGAAGCGGTGCGCTGCCCGATTCGAGGCGTTGCATGCGCACAGCACCGGGCTGCGTGCTCAGCTCTTCCAGGTAGTTGCGGTCGCGCATCCAGTCGTAGCGCAACACCTGCGCGCCGGTCGTCCACGTCACGTCGACGGTGCGCGCATCGGCATTCACCGACGAGACCGGCATCTCACGACCGAGGATCGGCATCGATGAGCCGCGCGGCTGGGCGCCACCCGGCGAATTTGCTGTTTGGGGCATCGTTTGCTCCAACGAAAAACGCCCGCAGGTGCGGGCGTGTTATGTGGTTGTGCTGCTGACCTATCAAGGCTGTCACGGATAGGCCATCGGCTGAGGCTGAGGGATTACACAGGCTTGTCGCCCGGACTACGCTTCGGCGGCGGCGGCAGGCGGTCCAATGTTTCGGGCCGATCGCGCTGCACCTCACCCCGCTCAATCGCGATCACGTCGGCGAACGTCGCGTCTCGCCACGCGCGTAGATACTGCCGGCCGCCAATGGGCAAGAAGCCCCGTCCAGGCACCGGCAATGGCGGCCAATACCAGTACTCCGCCTGAAGGACGATCTTCTTTCGCCACCCGAGCCGATAGCGTGTGTTTCCAGTGAGCATCGTCGAATCACCCCTAGTTCACAGTCGTCTTAACATTCGTGGCGTCCTTCTTGAACGGATCCGCCTCGATCTCGCTATCGACTTCGTCCGGATCCTCACCAAGCTCCCGGATGCCCTGCTTGCGACTCTTGAGATGCGCTTCAATGAGCGAGATCAATCCGTTGGCTTCGCGCACCGGGTCGATAAACTCGATGCGCTCGGGCGTCCAGCTCACGTCGGCTA
Source organism: Paraburkholderia sp. BR10872 (assembly GCF_040965835.1). Taxonomy (NCBI): domain Bacteria; kingdom Pseudomonadati; phylum Pseudomonadota; class Betaproteobacteria; order Burkholderiales; family Burkholderiaceae; genus Paraburkholderia; species Paraburkholderia sp. BR10872. The sequence continues at coordinate 68,200 of NZ_JBFRCN010000006.1, forward strand.
CGGGCTTAGGCGTGTGACCCGCCAGATAAGCCGTCGTTACGAATCGGGCGGCCACCCGCTCGCAAAGCATGGGAATCACAAGAAGCCACTGCCGCTGCTCCATGATCCGCTTGAATTCCATCTTGCCCATGCGCCCGCTTGTGAAATTCACGCGCGAATAGTCGCCCGTCAGCTGCTCGTACGTCGTGTTGGTGCCCGCCGCAAGTGCCTGCAACTCGATCGAAACGTGATCCTTGTAGCCGTCGCTCGCAGCAGGCGCGGCAAAGCTGACTGTCTCGCCCTGCCTGAGATACTCCACGAGCCCCGGCGATAGCGATTCGACGCGCGGACCGTTCGCCGCTCCAGTCGAGACCGGACGACCCGCCTGGTAAGAGTCGTCGCTTGTCGTGACGAAAGCCGCAAAGCACGCCTCGATCTTCTTGCGGATCAGCTCCGCATCCTGATACTCGTCGAGATCGCGTGCTTTCCAGATCGTCGTGGCGAACTCCGGCAGGCCCCGAACAGAGCCGGGTCGCTTGATGGCGTCGAACAGGTGGATCACGTCGGCGGCCGGCACGAAGCTGCTGACCATGTTGCGCGGCACCGTCGCGATCTCGCCGGGGTGCTGGTCGAAGAACCAGTAACCCGTACGCTGGCCGATCATGTTGAACTGCACGCCGAGGATCACAAAGCCGCCGGGAACAGGGCCGGTCTTCGTGCTGTCGAGAAAGTCAGACTCCAGTACCTGCAACTGCAACGGCACGCTCAGTCCGTCTTGAGGTAGCCGGGAACGAAAGCGGATGAAGCACTCGCCCGACTCATCCATTGCTCGATAGGTCTGCGCCTGGATGCCGTAGAAGTCGAGCAGGCCTCCGGAATCGCATTCCCTCACCCATCGCTTCCACAACGATTGCAGGGCCTTATCCTTGAACTTCGCGCGGATGCCGGTTCCGACGAGGTTCGCCACCTTCACGTTGAGCGCGTGCGAGAGGTATGGATTGTTACGAATCAGGTCCCGCGAACGGTTGCGCAAGGTCGCGAGCGCAGGACCCAGCTCAGCATTCGCGCTCGTGCCTGTTGCCTTCCACCCGATCGCGCGCGGCCCCCGCTTCGCGCCGTCGAAACCACGCGCCAGATCGAGCATCATGCGCGCTCGCATACGGCGGGCGCCGGCCTCCGGCGAGATCGCCTCGACCAGCCTGTCGAGCAGATTCCGTTTCATCAAAAGCGCTCCATGATCGCGATGCTCGATCGTGGCCGCGCCGTAGGATTCTGCGTGGCCAGATCTGATTTGATCGTGTCACGCGCTGCGAGAAGCTCGCCCACCTGCCGGAAAGTTACTTTTTTCCCGCTGTATTCGACCGTGAGCGTGCCGCTCGCGATTGCGCGCTCGACGGCGTTGAGGTCCTGCTGTGTAAATGCCATAGCTATCGCCTTAGCCAGTTGTCCCGGCGCGGCAACCATGCATCGGCCGCTGGCCTCTGCGGCTGCGCCGTAGGTTGTTCGATGGTTGCCTCAGCAACGTCCACCGCCGCCGCAGCGGGCTCGCTCTCGCCCGGTGAGGGGTGCGCCAGTCCGACATCGGTAGAAGCCACCTGAGGGGCGTCTACGGGCTGCGAAAAGAGATCGCGCACACGCGGCTGGACGACAAGCTCCAGCGCCGTCCAGTCCGCGTCCTGATACGTGTTGAGCCGCAATCTCGGGTGATACGCGCACGCGAAGTTGTAGACCTTGAGGTCAAGCGCTTCATTACGCTTGCGCAGCTTGTCCCACCGATCTTTCGACGGGTTGTAAGCCTCCGCGCAAAGCTGCTCGTAGTACTCGTCTTCGAGATCCTCCGAAAAGTGCATGCGCCGGTCGACGGTCTCGCGCTCTTCATCGGCAGCAAGCGTGCCGAAGATCCGATCCTTTGCCGTGTCCGTGCCGACTGGCCACACCTTGACGCCGTTTTTGATCGTCTTGCCATTCTTCGTCACGTCCTGATCGGACGGCCTGCCGACAATCGGGCGATGCTTCGTCGACGCACCCTTGACGCCGAACACGCCGCGATGCGCGCGAGTGCGACAGTAGTCGTAGGCGTCCTGTGTTCTGTTGCCGCCGGTGTCGACCGCACACAGCTCGATGCGCATCGGCACGCCAAAGCTATTCTCGATCGGCGAGTCGAGGATGCGATCGAGGGCAGCCCACGGTTCTGGCGTTGCCGGATCGCCCCGTATCACGATGTGATCGACCGTCCAGTTGCGCATGCCACGCCCCCAGCCGGATATCTCGACTTCGAGACGGTCACCCTGCGTGTCGACAGCAGCCGTCAGCAGGAGCACGCCCAGCGGAATCGTGCGAAGCCGGTATGGCTCCGCTCGACGCTTGATCGTCTCCCACTTCATTTCCGCGCTCTTGTCCTCCCAGCATTCCGCAAGCGCGTTGTTCGTGAAAGCAATACGCTTCTCGACGTCGTTCTCGCCCGCCTCGTAGTCGGACATCAATTCCGGCCACGGCCGCCAACCCAGCGGCGCATACAACGCGCTCAGGTGGAAACTCGCTGTACGGCCGTCGCCCTTCGCCGTGGGCATCCAGTACGCGTTCGGATACTGCGATTTCCACGCGTGCTCCGGGCTGCCGACGCCGCAACCCGGCGCTTTGCAATAGCAAAGAATCGTGTCCGGTTCCGACTCGACACGCTTGAAATTCGCCCACTCGAAATACTGCGCTACGCCGCATTCGGGACACGGCACGAAGTAGCGGCGCTGATCGCCAGCCTCGTATAGCTTCTCGATCTGCGAGCGCCGCTTGATCGTCGGCGTGCTGTTCGCGAAGATCTTCGCGCGCCGCCCAAAGTTGCTTGTGCGATTCTTCGCGAGGTCGATCGGGTTGCCCTGCCCGTCGACGTTGAGTTCGTACTCGTCGACTTCCTCGAGCAGCACATAGCGCACGGTGGTCGACTTCAGGCGCCCGGCACGCGTTGCGCTGACGAGATTCATGATCCCGCCGGGAAACCGCTTGCGCAGCTTCGTATTGGCGCTGCCCTTGCGATTGGCGTCCTTTACGCGCCGGCGCAACGCCTTCGTCGACAACCGCATCGGCTCGAAGCGGTCCATCTCCCACTTCTCGGCATCGTCCTTCGTCGCGAACACGGCAAGGATGTTGCCGGCCGCACTCGTGATGCTGCGCCCGATGAAGTTTTCGCCGAGCGCCGAGCCACCAAGCTGGTGCCCTTTCTGCAGTCCGACAACTGTGACCCAACTGTTATCGAATGGGCGCGTATCGTCATGGTCGTATCGCGTGACTGTGCTCGCCTGACCGGACAGCGCATCCATGATCCCGACGAGATACGGCGTGCGTGAATTGCGCCACTTGCCCGGTTCGGGACTGCTCTCGGGCAGGACGCGGTGATCCTCAGACCACTCAGCGATACCGATACGCCTGTCAGGCCGGATCGCCTCCCCGATCGTCTTCAGAAAGCTGTTGATCGCTCCCATCGTCTTCGTCCGTTTCTTCTTCGTGCATGAGCCTGTTGACGTCGATCGACGACAGCGCCCGCGCCAGTTCGTCTTCGAGCATCGACTCGATCCGATGGGGGTCGCTCTCTGCTGCGAGCAGGTCCTTGATACGCACAGGCACATTCATGACGCTATCGCGCAGCGTGCGAAACGCAGTGAAAGCGAGGCGGTTTGCGTCAGCGAGGTCGAGCAGGTTTCCAAGATCACGCTCCAGCTCCATGGACTCGCGCTTTGCCCGCGTAGTCTCGCGCTCCGCTCGCGCCGCGCGATACACGGCCATATGCGGGTCGTTTGTCGACGCGGCAGCGGGAAACGCTTCATCGCCGTCAGCCGGAGGCAGAGGCGTATCGGCCTCCAGGGCCTTCGTATCACGCGAGAGGTCGGCGAACGAGCGGCGGCTCTCGTCGGTGTTTCGGCGCCATGCAGATTCGGCCAAGACAGCGTCGATCTTGCCGTTGGCGTTCAGTGCGATGCGCCCAGACTTCAGGGCTTTCTGCACGGCATTGAGCGCAACGCCCATATGGCGGGCAAAGCCCCTTTGACTCATTTCGGCCATCTGACCACCCTTTGACCACCACGAGTGACCACCTGACCACCCATGTGACCACCCTGAAAAAGACCTGAGACCGTGCGAGCAACGCGGCTCGAATTACCCCCACGCGCAGGGTCGCCGGAAGGACCCGTGCGATTGCAGGCTGGGTATAGGGGTCTACCCTTACGAATCCGCACACATCGCGGGGCTTCGCTGGGAATGCGGCAGGCGCGCACCAAAGCCGTGCGCCAGAGCCCGCGCGATGAAATCGACTTTTAACTTTTATGGCGCAAAACCCAGATTGCGCCGCAAAGCAGCTTTTAGCGCTGATTCCGATATGCGAGCGGAAAGGCGCCCTGCATGAGCCATCTTTCTTACATCGAGATTAACAATCCCTAACAGTCAGAAAGATTCCAAATGAATACCATTCGTGGATAACTCAAATGCATACAGACCATGATCCCGCTGCCCGTCGTTATCCTTAGCTCTGCGCTGCTGAGCGCGTCGCTTTGCATCCTCGGCCTTATCCTGATCGGCTATCGCCTCTAGCGCTGACTCCCATACGCAAGCTGGAATGCGCCCGCGATATTGATTGACATCGTCGCGTTCACGCTATCGGCCACCAGCTGCTCGAACGGGAACCGTGGTCGATATTGCGGCGCACGCGTGAAGACAAAGACCGGCTTCGCGCCACCGTACTGCAGATGCGAGATGCGCGAGTCCGCACCGTAGTGCGTGCGCAAGTAAATGCCAGGCGGCAGTTTGCCCTCGCGATTCACGAGCGCAAAATAACTGAACCCACGCGATCCCTTACGCCCGCGCGCGAGTGCGTCACGCCGCTTCTGCGTCATGTTCGCCCGGTAGCCCTGTTCGCCGAACGCCTGCAAATACGACATCACCTGGACGATCTGCGAACGGGCGACGTTTCCGTAGGCATCGAGCGTTGCGCCTCGACCCGGAACAGCAAACTCATTGCTGCGCAAAAGGCCGATGCGACGCAGTGCCGACTCCATGCGTTTGACGTTGCGCCCACCACCTTCCACTTGCGGCAACAGATATTTCGTTGCGGGTGTGCCCTTGAACGCCTCGTCCTTGAAGCCGACCGTTGCCACCAGCTTTGTCGGCGACGCAGTAACGACGCGCGTGCTGTTCAACGTCCACGGCGTCGGCCGGTCGAAATACTGCGACATCGCAGTTTTCAGTGCGGCCTGCGCCTCGCGAGCCGTGGCGTTCAAGGCTTTCGCCATGATGCGCGGCACGCGATTGCGGACATGATCGTCAACGGCAGAATCAAACTTGCTCATGTCGACGCGTACGCCGAACGTCGAGCTTGCCATGGCAATACCCCATGCAAAAAGCCCCGTGGCTTGCGCTCACAGGGCTTTGGAGTTGTCGGACGGCGCGCCGTCCAGGCTACAATCAGCCAGCTTCGCCTGATGCGGCGAAGACCGTACGGAGACCAACCAATGAGTCAGGATAAGCCAACAATCCCACAGCCGCAGCCGGCACGCCGCGATCAGGCGAGCATTCCGACGCGTGACGCTCCACGCCAACCGCAGCCACAACCCCGGCCGCAACCGAAGCGATAACTGGCGTCAACAATGCCAGTAGGCGGATCCGGTTAAGCCGGTCCGCCGTCTTGTTGTTGCGCCGAACCACTTGATGTATGCGCGACTGTGTGTTCGTAATTTCCGCTGCCCGAATTGCGGACAGCGAGTATTTTGGCTGATACAGATTCTCTGGCTCGTTCGTCGGCGTCGGCAATTCACTGATCTTTAAGCAACCCAGAATTAGCCAGGCGCTCAGCAACAGCAGGCAGACACCGAATGTGATGGTGGCGGCAAGAAGCCAACCGGCACCGTGGGTGTCAAATAGCTTCACCGTGTAGGCGGACGCAGCCCCCACCCCGGCGAGCAACACTGTCAGCGTCGTGTTCGCCTCCTTCGATATGACAGCCAAGCTCTCAACGTGAAAACGCATATTTTCCGCTGCCTGCCCTTCCACCCAGTCTAGCAGCGCGTCTTCATCGCCGTTGGTGTCAACTTCCGCTTCGGGTACATCACTCATCACGATGCTCCAATAGAAAAGCCCCGAGTTTTTTGCGCTCAGGGCTTCGGATATTCGTGTTTCGTACGGGCGAACGCCCGCCGAACAATTCCCGACAGCCTGTTGGCATGTTATTCGTCGCGCCGCTCGCGCGATACTGTACGACTGCCGGGAGAGGGTTGCTCCACGAGTGTGCGGGGCTCACAGCATCCAGTGCCACGGTAAAGGATGCATGGCGCGAATTGTAAGCAGGGTTTTTCTTGAAATGCAAGAGTTTTCATCGTTGCATTCTCCGTCGCACGGTGTCATTGGCCGCGCCGTCAAGTGCATCGAGCAACGCATGCACCGCGTGAAAGTACGGCTCCCAATGCGAGCGATATTGCGCCATCGGAACACCTAGCGCACGTGCGCGTGCTGCGTGATCCTCCGGCTGACGACCGGTCCCACCACATACACCGCAGATCTGCCGACCAGCGCCTTTCGCTGAAATCTCGACCACGATATTGCCGGCGCCGTGGCATTGCGGACAGCGCTCGTACTCGCGAAAGATCATGGGGCCGCGCCCGTTACGGCTCGCTGCAAACGGGATGGAATATTCGTCGACACAGACCCGACCTTGGCCACCACACGTCGGACAACCGATACGCTCCACCGCCAACGCCTTGCCACGTCCGGTTACGCCGCGACCATCACACGCGGCGCAAAGGTCCGCAACCCATTCGATGATCGCCTGCCGTGCGAATCGCTCGATGATGTCCGATATTTGTCGCTCGACCTTTTTGCCCGTCTTTGCGGCGGCCTTTTCTGCCGCACGCGTCACACCGGTAAATTTTGAACGATCGAACCGGCCGGGTTCACGCAAGCGCTTTGCGAGAAGCAACGTAGCGCGATGCAGGCCCGAGCGCCGAACGTCCTGCCCGTATTTCATTCGCCACAACAGGCGACCGAGTTCGTTCGCGAATGCGAGCGCGCCCAAAGTAACTTGGGGGTCGGCAATCGGCTCCGATAGCTGACCGCGTGCATTCATCGCTATCCCGGCTTGCTCTTTCAGGTCGACAATCACCATAACCCCTATCCGTCCTTCGTCCCACTTCAATATCGATGAAAAGAAAATGTGTGAGTGCGCGCGACGTGCGACATGCGCACCCTCACGTCGCGCACGTCGCGCTCGCACACACGGGACTACGGAAAGTGCATCGCGGAGTGGGACGCGGGACGCAAACCGTTTGCACTTGGCGCGCCAAAATGGCAGCCGTGGCGCGCCAGACGGCGCGACATGGCGCGCGTGCGACGCGATGCAGCTGGCGCGAAGTCAGAGCGGTGCATCGTCATCACTTCCAGTCGATTGACTGCGCGCAGTCGAAGCGGGCGAGGCCGGCGCAGAGGCAGGTACGTAATACCAGCGCCGGGCGCCCTTCGTCTCCCGCTTGCGCTCCCAACCGAGTGCCTTCATTGCGGAACCGATTCGACGCTGTTCAGCCTTCGTGACCTTCGATGTTTCGAGCTTGATGCAGTCGAGCGCGATATCCTCCATCGTCACGCTCTCGCGACCCTGAACGAATTCAGCGATCAGCGACTCGTACATATCGCCTTCGTAGCGCGCGGCCTGCTCGATCTCGAACATCGGTTTTTCTTCGCCGAGCACCTGCCATGGCGTGGGCAACTCGCCACCCGCTTCCGCGTTCTCTGCGGCCCATTCCTGATACATCGAGAACGCCTCAGCCCAGATCTGGTCGCGGTCGGAGCGCAGCGAAGCAAGCGCGATCCACGGCATGACGCGCACGGGCCAGTAACGCCGGTTGCCCGTCTCGTCCTTCAGGTAAGCGTCCAGGTTCACCGTGCCGACGACCACAAACTGGCGAGGCACACGCACAGCACGGCGCGCATACTTGGGCCGGTAGACATCGGCCTGTGTCGTGATCCAGCGCTTGGCTGCCGCCGAATCTGATTTGTTGAGTGCATCGAGTTCGGCCAGTTCGATCGCCCACTTGCCGCCTAGCACCTCGACCGCATCCGAGTCGTTGAGGTTGATGTTGGCCTCCATCGACCACTCCTCACCGAACAGCATCTTGATTGAGCGCGACTTGCCAGCGTCCTGCGGACCTTCAAGGATCAGTACGTTGTCCATCTTGCAGCCCGGCTCCATGACCCGACCAACGGCGCCGAGCAACCACTTGTAGCCGACCGCGCGGGCGTACGGCGTATCCTGCACACCGAGGTAGTCGACGAGCCACGTGCGCACGCGCGGCTTCTGGTCCCATACAAGCCCACGCAGGTAGTCGAGCACGACGTGGTAGGTGTTGCGTCGCGCGACGGTAGCCACGGCATCACAGATCACATCACGGCGTGGCGTGATCGACCACGTGCGCCCGAACCAGTCCGTGAGCAACACGTCGTCGTGCTCGATCCACTCCCCGACTTCGCCGCCCTCATATGGCGGACGATCGAGCTTGCGCACCTTCTGCGAAAACGCCTCGTAGCCAAGCACACCACGCCACTGGTCGGAGTGCGTGAGAATGTCGACCACGTTATCGAGGTCGGGCTTCAGCGCGAAACGGTCCGTACGGCGCAGGCGTTGCTCCCACGTGTACGCGCCGTTTTCCGTCTCGACGCCAGGCCAGCCGCCCCCGGCGTCGTTGTTACCGGCGCCAGCGGACGTCGCGGCCGGGCGCAAGACAGAGCGTTTGCCGCTGTCGCTCTCCGGCGAGACGATAGCAGCGCGCTCCATCGTTTCTAGCAGTCGGGCGGCACGGTTATAGCCGATCCGCAGATGGCGCTGGACCTTCGATACCGAAGCAGCACGCGATTTACACACAAACTCTACCGCCTGCTCATAGAGTGGATCGACAGCTTCGGCAACGACAGCCAGATGTGAGCTGCGCGCGTGATCGGTACCGGACGCCGCCATCTCGACCAGCAGCGCGGTCGCGATCTGAGACTTGACAACGTGCAGGCCCTCTTCAACGTGCAGGTCATTGAAGTCGGTCAGCTTGCGCTCGCCCCGGCCGGTAAAGCGTGGGAACACGACGCTCGCGTTGCCGATCGCTGCCACGGCCTCGAACGCATACTTCAGGCCGGCATTCTCGAAGCGCCGCGTGCGCTGCGGCATCACATCGTTGCCAATCGTCATCACGAGCGACTCGACGCCATGTGCGTCAGTCTCGCGAGCGGCACGGACTCGATACCACGTCTTGCGCGCCTGGACGAGAATTGGTTCGCCGCCGATCTCGAAGGCGTCCCTGTAGCCAAATTCGTCGGCGAGGTGATCGTAGAGCCGCCGCTCGATCATCCAGTCATCGTCCGCGCAAACCATCACGTGGATTTCCGGATACGTCGCGCGCAGGTAGCAGGCCGCATCCATGATGCCGCCGGCATCGAAGCACACCATCACCGGCACAGCGCTATCGGTCGCCATGCGGATCGACCGAGCCGTCGCATAGCCCTCGGCGATCTGGACAACCTTGCTCTCCGCGCCCAAGTCGCCGAGGAGGAACAGCGCCCCCTTCTTTTCCATACCCTTGTTGAAGCGCTTCGCGCCCGTAGGCGTGATCTTCTGCAAACCGACGAGCCGGTATCCGTCGTCGTAACGGAACATCGGCACGAGCACGTCGCCGTCAGTTGCGAAGCGCACTCCCTCAGGCGTGATCTGCTTGCATTCCAGATAGGCCGACGCGCCCTCATCCTGCGCGCGTTGCCACTGCTCACGCGCGCGGTTTGCGGCGAGCTTGGCGGTATGCTGGCGCTTGCGCTCTTCCTCGGCAGCGACACTCTCCTGACGGGCCTTGGCCGCTGCCAGATCTTCGGCCGCAAGGGCTTTGCCCTGCCACTGGAATTTTTGCGCGCCACTGTCATTGCCCGCCCAGCAACCGAATGCCCCGATATAGCCGATGATCCGGCCATCTTTCTCAACTGCGTGAATCGAGTACCAGTACTTCTTTCCGGGACCGTATCGCACCGGTCTGCCATCCTCCCGGATGTGCGGATGGCCCGCAGGAAGCTCAGGATGATCCGCTGCTATCAACTGCGCGCGAATCTGGTCGAGTGTCGCCATCGGTCAATTGCCCCTTCTGGGTTGAACGCCCCCACAGCGCGCAAGGCGCGCAGTGCACGTGGAGCGGAGGGATGCTGCGTATTCGCCATGAGGCAGATACGCCAAAGTCACTTTAGGATGCGGGGTACGCCTACGATCGATCACGAAGGGGAGTGAGGCGGCGCCCCGTGCCGTGCGCGCAGAGTGCGCTGAGGCGATTGCGCGCGGTCGTGCCAGCGTGACCGCGCCAACAGGCACGACCAGCGGCGTAGTTGTGCGCACCGAGAGGCGCCCGCGTGTTCAGGGAATGGCTGTGTCGCAGCGCGCTGCTGTATCCGTTCAGAGTCACTTGTTGCTCTCCGGCTTGCTACCGCGCAGGCGGTGCCATTCGGCCCCGAGTGCGCGGTCGAAATGTTCGCGTTCAGCGACGCTCATTTCCGGCTCAAGGCGAGCACGAAATTCGCGCCGATCCGTTTTGGTCGCGAGCTGCGCGCACTGGCGCGCAACGCAGTCGATAAAGTGGTCGAGGGCGTCAACGCGCAAGGCGACGACACGCAAATGGATAAGGTGATCGGGGAAGCTCGAGATGGTCTGAACAAGAAGGCGTGGCACCACTTCGGGCTTGTACTCCGCGTGCCATTTGAGACGCGACTCGGCGCAGACCAGCTGCTGCCCGATGTCGCAATGCAGTTCGGCCTTCACACGGTGCGGATTGCAGCACGCCATGTTTAGCGCGCAGGCTTGGCGCTGACGCGACGTACGGTCGCAATGATGCGGTCCAGCAGGCGCTTGCTGTCTCTCGCCGCACCGATGATATTGTCGGCTTCCGCTGGCGTGACGATGCGATCTTCGAGCGCCTCGCGCACGCACTCGGCGACGATGCCGGCGTGCTGTGCGAGATCGAACGTCTGCATGGCGATGTCGTGCGGCGTGCTACCCACTTGCACGATATCGTTTGGCACTACGCTGAGATTGAACCGCTCGTTAAGCGCTATCAACGCATCGCGGTACTGAGGCTGACGGCGCTCCTCCATCCACTCGATCAGCAGTTCGAACATCTCCATGGAGAGGCGATTCTCGCCCTGCCCGCGCAAACGCAGGCGAAGGCTCTCTGTGGTGATGTTGCGGCCCCGGCGATTCGTCAGGAACGCTGCCGCTTCGGGCAGTCCGCCGGGCGTACCGCGAATCGACGTGTACAGCACGTCAAGCCAATCCGTGTTGCTGTATCTGCAGGTCATGCTTGCCTCGTTCTCTTGGTAAACCTGTTGTTTCATGCTGTTTGCACGATGCCTCGCGACCTACGATTCAAACTCGCGCGCCTCGGCTGCCGGGTGCGAGAAATCGCCTTACGCGAATGCACATCAATGAACACGTCCGGAAGCACCGGAGTCGGCAACATCGGGATGTGCTTCGAAATAGTCGTGAAGCGCTTGGACAGTCGAGAACCGAGGGTCAGTGACGCTACGCGCGCTGATCTTCGTAAGCGTTGAGTACGGCACACCAGCTTTGCTCGCGATAGCCCGTAAATTGCCCTTCTCACGGCTTAGCCGGGCCAACACCCGATCCAGCAGCGTGTCGCTGTGGTTTTCCATACGGAGCCCCGTTGAAATGAACAGCGCCATATTAGCCACAAATGGTTATTTTTGCAAACTTGGCGGCCTTTCAGATACCCGCAAGTGGCTATCCATTAGTGGCACGCTCGCTCCCATGAGCCGACAAAATACGAAAGCGATCCTGGCCAAGAACCTTCGACGCTTAATGGACCACAGTGAAATATTGGATACGCAGATTAAGGTCGCACAGCGCGCTGGCATCGCCCAGAGCACTGTCGGTCGACTCTTGCGGGGGGAAGTCTATGCCCAGCTCTCCCAAGTGGAAGCCTTAGCCGAGGCCTTCAAGGTCGACGTTGCTGCGCTTCTTGACGAGAACGTCGACCACGCACGCGGAATCACTCCGGAGTGGGAGCAGACCTACACCCACCTCTCAGAAGAGGAAAAGAAGCAGGTTTCCGATTTCGTCGCATTCCTCGCGGCGCGGCACCAGCACGAAGCGCCCTCGACGGCCCTGAACACCGAAGGAGTACGCGAAGCAAACCGCGGGCTAACAGAACGCCTAGTGAAGGCGATTCAGCGTGAGCTTAATGATGACACGCTGAATACTAGCCATGAACGTGAACACGAGAACAATCCCACCGCGCGCGTACGCAAACGTACATCGACTCGATAGATTCCGAGCCCCGGAATCTCCCCCAACCCCAGACATTGCCGATGCGTATGCAAAACGCATCGATCTAGTAAATGGCAGGGTAATTTCCCGCCTAACGCAAGCCGACTCTCCAGCCGTAGCAGTTGCCGCAGCCTTCATTGACACCAATGGAACCATCGGCCATGTCGCGGCTGGAATAGAGCCGGAGATGGCCGCCGCCCTCGCCCACGAACTGCGCTCCCTCGCCAATACGCTCGACGCGCACGCCGCAAAACACTCACGCCGAAGGTCGCATCTACGCGACGGCACGCACCAACGCGGCGCCGCGACAATCGCAATCCTTAGCACCATCAGTTTCGTTGCCGCCACCTACATCAACGACATCGCATGGCTCGACGCCGCGCTGTCCATCGGGGCACAGCTGACTGCCGCAGCCCTCGCAAGACGCTCCTCTTAGCTGACCGCACAGTAGCCACGCCCGCATTTTGGGCGTACCACTCCATTCATAAATAGCCATTTCTGGCTTTACAATAATTCCATTAGTGGCTATTCTGGCATCCACGCGCAAGTTGCGCGCAGGAGATCCAGATGGAATCAGTCGACATTTATTCGGATGAGCGCCGCGCGTGGCTCCAGCAGCAGATGCGAGCCGACATGGAAAGCGCACCGCAAAGCAACTTTGAGCAGTCCCCGTATTGGCGCTTTTGCTTCTGCGTGGCGTTGATCGTGATCGGCATCCAGGTGTTTTCGCCGGAACCGGTGCCGCTTAACCCCGCCGCCGCCAACGCGTCGCACAGCCAGCCGATGGTTTGAGGGCGCGACATGCGAAAGATCCTTGTTCAGAACCTCGTTCAGCCGACCGAGCGCACGCATTCCGCAGAGACCGTTGCCGTCGCAATCGCAGACCGTTTGCGCTCGACTGGCAATGAGTGTGCGTTCGTCTGCATCGCAGTGGCGACTGCCGCCGATATTGACGTCTCTTTTGTCGAGCACATTGCTGATTCGGTTGTTATCAGCGTCGACGTTGAGGCGTCGGCCATAGTACAAGCGCAGTTCGACTACGTCGTAACGGTGCACCGTGGAGATCTAGCGCTGCAGGCACTCATGCCCGTTGTACCTACGGCCAGTTACCACATCGCCGCCGAACCACGCACGCCACCGCCCTCACCGGGCGGCATCCTGCATCGCTTTTTGAAGTACCGGCCGTTCGGCCGTCACGTGTCCGCGTAGAGGCAAGCCGGACATGGCCGAGCGAATCCCCGTCACGGATGCAGAGATCGTGAGGGAACACCGCCTCCGCCGCTTCCCCGGCTCCGCCACAGACGCACTTACCAACCCTGCCATACGCACTTGCCTCGCCGTCCTCGCAGGACTGCGAAAACAGCGCGAGATACCGCCGAGCGACCAGCTCGTCGACAACAAGCGCCGTGCCGCTGGCGATTCGGAGTAACGCCTCATGCCGCGAATCAAACCCTATATGCAACCCGATCCTGACACGCGCCGCGACACAATCGGACTGCGCACGATCGTCAAGTACGACCCGATGGCACCGCGCCCCACAACGCCGATCATGATCGGTGACTACGTAGTCGCACGCCGCCCGCTGCTCGACAGCATTTACACCCTCTACATGATCCTCGACGGCAAAACCGTCGTCAGCACTCAGATCTCCTATCCGTCGGAAGGCGATTGCGCGTCGGCAGTCCTCGCTCATCGTCGCAAGCAGGCTGCGTCGATGGCCGAATCGACGGTCGCAAAAGCGAAGAAGCGCCACGCGAAGCCGGCGCGTGAGGAGGTAGCAGCATGAAGCGAGCCACCACCTATCGCTGGGAACCGCCCATTAGCTTCAAAGAAGTGCTCGAGCGTGAGCACGAACGCTATCAATCGCGTGTCAAGCGCATCATGGGCGCCAGAAAACTCATCGAAGCTCTCGAACCGGACCTCGTCCGGCTGCGTGCTCGCAGCGCGCACTACGACATCGAGGGCAATTCCGGACTCGTCCTCGACTGCCGCGAGGATCGGGCCACTGGTCGGGCTGTGAATGCGCTCTTTCTCGATACCGGCATTTTCTACGGCAGCGGAGACCGACTGATCGAAACGTTGATCGAGATCGGTTACCACCTCGAGCGAACCACCAATCTTGTTCACCCGCGCGGTGCGATCCTGCGGCGCCCGAAAACACAACTACGAGTGGTCGCGCGATGCACCGAAGGCTACGCGGCACACCTTGAAGCAAGGGAGGCCGCGTGATGCTCGCCCTTCTCATTGCCTTTGCGACCTGTGCGACGGCTTGGCTGCTGACCAGCCCGCAACCCAATCGAACCCTTGGCGGCCTGTTCGGCCTGCTCGACTCCATCCTCTGGCTCGTAGCCGGCATCGCCGCCGGCAAGACGGCGGTGATCCTCGTTGCGGCATTCTGTGCGCTGTGCTTCGCGCGCGTGTTTTTGCGTAACCGTTCGGTGAGCTTTTCCGGGAGCAAGCGCGGAGGTGAAGCATGAACGACAAGCGCACCAGCCCGCTCGTTCTCGACGCCATGATCGTCACTGGCAACACGAAGGCCGCAGTCAAGGCTGCCAGAGGTGGCTCGTCGGACCTTTGGACCGTACCCCCCGAGCATATCCATTATGATCCGCGCGACAACGTACGCCCTCTCAACAAGGATCGCGTTCGCCAGATCGCAGACTTGATCAAGGCAAACGGATACGACCGCAAGAAGCCGCTCGGCTGCTTCGTGCGAAAGGTCGGCGGCGAGGACCGCATCTTCGTGTACGAGGGCCAGCATCGCTACCACGGCGCCCTGCTCGCGATCAGCGAAGGCTACGAGATCGATCGACTGCCGCTCGTGATCGACGAAGCAAAGTCTGTGACACGCGCGAACCTGATCTATGCCGGCATCATCAATAACGACAGCGAGAAGCTCACGCCGCTGCAACTGGCGGAGCAGATCGTGGAGCTACAAACGCTCGGCGAAGATAACAAGACGATCTGCTCGCGCCTGAACATCACGGATCAAACTATCCGCGACTGTCTCCTGCTCGCCAACGCGCCCCGAGAGGTCCACAAACTCGTGCGAGATCAGGCCGTCACGTCGACTCTCGCCATCGAGCAAATTCGCGCGCACGGCCCCGAGAAGGCGCTTGAACGACTCAGGCGCGGCATCGATACGGCGAAGTCACTCGGGAAAGCTAAGGCTACGAAGAAGCACATCGAGGCAGCAGCGGCCACACCCACTGCGAAGAAGATCAGCGAGACACAGGCAAAGTCACTTTTGCAGGCTCTGCAATCCGTGTTGCACGATCCGATGTTCGGCAAGCTCTCGCCTGGCACGATCGATGGCGTACACACCGCGCTCGGTCCACTCTCGGATCTTCTCGACGCCAAACCAACGGCGAGGAAGAAGTATCCCGTCAACGAGCCGAACGAACATGGGGTCTACACCTTCGAGAGGCTTGCGTCCCCGAAACTGAAAACGGGCCGCACCGTGAACGCACCGGCTGAAATCCACATCGCACAGACCGCACCTGGAAAGTGGATTTTCGGGACGTCGTATTACATGGGCACGGGAGGCGGTAGCACCCCGTGCTCATTGCGCGATGGTGATCCGACTTATCCGACGCGGGGGCAAGCGATCCGCGCGGCCGTTCAGTATTTCACGCGCCTCCTTGAAGACCCGCGCCTCGGGAACACGAAGGAAGCGCCCAGTGTTCGCAAGTGGCTAGACGGCCTTTACGCCGCTCCCGATCCCGATTGGACCGAGGAACTTGCTAATGCGGAGGCGAAATGACCCTGCGCGCGGCTACTTCTACCCCACGCCCGCTGCCGCGTCAGCGGAAAGGCACCGAAGAGCGCCCGAGGCTTGCGCTCGCTGGCGCCGTGCCGGCGCAGCCTTTGGACGGCAACGTCAACAGCAGCGGGCTCTCGCCCGCAATCCTGAACAAGGAAGCGCCGCGTGCGCGGCGCAAACCAATCCAGATGAACGAAGTCACGTCGGAAAACCGACGTGACCACCTCTCGCGCATCGACGCCTTCGGCACCGAGATCCGCTCGCTGGTCGAAGCAATCGTGCTTGGCGCCGACGTCGAGTTGCTCAACCTCATGCGCGATGAAGTAGGCAGCTATAGCCGGCACAAAGCGGCGCAGGAGGCACGCACGTGGGCCGAACAAGCGCGCCTGTCGATCGAGACTGGCTTGATGCAACTGGAGCGCGCGATGCGTCCTGCTATCGCACGAGGATAACCATGAATACCCAGCAACTTCGAACAATTCACGCGCAGGCATGCGCCGCCGTTGCGCGCGTCAACCGCATGATCTCCCCCGTCGACGATCGATTCTGGCCTATTTACCTGAGAGCTGCTCTCGCAGCTGCAGCGCCGAGTGAAATATGTTTTGGCGCAGATGGACAGTTATCCACAGAAACGGTGGACAAACCTGTGCAAAGGATGAGCGACGCAGAGCGCGACGTGCGCGCCGAGCGCGTAAGGCAGGTAAGCGAGGAAGGCTTTACGCCGGCCAATGACGACCAGCATGCTCTCGGAGAGTTAGCGTCAGCAGCCGCGTGCTATGCGCTCTCGCATCGCTGGGTGCGCCGCGATATTCCGCCGCCCGAATGGCCTGGCAATTGGGATCGCTCGTGGTGGAAGCCCACCACGCCACGCCGCGACCTCGTGAAGGCCGGAGCACTAATCATCGCCGAAATCGAGCGGCTCGACCGTGCCGGCGGCGACTGTGCGCTGGTAGGAGATCAATGATGCGTGTGATTCGGGACTACGTGCGTAGTCATCTACCCCGCAGCGCCGACGCCGTGCGGTTCATCGTCACCGGACTTGTGCCCATACACCTCGCTAATGCGATCAATCGCGCGCATGACATCGTGGAGAAATTCGGCCGTCGTGGCCTCCTCCTCGGGCGAGCCCCAAGGAAAATCTTCCGGGTTCTTCTTTCCTTGCGCACGCCGCACTGCGCGGACCGTATCTTCGATGTTGCGGGCCATGGCCCACTTAGTTTCCTCGTTCGGAAACGGGCTGTATTCGTTTTCCATCATCCTTATATCGGCGTGGTCAGCGAGACCTTTAAGGCGTTTGACACCGAGCTGTGGACCAAACACCGCCGAGCCCGAGATTCTTGGTTTGCCAACGTCCACCTGCTGATCGACGGAGGTAACCACGTTCCCATAGGCGGCAACCATGAGTGAGAGCCGCTACGCTAGGATGACGACAAATGGTGTCACGCGGCGAGTGCGAGCCAAAGCAACTTTGCGCGTCGATGCAATTGCACTGCTCAAGACTTCGGGACCGCTGCCGAAGCGACGCATCATGAATACGTTACGCACTGCTCAGAGAACCATTGATGCCGCATTGGCAGAGGCCGAGCGTGCGGGCGAGCTGGAGTACTTCCTCATGCGGAGTTCGCGCGGCCGCATGGATGAATTCTGGTGCATAGCCGGCACTGCCCGGGATCGGCAGAAGTACAGGTTTCGCGGCGCGGAGATTCTTGCCGCTTTTCAGAGGGCCGCCACAGAACTTCAACAGGAAATCACATCATGAGAACATTCGATCTTCTCGAGTGCGCGGACTTCCTGAAAGTGGATCGCAATAAGGTCTTGAGGCTCGCCGGTAGTGGCGAGCTGAGGGGCGCAAAAATCGGGCGAGCGTGGGTGTTCCTCGAGGACGACGTGGTCACGTATCTCCGCAAGCAGATCCACGAGCAAACGGCTGCGCGACTCCAGGGTTTTCCCGAACCGGAAACAGACGCGAAGGTAGCCCGCGCAATTGCGCGACAGGTTCCGACACTGGACCAACGGCGCCCTGGACGCCGGGCGCGTGCGCTCCCTAGCCTACCGGACGCGATACCTGCTTGACATAGGCCACAAGAAAGCCTAGGCACACGAGATGCTATAAAGTCGAGGAAGTTCTGGAGGCTTGACTTTTTTAGAAACCTTGTTCAACCAAGGGTTGCAAAGCTAATTTGTCGTTGCTACATTGGTCGTGCGGCGATCAAAATGCTTTCGGTTTACGAGGGCCGATTGCCGCGCTACAATCGTCCGTTTGCACGAAACGAACGTGCGATGAAACTGTCGAAGCTATTGAATTCTTGACATATTTTTCTTAATCACGCAAGGCAAGGAGCCAACTATGAAGAATCAAGCTGTCCGCCAAGATATCCGTCCCCGGGCATAAGCCGACGTTTCTGCACGTTTTCCGCCGTTTCTTAGCAAAAAGCCCGCGATTCGCGGGCTTTTTGTTTGGATCATTTCACTAGTTCATTGAAACGCGTGGGGTCGCTCGTCCTCAGCCATTGGAAGTCCTCGTCATTCTCTGCGTCTTCCTTCAAATTGGGGTCAAGTTCAACAGCGCGCTTGAGATAGCCAAGTGCGGCTTGTCGATGCTCCCGGCAGCGCTTTTTGTTCCCTAAATCTTCCTCGGCCTTGGCAAGTAGGGAGCAATAACAGCCGGCATTGAACAGCGCTGCTAGATCCTTCTCGTCGTATCTGTCAAGTACGATCTGGACCATCTTGAGTGCGCCCTGATAGTCCCCCTGCCGGCGCAAGATATTGCCCCGCGTGATGAATGCGCGACAAACCACCTTCACATTCAGGTTTTCGGGCTTATCTGTGACCTTGTCCAAGTAAAGACGCCCAAGGTCAAGATAGTCTCGATACTTCGCATTCTTCGAGATATCCGCAGCGGGGTCATGTAGCAAGAAAAGCACCGCGTACAACTCGGCAATCTCCCGCATCACGATGCCATGCGCGGTGTTGATTTCGGCACTGTTGTCCGCGGCATAGCGGACCCTGATGAATTCTTCGTGATCCTTCGTCGCTCGCTCGGCACGCTCATAGGCTGCGTTCGCCCGCTCAACTGCGGCGTTCGCCGTCTGCACGATCTCCTCAGAGCGTTGCTTGGCTACCATGAAAGTATCCAAGCCCTTGAATCCGAGGAAGGCAAGCAGTGCACCAAGCGCAGCAAACAGAGAGAACAGCTTGTCATACGTCTCCTTCATCGCATCAGCGCGATCCTTTGACGAATCGATCGCGAACTTAGCGATGTCAGAGACGGACCTAGCATCGAGCGTGGCCGCTGCGCCGCTGGTGCCGGGTACTGCAGGCGCCGCCACCGGAAGGTTCGCGTTCGGAGCCTTCTCCAGCCCAAACCAATTCGCTGTCATGCTATGCGGAAGAGCAATCAAGCAAACAGTAATTACGATGATCCAGAGCGGCAAAACCGTGGTGAATGCGTTGGACAACTTCCCTGGCTTACGCATAGGCGGCGCAGACTGAACTGCGCTTGAGGCAGCCGGCGGGGTGGACGGCGAACTCGCGGCCGCAGCGGGCGAAGCTGTTGCCGCGCCTGAGCTATTTTGACCACTAACAGGGGTTTGCGTACCTGCCGTTGTGTTGGGCTGCGTGCCGCCGGCCGGCGGCGGATTTGATGGCGTATTCATGATCTCTCGCTTTCTTTTTATTCGTACTGCGTCTCGAAACACGGCAGATATTACCAGAGGCGATCCGCTAAATCGCTACCCCGCAGATTCGCATAGCGCATCAAAACCTTGGGGTCTGTATGACCTGTGATTTTGGCTATCTGGATGTCACTTAACGTCGTGCGCTCGTAGAGTCGCGACGTCGCCTCATGACGCAAATCGTGAAACGTCAAATCGGGACAACCTGCTGCATCGAAGATGCGCCCAAACTGGCCGGACATCCGTGACGTCACCTTGTTAAGTACTTTGCGCAGCGGTAATTGGACTCCGCCTGCGGAGTTCTGCAAAGCTTCCGGCACCCACGGAAAGAGGTAGCCGGTTTCGAAACTGAATCCCCGCATATCGTCCGACTGGTCGCTCACGGCATCAACGTAACGCTCGTACGCGGCCAACGCTACGCTCGTGAGAGGCACTGCTCTCTTGCTGCCATTCTTCGTGCGATCCAAAAACGCCGTCCGTTTGGCGATGTCAAATTGCCCCGTCTCGAGCGTGAACATCTCTCGCAGTCGCATAGCCGATTCAATCGCAAGCTCAAAAAGAAAAGCAAGGGCGGGCTGGTATTGAAGTTCAAAGCTCCGCTCGCGACCATTCGGCTTTCCGCCGTCTATGATTCGGCGGATCTCTCGCTCTTCAGACTGGCTAGGTCTACGGTCACGGTACACATCCTCCTTCGGCGCGAGATCCTGCGCGATCACTGCGACACCGTCTTCCTCCGTATAGGCTGCATATCGCTTAGGGAGCAGCCGCAGTGGATTGACCGCTAGCGCAGGCGTCCCAGTCTTCACGACCCAGTCGAAGCACCTCGCCAACGCACCTACCCTGTGTCGTATCGTCGACGGCGCGAGATTGTCCGCTCGCTTCATGCTCGTCACCCAAGCATCTGCCCACTGGAAATTGACCTTTGTTAGAGGCTCGCCCTTCCATCTACCGATCATCGTGTTGAGAAGATCGAGATCAGACGCGGGCAAAGACACCTTGCGCATGTAAGCACGTATCGCGTCCTCCACTGTCACGATCTGGTCTTTTTGCGCAACGAGATCTTCGGGCAAGATCCCCGCGTCGAGAAGTTGCTCAAGGCGGGCGACGTATTGATCGCCTTCTTCTTCGGTCTGGAAGGTCAGAGAAAGTGGCTTTGGCAGGACGCCCTTGCGCCGAATGATGTATTCCCACGTCCCGGACGGACGCTTTCTTTTTGTCGACATAGCCCCGTATTCGCAACTCGCCTCGACGGCCAATGAGCCGTTCGACGCGTGGTTGAGCGTGTTTTCAGAGTGGTTACAGAGGGCTTTTTACCACTTTACAGGACGCATTTCCATCGATGGAAACGGTGAGGGAAAAAGAAAAGCCCTGAAAAATCAGGGCTTTTCTTTGTACTACTTGGAGGCGCGAGCCGGAGTCGAACCGGCCTACACGGCTTTGCAGGCCGCTGCATAACCGCTTTGCTATCGCGCCAGAAGCGGACTGACCGGGGTGCGGAAACTGCTTGCGCTCGCAACGACCGGACAGATTTGTTTGATGGCTTGATACGCTGACCAAAACCTGCCAAACAAAAAGGGAAGCGCTGCTTCCCCTTGGCATTTGGAGCGGGAGACGAGTCTCGAACTCGCGACCTCAACCTTGGCAAGGTTGCGCTCTACCAACTGAGCTACTCCCGCAAATATCCTGCTTTACTGCGACTTTTACTGCTTCGGCACTTCGTTTTTCGTTACTGCAAAAACGCCGCACCTAAAATTCTGGAGCGGGAGACGAGTCTCGAACTCGCGACCTCAACCTTGGCAAGGTTGCGCTCTACCAACTGAGCTACTCCCGCATATTGGCTTCAGATTTCGCCGAATTTTCAACTAACATCGGCCTATCTTCTGCTATCTCCACCGCATCTTTTTACTTGCTACTGCGTCGTGCAGCGGAGAAGTGAGATTATGTATAACCCGCAGAATCGTGTCAACCCCTTCGCATGATCTTTTTGGAAAAGACATAAGGGATTCACAGCACAGGGGTCACAAGCTCCCCCGTTCGCGGATCTGGGGCCACGCGAGCTTCATGTAGTAAAGCATCGACCAGATCGTGAGGAACGCTGCCACGTAGATGAGCCACGCACCCCACACGCGCGAGTCGAACAGCGTTACGCCACCGAGCGTGAGCGGCGCGTAGAACAGCAGCATGGGAATCGCGACCATCTGGCACGCGGTCTTGAACTTGCCGAGCGAATTCACGGCCACGCTCTTCGACGCGCCGATCTGCGCCATCCACTCGCGCAGCGCCGAGATCGCGATTTCGCGCCCGACGATCACGAGCGCGATCACGGCGTCGAGACGCTGCAGATGCACGAGCACGAGCAGAGCCGCGGTCACCATGAGCTTGTCCGCGACGGGATCGAGGAATGCGCCGAACGACGAGGTCTGATTCCACTTGCGCGCGAGAAAACCGTCGAACCAGTCGGTGAGCGCCGCCAGCACGAAGAGCAGCATCGCCAGCACGTTCTGCTGCATCGGGGAAAGCATCGTCTGCGGCAGATAGAACACGCCAACCACGAGCGGAATCGCCAGGATCCGCAGCCAGGTCAGGAGAATCGGAATATTGAACGGCATCGGCTGGCGCTATCTGTCGGGGAGATGCAATGATGGGAGATGCAATTGTGCCGCGTCGCCGCACGTGCCACAAGCAACCGTAAGGAATGGCCAGGCCGGACCCGGCCAGCGACGCCGCCGCATCAGTGAAGCTGCTGGTAGATCTGCTCGGCGAGCGAGCGCGAGATGCCCTCCACGCTCGCCAGATCCTCCACGCTCGCCGCCATCACGCCGCGCAGGCCGCCAAAGCGCGCGAGCAGGCGCTGGCGACGCTTCGCCCCCACGCCCTCCAGCTCTTCGAGACGCGAAGTCTGGCGCGTTTTGCCGCGCTTCGCGCGCATGCCCGTGATGGCGAAGCGGTGCGCTTCGTCGCGGATCTGCGCGACGAGCATGAGTGCGGCGCTCTCCTTGCCGAGTTCGAGCGGCGCACGGCCGTCGGCGAACACGAGCGTTTCGAGGCCGACCTTGCGGCCCTCGCCCTTCGCCACGCCCACCAGCATCGCCGGATCGAGACCCAGTTCGGTGAACACTTGGCGCGCAATCTCGACCTGCCCCTTGCCGCCGTCGATGAGCACGATATTGGGCAGCGTGCCGCCGGGCGGCGGGGCTTCGACTGACTCGCTGGCCTCCATGGCTTGCGACGCGGCATCCGGGTCGGCCGGATCGGGCGCAGGCACGGACAGCCCAGGCGCCTCGTCGGCTTCGGCGCGCGCCGCTTGCGCGACCATCTTTTCGTAGCGCCGCGTGAGCACCTGGCGCATGGCGGCGTAGTCGTCGCCGGGCGTGATGCCGGTGATGTTGTAGCGCCGGTATTCGGCCGACTGCATCTTGTGATGGTGATACACCACGCATGAGGCCTGGGTCGCCTCGCCCATCGTGTGGCTGATGTCGAAGCACTCGATGCGCAGGTGCGCGAGATCGTCCAGCTCGAGCCCGAGCAGTTGCGCGAGCGTGCGCGTGCGGGCCTGCTGCGAGCCCTGCTCGGAGAGCAGACGCGCGAGCGCGAGCCGCGCATTCTGTTCGGCCATGGCAAGCCATGCGCGCTTCTGACCTTGCGGCTGACGCAGCACCGTGACCTTGTGCCCGGCCTGCTCGCTCAGCACGTCCACGAGTTCGCGGTTCGCGGGCGGATGGCTCACCACCAGCACGGGCGGCACACGGTTGCCGAAGTAATGCTGCGCGATGAAGGCGTCGAGCACTTCGGATTCGATGCCGATCTCGCGCTTTCTGCGCGCATCCGCCTGCGGCTCGAGCGCGGGCGTGGCGGTTTCGGCATCGCTTGCCGCGTCGTCATCGTCGGCGAGATCGGCCGCGATGGCGAGCGGATCCGCTTCGAGCGCCGCATCGTCCTGTGCGTCTTCCGCCTGCGCTTCCTCGACGTAGTCCTCCACCGTCTTGCGCGCGAGCGTGGGCAGCGACTTCAGCGCGCTTGCCGCGACCACGGTCTCGCTGTCGATTTCCTCGGCGACGCCGCCCTCCTCGTCGGTCAGCGCACGCTCCACGTGCGCGGGGAAATAAGCCTTGTCGCCCAGATGCCGGCCGCCGCGCACCATCGCGAGATTCACGCAAACGCGCCCGCCCAGCGCCACCACGGCAAGAATGTCGACGTCGCTCTCGCTGCCCGTTTCGATGGCCTGTTGATGCAGCACCGTCGAAAGCGAACTCATCTGGTTGCGCACGGAGGCCGCCTGCTCGAACTTAAGCTCCGAGGCGAACGCGTGCATCTTCGTCTCGAGTTCCTTCATCACCTCGTTCTGACGGCCCAGCAAAAAACGCGATGCGTTGTTCACGTCGCGCGCGTAATCCTCTTCGCTGATGGCGCCCACGCAAGGCGCCGTGCAGCGACCGATCTGATGCAGCAGGCAGGGCCGCGTGCGGTTGTTGAACACCGAGTCCTCGCAGGTGCGCAACTGGAATACGCGCTGCAGGATCTGGATGCTCTCGCGCACCGCCGACGCACTCGGAAACGGCCCGAAGTACTGGTTGTTGCGATCCACCGCGCCGCGGTAGTACGCCATGCGCGGGAACTTGTGCCCGGTGATCTTGAGAAACGGATACGACTTGTCGTCGCGAAAAAGGATGTTGTAGCGCGGTGTGAGCGCCTTGATGAGGTTGTTCTCGAGCAGCAGCGCCTCGGCCTCGGAACGCGTGACCGTGGTTTCGATGCGCGCGATACGCGTGATCATCATCGCGATGCGCGGCGAAAGCTGCGTCTTGGTGAAGTAGCTCGACACGCGCTTTTTCAGGTCGCGCGCCTTGCCGACGTAGAGGACCGCGCCTTGCGCGTCGTAGTAGCGATACACGCCCGGCAGATGCGGCAACTGCGCGAGCGCCTTTTTCGGGTCGAAAACGTCGGTGTCGGTCATCCAGTTTCGGGGACGGGCGGTGCGTCGAGAGAGATGAGACCTGGCCCAGCGCCGCCGTCGCGACGCATTCATGGCTGTGTCCTAGAATCGCAAGTTTAGATCATTCCATGCCGCACGGAACCTGCGCCGAACTTGCCGGCCGGGCGTTCTGCACCCGCTTGCTGCATGGCGGTCCCGATTCTCCGCGTCACCCGCTACCCATGACAGAAGCCCCCACACCCACCGCCGTCAGCGCTAGCGCCATTGCCTGCGACCTCTTTTGCGCCGTCATCGACAATTTCGGCGACATCGGCGTGTGCTGGCGGCTCGCACGCCAGCTCGCGCACGAGCACGGCTGGCAGGTGCGCCTCTTCGTCGACGACTTGCACGCGTTTCGCAAGCTCTGCCCCGCGCTCGACCCGAGCCGCGCCACGCAATCGGTCGAAGGCGTGCTCGTCGAGCACTGGCACGCGCCGGAGCATGCGGGCGACACGCTGCAGATCGCCGATGTCGTGATCGAGGCGTTCGCGTGCGAGCTGCCGGGCGTCTACGTCGCGGCGATGGCCGAGCGTGCGCGCAAGCCCGTCTGGCTCAACCTCGAATATCTGAGCGGCGAGGACTGGGTCGCCGACTTTCATCTGCGGCCGTCGCCGCACCCGCGTTACGCGCTCGCCAAGCACTTCTTCTTTCCCGGCCTCGGACCCGGCACGGGGGGCGTGCTCAAGGAGCGCACGCTCGATGCCGCGCGCGCGGACTTCGAGCGCTCACCGGACGAGCGCGCCGCATGGTGGCAGCGCGCCACGGGCGGCCCACCGCCCGGGCCGGAAGCCACCGTGATCTCGCTCTTCGCCTATGAGAATCCCGCCGTCGACGCGCTGCTCGAGCAATGGCGCGACGGCGCGAAGCCGGTGATCCTGCTCGTGCCGGAGGGTCGCATCTCTGGCGCGCTCGCGCGCTTTTTCGGAGAGCCGGCGTTCGGTGCAGGTTCGCAGGCCACGCGCGGCGCGCTGCGCGCGCACGCGCTGGCGTTCACCGAGCAGCGCGGTTACGACCCCCTGCTCTGGGCGAGCGACCTCAACTTCGTGCGCGGCGAGGACTCGTTCGTGCGCGCCCAATGGGCCGCGCGACCGTTCGTGTGGCACATCTACCCGCAAGGCGACGATGCCCATCTGCCCAAGCTCGACGCCGCGCTCGCGCACTACGGCCGCACGCTGCCGAAGGCACCGCGCGCCGCGCTCGAACGCTTCTGGCATGCGTGGAATGGCCGCGGCACGCCGGACTGGACCGATTTTGCGCAGCATCTGCCCGCCTACGCGGCGCGCGCCAACGCCTGGGCGGCCGAACTCGGGCAGGTTGGCGATCTCGCCGGAAATCTCGCCGAGTTCGCAAAAAGTCAGTTAAAATAAGCGGTTATCCGACGGCAGCCGTCTCAAGCGCTTCGAGTTCCGCGGCCCCCATCGTGCACGCATGAAAGAGGGTCGCAGCAACTGCACCTGCTGCAGCAACCGAATCCGCTTGCGACGTTTGCCGTCGAGCACACTCGAAGCTACTTAATCTGGACAGGACAGTTTTTTACTATGAAGACCGCACAGGAACTCCGCGTCGGCAACGTCGTGATGATCGGTAACGACGCGATGGTCGTGCAGAAGGCCGAATACAACAAGTCGGGCCGCAACGCCGCCGTCGTCAAGATGAAGTTCAAGAACCTGCTGACCGGCGCGGGCATGGAAACCGTGTACAAGGCGGACGACAAGTTCGACGTCGTCGTGCTGGATCGCAAGGAAGTGACGTACTCGTACTTCGCCGACCCGATGTACGTGTTCATGGACGCCGACTACAACCAGTTCGAAGTCGAAGGCGAGATGATGGGCGACGCCCTGAACTACCTCGAAGACGGCATGGCTTGCGAAGTCGTGTTCTACAACGAGAAGGCCATCTCGGTCGAACTGCCGACCGTGCTGGTGCGCGAGATCATCTACACGGAACCGGCCGTCAAGGGCGACACGTCGTCGGGCAAGGTCCTGAAGACCGCCAAGCTGAACACCGGTTTCGAGCTGCAAGTGCCGCTCTTCTGCAACATCGGCGACAAGATCGAAATCGACACGCGTACGAACGAGTACCGCAGCCGCGCCTAACGGCGGGCTGACGACAGCCTCAGGCCGAAAAGGCGCCCGCCGGCTGCCCCAGCGGCAAAAGGCGGACACCGCTATGAAAGCGCCCCCCGGGGCGCTTTTTCTTTTTTTGCCGAACGTGTATGTTTGAGAGTGCTACGGAAAACCTTACCGGTTATGCGCAATGGATTACGTGCTTGCCGCCTTTAGCAGGCAAGCGGCGAGCAAGGGCAGCGCGCACCGGTCAAAGTGACTCCCGCGGCACGATTTCTGCTGTGGGGTGGGAGAGCATGCGTACCACGCTCTTTCCCCTTATCAGGAGAAACACAATGAACAACGACATTGCCGAAGGCAAGTGGAAGCAGTTGATCGGCAAGGCCAAAGCGGCATGGGGCGAGCTGACGGACGACGAACTCGCCAAAGCCGAAGGCCGTGCGGATCGGCTCGCCGGGCTTATCCAGGAACGTTACGGCAAGACGCGTGACGAGGCGGAACTGGAAGTGCGCCGCTGGTTCGACGCGCACCGGCCACGCGACTGACGCACCGTCCACGGCATGGCCGGTACGGACGTCGCCCACTTGCAGGCAAACAGGGGGTTGCACGCATGCCAAAGCGCCTGGCGCTTCGGCTTGCGCTGCTGCTCGGCCCCGCCGGCAGTTCACTGCCCGGCAACGCCGTCGCGCCCCCGTTCTGGCGCAGCACAACTGGGAGGACCGGAACTGAACACCCTGCTACGAGACATCTCCGTGATCTCGGTGAAATCTTTCGCATCGTGCCGCGCTCCCGCGCGCCGCGCGGCTGCCTGCCGGGGCGCACGCGCTACCCGCGCGCGCAGCACCGGCGCGACTGCGCTCATCCGTAAGCCGCTACCGCCATGCCACACGCCCTGATTGTCGAAGACGATCCCAATAGCCTGTCAGGTCTGTCTGCGATCCTGTCGGCCGACGGGTTCTCCGTCGACACCGCTGCCACCCTCGCCGAAGCGCGTGCCGCCCTTGCGCGCTTCATCCCCGACGTCGTACTCGTCGACCTGAACCTGCCCGATGGCGGCGGCCTCGAGTTGCTGCCGCATTTGCCGGCGCAGCCGCCAGGCGGCGCCCTGCCGGTGATCGTGATGACCGGCAACGCCACGGTCGAAAGCGCGATCGAAGGCCTGCGCCACGGCATCTGGGACTATCTGCTCAAGCCCGTCAACATTCCGCGCCTGCGCAGCCTGCTCGCACGCATTCCGCGTCCCTACGAGCTAACCGAGGAGGTCAGCGCGCTGCGCGCGACACTGCGCAAGATGGGCCACTTCGGGCCGATGCTCGGCCGCAGCAGCGCGATCCAGCATGTCTACGACACGCTCGAACAGCTCGCGCCCACCGAAGCGGCGCTGCTCGTGCACGGCGAAGCCGGCACCGGCAAGGAAGTCGCGGCGCGCACGCTGCACCAGCTGAGCCGCCGCCGCAAGGGGCCGTTCATCGTGTGCGACGCCCGCTCGCTCGTGGCCGAAGCGGCCGCAGGCCGGCCGCTGGCGAGCGTGCTGTTCGGCCACGAGCGCGGCGCGTTCACGGGCGCGGAACAGCGCGAGCCGGGTCTCGTCGATCAGGCGAGCGGCGGTACGCTTTTCATCGACGAGCTGACCGACCTGCCGCGTGAGCAGCAGGAAACACTGCTGCGCGCGCTCGATTCTCAGACCTTCATGCGCGTGGGCGGCAACAGCGAGGTAGGCACCGATTTCCGCCTGATCGCGGCCACCCATGCGAACCCGCGCGAAGCCGTCCAGCAGGGTGCACTGCACGAGGATCTCTGGCTGCGCCTCGATGCGGCGGCGATCCAGCTGCCGCCGCTGCGAGAGCGCGACGACGACGCCGCCCTGCTCGCGCTCGCCTGCATCGACGAACTCAATCAGGAGGCCCAGGCGCACGGTCTGGCCGGCGCGACGCGGCTCGTCGCGCCCTCGTTTATCCGCGAATGCCTCGCGTACGACTGGCCCGGCAACGTCCGCGAACTGCACGAACGCGTGAGGCGCGCGTGGCACGCCTCGGGCGAGGTGCTCGAGACGCTGCAGGCCGAGGAAAGCAGCGGCGCGGGCCCGCGCGAGATGAACGGCGGCCGCGTGCAGGTCACCGTGGGCACGCCGCTCGCCGACGTGGAGGAAATGCTGATCCGCGCGACGCTCGACGCCGTGGGCGGCACGCGGCACCGCGCCGCGTCGCTGCTCGGCATCAGCCCCAAGACGCTCTATAACAAGCTCCAGCGCATGCGGCTCAACTGAATCGGCAAAACGCACGCACGTTGTAAAAAGGCTGTCCTTCGTTTCCGAAGGACAGCCTTTTTCATTCCACCGATGCAGCAATCAGCACATCACGGCAGCACGCTGCGCAGTAACGCCTGCGCCTCGATGTACCCCGGGTCCGCTACCATCCTGTCCCAGCGCTGCGCCTTGCCGCGCGCGCGCATGCGCTTGATGCGCAGGCCCGAAGCCTTGGGCGCGCGGCGCGGCTCCATCGTACGCAACGCGTCGAGCACCTTCCCGGCTTCGTGCGGTTGGTTGCAGATCAGCACCATGTCGCAACCCGCTTCGAGCGCGGCGCGCGCGCCCTCGGTGAGCGTACCGCCCTGGCGCGCGGCCTCCATCGAGAGGTCGTCGCTGAAGATCGCGCCCGTGAAGCGCAAGCGCTTGCGCAGCACTTCCTCGACCCAGATGCGCGAGAAGCCCGCGGGCTTCGCATCGACCTTCGGATAAATCACGTGCCCCGGCATCACCGCCGTGAGCGAGAGACCGAGCCAGTCGTAAGGCTGTGCGTCTTCGCCGAGGATCGCTTCGAGCGGACGCTCGTCGACGGGCACCGCGACGTGCGAGTCCGCCGTCGCGAAGCCATGCCCCGGGAAATGCTTGCCGCAATTGGCCATGCCCGCAAGGGATAGCCCGTGATTGAGACTCTTGGCGAGCAGCGTGACGACACGCGGATCGCGATGGAACGCGCGATCGCCGACCACCTTCGACTGGCCGTAGCCGAGATCGAGCACCGGCGTGAACGAGAGATCGATGCCGCACGCGCGCAACTCGCTCGCGAGGATATAGCCCACCGCCGTCGCGAGCTTGGTGGCGAGCAGCACATCCTTGTCCCACAAGGCGCCGAGGCGCCCCATGGCGGGCAGCACGGTGAAGCCGTCGGTGCGAAAGCGCTGCACGCGGCCGCCTTCGTGGTCGACGGCGATCAGCAGGTCCTCGCGCACCGAGCGGATGGCGTCGGTCAGCGCAACGAGCTGCGCGCGGTTCTCGTAGTGACGCGCGAACAGGATCACGCCGCCCGTCATCGGGTGTGCGAGGCGACGCACGTCGTCGTCGTTCAGCGTGGTGCCGACCACGTCGAGCATGACTGGCCCGGGATTATTCTTCATCGATGAGTTTTGCGTAGATGCCGCGCAACGCACGGCGAAAGATATCAACCGTTGATTTCCGCAACCACGAACGACACCGCGTAGTCATGCTCGTCCGTGATGCTCACGCGCGCCGTGATACCGCGTTCGTCGAGCCACCGCGCGAGTTCGCCCGAAGCGACGATCACCGGACGGCCGCCCGGCTCGTTGAGGGTCTGCATGGCGCGCCAGGTCATCGGCATACGCATGCCGAGGCCGATCGCTTTCGAGAACGCCTCTTTCGCGGAGAACCGCGTGCATAGATACGCGAGGCCCCGCGCCGCCGAGCGCGCCTTGCGCGCCTCGTAGACGGCGAGTTCGTCCGGGCCGAGCACGCGCGGCGCGAAGCGCCCGTTGGTGCGCTCCATGACCGCCGCCACTCGGCTCACCTGGATGATGTCGGTGCCGATACCGTAGATCGCCATGAGACTCCCGTCGATGTCTGTCGATTGCGCCTGACGCGATGGCGCGGGGTAGCAGTCAGCCGCGCGTGCCGAGGCGCGCCGCAACCATGATCGCCTTCATTTCGCGCACCGCGTTCTCCCAGCCCGCAAAAATTGCGTGCGCAACGATCGCGTGGCCGATGTTCAGCTCGACGATGCCGTCGATGGCCGCGATCTGCTGCACGTTCGTATAGTGCAGACCGTGGCCGGCATTCACCTTCAGTCCGAGGCTGTTGCCGCAGCTCACGCCGGTGACCACGCGCTCGTATTCGCGCTCCTGCTCGCCGGCGTCGTGCGCCTCGGCGTAGCGGCCCGTATGCAACTCGATCACGGGCGCGCCCGTTTCGTGCGCCGCGCGAATCTGCGTTTCGTCCGGGTCGATGAAAAGCGAGACGCGGCAGCCCGCATCGGCAAGTTGACGGCAGGCGGCGGCAACGGCGTCGAAGTGGCCCGCGACGTCGAGGCCGCCTTCGGTCGTCAGTTCCGCGCGCTTTTCGGGCACGAGGCAAACGTCATGCGGCTTGATCTCGCACGCGATGTCGAGCATCTCGGGCGTCACCGCGCATTCGAGATTCATGCGCGTTTTCAGCTGCGGACGCAGCGCGCGCACGTCGGCGTCGACGATATGGCGGCGATCCTCGCGCAGATGCAGCGTGATCGCGTCGGCGCCCGCCTCTTCGGCGAGAAGCGCCGCGCGGATCGGATCGGGATAAGCGGTGCCGCGCGCGTTGCGCAGCGTGGCGACGTGATCGATGTTCACACCGAGGTCGATCACGTTGGGCGAAGTGAGAAAGAAGCTCATAGGTTCTGCAAGTCGATCAGAATCTGGCGCGTCGCGAGCGGCGTGCCGCCAAGGTACGTGTTCAGCAGGAAGCGCATGAGCGCCTTGCTCTGCGCAACCGTCTGGGGTCGATGGTAATCGTCCTCTTCCATGTCGAGCAACGTCTGACCCGAAAGCCGGGGCCATTGAGAAGGCCATTCATCCGATGCTTCGCGCACGCCGCGTTCCGGATCGAACACGTAGCGCCCTTCGGCCGCGACGGTCTTGCGGTTCACGGTGCGGTTGAGCGCGAGCGCGTAGCCGGCCTCGCGCAGCAGCACGCGCTCGAACGAGCGCAGCACCTGCACGGGCGGCTCGTCGTGCGCGAGGCGCGTGAGCGTCACGACGTAGTGGCGAAAGAGTTCGGGGTGCGGGTCTTCGCGCGCGATGAACTTCACGAGCAGCTCGTTCACGTAGAAGCCGCACAGGAGCGCGTCGCCGGTCAGCGGCAACATGCCGCCGACCCACTCGGCGCCCGTGAGTGTGCGCACCTCGCCCTTGCCGGTCCACGAAAGCGCGAGCGGCTGGAAGGTTTGCAGCACGCCGCGCAACGCCGAATGCGGACGCTTCGCGCCCTTCGCGACGAGCGCCACGCGGCCGTGATCGCGCGAGAGCACATCGATGATGAGGCTCGTCTCGCGGTACGGATAGCTGTGCAGCACGAAAGCCGGCTGCTCGGCGATGCGGTAATCGGGGGTCGTGCTGCGTGAAGCGCGCGGCAATTGCGAGCGCGCGGTGGTCTTGCGGCCGTTGCGCGGCTCGGCGCGGCCTTCGAGCGTGGCGTCGGCGCCTTCGGTCACCGCGTTGCGCGCGGCGGCGCCTTTCGTCACCTTCGTGCTTCGCGTGCTCGGCGTGCCTTGGGTGCCTTTCGCGGGCGAGCGCCGCGCGCTGCGGGAACCGGTCGGTTCGTCCGCAGCGATTGCCTCGTCGGCCTGCGCGTCATCGTGCGCGGGCCAGTCGTCGTGCAGGGTTCCGGCTGCGCCGTCACTCATACGCGGTGCCCGTCGTGCTTACTCGTAACCGTAGGCGCGCAGCCCGGCTTCGTTATCGGCCCAGCCGCTCTTCACCTTCACGAAGGTTTCGAGGTAGACGGGACCGTCGAACAGCTTCTCCATATCGAGTCGCGCCTCGGTGCTGATCTGCTTGAGCTTCGCGCCCTTCTGGCCGATCACCATCGCCTTCTGCGTGTCTCGCTCGACGAGAATCGTCGCGAAGACGCGGCGCAGCCGCCCTTCCTGCTCGAACTTGTCGATCAGCACCGTGCTCGTGTACGGCAGTTCGTCGCCGGTCCAGCGGAACACTTTCTCGCGCAGGATCTCGGCTGCGAGGAAGCGCTCGCTGCGATCGGTGAGGTCGTCTTCGCCGTAGATCGGCTCGCCTTCGGGCAGATACGGCTTGAGCGTCGCGAGCAGGCGCTTGATGTCGTCCGGATTATTTGCCGAAAGCGGCACGATCTCGCGGAATTCGCGCAGACCCTGCACCTGCTGGATGAACGGATACAGCGTGGCCTTGTCGGTCACGCGGTCGATCTTGTTGGCGATCAGGATCGTGGGCGCACTCGGGGGAATCAGGTCGAGCACTTTCTGGTCGTCGGGACCGAACTTGCCGGCCTCGATCACGAACAGCACGGCATCGACCGAGCTGAGCGTGGAGGTCACCGCGCGGTTCAGCGAGCGGTTGAGCGCCGTGCTGTGGCGCGTCTGGAAACCGGGCGTGTCGACGAAGATGTACTGTGCGTCGTCGATCGTGTTGATGCCGGTGATGCGATGGCGCGTAGTCTGCGCCTTGCGCGACGTGATGCTGATCTTCTGGCCGACCAGCGCGTTCATCAGCGTCGATTTGCCAACGTTCGGACGGCCGACGATCGCGACCATGCCGCAACGGAAACCGGCAGGAGTGGAAGTGGGAGCGTTCATGATCGGACCGGAATAGAAAAACGGGAGGCGCGCTCGCGGCGCGCCTCGGTGGAATCAGTGGCCGGCATCGGCCGCGCGCACGGGAATGGCCGTCGTGGCTTCGGCATGGGTCTGGGCGTCGGCGCTGGTGCCGCCGGCCGTTGCGGTTTGCGCGCGCTCGACAGTGCGCAACGCCGCTTCGGCCTTCACCGCGGCCGAACGGTGGCCGATGGCGCCGGCGCTCGGCACGGCGTCGAAGCCCGTGGCCTTGTCGGCGGGCTTGTCGCTGGCCTTCCCTGCACCGCGTTCGGCCTTCTCTGCGGGCTTTTCAGCCGGTTTGTCCTTCTCCGCCGGACGCTCCTGGACGTGCGCCGCGCGGATCACCGCGAGCGGCGCGCCTTCGGCTGCCGCGGTTAGCGACGGACGCTCGGCGCGCGCCGAGGCACGCTCGCGGCGTTCCGGCGAGCGCAGATCAAGCGCGCCCTGCACGCCGGTCACGCCGGGGACGACCTCGGGTTCCGCTTTGGGCGCACGTGCGCCCTTCGAGCGGCGCGGCTTCGCAACCAGCGCGGGCGCCGCAGCCATGACCTCGTCGAGTGCCTTCTTCGCTGCGGCCTGCTCCGCCGCGCGACGGCTCGCGCCCGAACCCGACACCTTCACGTCGAGCTTCGGCACCGTGCATTCGACTTCGAACTGCTGATTGTGCGCCGCACCATGCGTCGCGACGACCGTGTAGGTCGGCAGCGCGATCTTATGACCCTGCAGGTACTCCTGCAGCAGCGTCTTGGAATCCTTGCCAAGCGTGCGCGGATCGATGTGATCGAGGATCGGCACGTAGAGGCGCTTAATGACCGTCTGGGCGGCATCGAAGCCGCCGTCGAGGAAAATCGCCCCGAAGATCGCTTCCAGCGCGTCGGCGAGGATCGACGGGCGGCGGAAGCCGCCGCTGCGCAACTCGCCTTCGCCGAGCCGCAGGCCGTCGGCGATATTGAGGGCCTGAGCAATCTCGTAGAGCGACTGTTGCTTGACCAGGTTCGCGCGCACGCGCGAGAGGTCGCCCTCGTCCAGCTTGCCAAAACGTTGGAACAATAGGGCAGCCACCGCGCAATTCAGAACCGAATCACCGAGGAATTCGAGGCGTTCGTTATGCGTGGCACTGTGACTGCGGTGGGTTAAAGCCTGGCGCAGCAATTCCGCATTGCGAAATTCGTAGCGCAGACGGCTTTCCAACGGAGATTGGGGCATGGGGAGAGTATAACGCGCCCGCCGCCCCCGGCGAAAACAGGGGGCGGCGGGCGAAAAACCGTGACGAAGCGACGTTACCGGGGATTCTTCAAGTAGCGCGCGAAGATGCGTTGCGAGTGAGACTCGTGCTCACGCATACGCTTTTTGTTGCTGCTTCGATGGCTCCTTCGCGCGCATGCTCTACATGCATTGCACGTCGAGGCAACACGAATTACTCGAACGAACCGATGCGACGCAGGTTGCTGAAGTTCATCCAGATGAAGAACGCGCGGCCCACGATGTTCGCGTCGGGCACGAAGCCCCAGTAGCGGCTGTCCGCGCTGTTGTCGCGATTGTCGCCCATCATGAAGTAATGGCCCGCCGGCACCTTGCAGATCACGCCGCGCGCGTTGTACTGGCAGTTGTCGCGATACGGATAATCCTCTGCGCCTACGATGAACGGCGGCACCGCGGGGTTGTTGAGGATGTTGTTCTTGCGGCCGCTGCCGAGGTCCTCGGTGAACTGCTTCGCATAGCCGATGCGCTCTTCGTCGAAGAAGTCGCCCTGCGGCACTTCCGGCACCGGCTTGCCGTTGATCGTGAGCTGCTTGTCCTGATACGAGACCACGTCGCCCGGCAGGCCGATCACGCGCTTGATGTAGTCGACCGACTCATCCTTCGGATAGCGGAACACGACCACGTCGCCGCGCTCGAGCGGCCGGCCCTGCGTGATCTTCGTGTTCGTGATCGGCAGGCGGATGCCGTAGTCGAACTTGTTCACGAGGATGAAGTCGCCCACGAGCAGCGTGGGCACCATCGAACCCGACGGAATCTTGAACGGCTCGACGACGAACGACCGTACGAGGAACACGATCAGGATGACGGGGAAGAAGCTCGCCGTGTACTCGAGCCACCACGGCTGGCGCAGCTTGTCGTTGCGCAGGTTCTGACGCGTGACAGGCGCGTTTTCATCGGCGAAGCGCTCGCCCACACGCTCCTGCTGACGGTCGAACTCCGCGACCGCCGCATCGGCGGCGAGGCGCCGGCGCGGCATGAACACCAGTTTGTCTGCAACCCACGCGACGCCCGTCAAGATGACGAGCACAAAGAGTATCAGCGCGAAATTCATGTAGAGATCCGTTGTCCGGCTTATTTGCGTTACTTATTTATCTTCGACACGAAGGATGGCGAGGAAGGCCTCTTGCGGAATCTCGACCGAGCCGACCTGCTTCATCCGCTTCTTGCCTTCCTTCTGCTTTTCGAGCAGCTTCTTCTTACGCGTGATGTCGCCGCCGTAGCACTTGGCCAGCACGTTCTTGCGCAGCGCCTTGATGTTCTCGCGCGCGATGATGTGCGCGCCGATCGCAGCCTGAATGGCCACGTCGTACATCTGGCGCGGGATGATCTCCCGCATCTTCGCCGCCACTTCGCGGCCGCGGTACTGCGACTGCGAGCGGTGGACGATGATGGACAGCGCATCGACCTTGTCGCCGTTGATCAGCATGTCGACCTTCACGACGTCGGAGGTGCGGTATTCCTTGAACTCGTAGTCCATCGACGCATAACCGCGCGACACCGACTTCAGACGGTCGAAGAAGTCGAGCACGATTTCCGCCATCGGAATTTCGTACGTGAGCTGCACCTGGCGGCCGTGGTACTGCATGTTGATCTGGTTGCCGCGCTTTTGCGTACAGAGCGTGATGACCGAACCCACGTACTCCTGCGGCATGTACAGGTTCACCGTCACGATCGGCTCGCGGACCTCGGCAATCTTCGAGGGCTCCGGCATCTTCGCCGGGTTCTCGACCTTGATCGTGCTGCCGTCCGCCTGCACGACTTCGTACACCACGGTCGGCGCCGTGGTGATGAGGTCCATGTCGAACTCGCGCTCGAGACGCTCCTGCACGATTTCCATGTGCAGAAGACCCAGGAAGCCGCAGCGGAAGCCGAAGCCCAGCGCCTGCGAAACTTCCGGCTCGTATTGCAGCGAGGCGTCGTTGAGCTTGAGCTTTTCGAGCGATTCGCGCAGCGCGTCGTACTGGCTCGCCTCGACCGGATACAGGCCCGCGAACACCTGCGGCTTCACTTCCTTGAAGCCCGGCAGCGGCTCGGCCGCCGGCTTCGTCGCGAGCGTGACGGTGTCGCCCACCTTGGTCGCGGCGAGTTCCTTGATGCCGGCGATGATGAAGCCCACCTGCCCCGCCGAAAGCTGCTCGAGGTTGCGCGACTTCGGCGAGAACACGCCGACGTGCTCGACCGGATACTGCGCGCCGGTAGCCATCAGCTTGATCTTGTCCTTCGGACGCAGCGTACCGTTGACGATACGCACGAGCATCACCACGCCGACGTAGTTGTCGAACCACGAGTCGATGATGAGCGCCTGCAGCGGCGCTTGCGGATCGCCCTTGGGCGGCGGCACCTTGGCGATGAGCGCTTCGAGCACGTCTTCCACGCCGAGGCCGGTCTTCGCGCTGCAGCGCGTGGCGTCGGTGGCGTCGATGCCGATCACGTCCTCGATCTCTTCGATGGCGTTTTCGGGGTTGGCGGCGGGCAGGTCGATCTTGTTGAGCACCGGCACGACTTCCACGCCGAGTTCGATTGCGGTGTAGCAGTTCGCCACCGTCTGCGCCTCGACGCCCTGGCTCGCGTCCACCACGAGCAGCGCGCCCTCGCACGCGGAGAGCGAACGGCTCACCTCGTAGGAGAAGTCGACGTGCCCCGGCGTGTCGATCAGGTTCAGGTTGTAGACCTTCCCGTCACGCGCCTTGTACGAGAGCGCAGCGGTCTGCGCCTTGATGGTGATGCCGCGCTCGCGCTCGAGATCCATCGAGTCGAGCACCTGCGATTCCATTTCGCGGTCGGACAAGCCGCCGCACAGCTGGATGATGCGATCGGCGAGCGTCGACTTGCCATGGTCGATGTGCGCAATGATCGAGAAGTTACGAATATGATCCATTCAGTGCCGATCAAGCGAAAAAGGCGCGCCCCAACGATAGCTGGACACGCCTCGTAAACAGATGAAAAACCGGACTATTTTAGCCGAAAAGGGGTCCCACAGGCTAACCGTCCGCTGATGTAACGGATGTGTGATGGCGCGGGGCACGTCTTGCGCCGCCCCCGCGCCCGCGTTTCACGCACCGCCCGGCGGCGCCGGCGGTGTGTTCGGCGCGTCGGCACTCAGGCCCAGCGTAGCGCGCACGCGTGCTTCGTCGAGACGGTAGTGACACAGCTCGATGCCGTCGCAAAGGAGCACCGGCACGAGCTCGTCGTAACGCGCCTGGATCGCGGGGTCTGAATCGACATCGACGACGTCGAGACGCGCACCCGCCGCGGCGGCGAGCGGCGCGAGCGCCACGCGCATCTCTTCGCACAGATGACACCACGCGCGCCCATACAGCACGAGGTGCGCACTCGTGCGTTCGAGCGCGCCCGGCGCCGCCGACGAAGACCGCATGGGCGTGCGCATCGGCGTTACTTCTGCCCCGGCGCGCGCGGGCGCAGCGGCACGAATTGCGTGTTGTCGCCGCGACGCACGAGCACCGCGACCGTCTTCTGCGAGTCGAGATGCGCCGTCACCTCCTGGAACTGCTTCGCGCTGGTGATATCCGTGTCGCCCACGCGCAGGATGATGTCGCCCTTCTGCAGGCCGGCGCGCTGTGCGGGGCCATCGACCGAGTCCACCATCGCGCCGCCCTTGATCTTGAGCTGGGCGAGCTGGTCGGCGGGAATATCGACCACCGCGATACCGAGCGCGTTCATCGCGCGCGGCTTGGGCTCGGGCGCCTTTTTCTGGTCGGCCTTCGCGCTCTTGTCGGTCTGCATCTCGGCGATCGTGATCGGTAGATCGCGCGTTGCGCCCTTGCGCCAGATCGTCACGGTCGCCTTGGTGCCCGGCTTCGTGTCGCCGACCATGCGCGGCAGGTCGGTCGCGGCGTCGACGGTCGTGCCGTTGAACTTCAGGATGATGTCGCCCGGCTGGATGCCCGCCTTGTCGGCCGGGCCGCCCGGCTCGACGCTGGAGACCAGCGCGCCTTGCGCCTTGGGCAGACCGAGCGAGTCGGCGACGTCCTTCGTCACCTCGCCGATTGCGACGGCAATGCGGCCGCGCGTGACCTTGCCCGTGGACTTGAGCTGGTCCGCCACGCGCATCGCCTCGTCGATCGGAATCGCGAACGAGATGCCCATGAAGCCGCCGGTGCGGCTATAGATCTGCGAGTTGATGCCGATCACCTCGCCCTGCATGTTGATGAGCGGACCGCCCGAGTTGCCGGGATTCACGGCCACGTCGGTCTGGATGAACGGCAAATAATCGCCCGTGTCGCGACCCTTCGCGCTCACGATGCCCGCCGTCACGGTATTCTCGAGGCCGAACGGCGAACCGATCGCCACGACCCACTCGCCCACGCGCACCTTGTTCGAATCGCCCATCGTCACGGCCGGCAGATTCGCGGCCTGGATCTTCACCACGGCGACGTCCGTGCGGTCGTCCACGCCGATCAGCTTCGCCTTGAATTCGCGCTTGTCGGTGAGCGTCACGTAGATGCTGTCCGCGTCGTCGACCACGTGCGCGTTGGTCATCACGTAGCCGTCGCCCGAGAGGATGAAACCCGAGCCGACGCCGCTGTTCTGCTCGGTGTCGTTGCCGCTGTCCGGGCCGGAGTCCGAACCGCCGCCCGGGCTTCCGCCCTGACTGCCCCCCTGGCCGCCGCCCTGCCCACCCTGCGGCCCTTGCGGGAGCGGGATGCCAAAGAAGCGGCGGAAGAATTCCGACATGTCGCCCTGATCCATGCCCGGCGGCAGGCCGCGCTGAGCTGAGGAGACGCGTGTGGTGGTGCGGATATTGACGACCGACGGCCCCACTTTGTCCACGAGGTCGGCGAAGTCGGGCAGGTTGGCAGCCGGCGCCGCCGATGCCACGTGCGGTGCCAACGGCAGGCACGCCGCCACGACCGCGGCCGCGAAGAATTTGCGCAGCGGGAGAATCGTCATATCGAAGTCAGCCGAAGGAAGGAGTTACCTGGGAGCCTTGTATTCTATGGCAGACGCGAACTGCTGCAACGTGGTCTGGGGCACTTCGCCAAGCAACGTGATGAAGTAATCGCCGTTGCGCTTCACGAGCACGTGGGTCGCGCCACTGCTGCCCGAGCCTTCCTTGCGACTGTTGTTCTTCACCGGCTCGATAAAGACGGAAAGCGTGGACAGTCCGTCAGAGAATACAGCCTGATCGACCGGGATGGGCGGATCGCTCGCATCGCGCGCCGCCATCGGCCGGCGCACTTCGCGAATCTTCTGGAATCCCGGCGCAGCCGGGCCGAACGACCAGCCCTGCGCTTCGATGTCGACCGGCTGGAGCGGCGGGCGCACCACGTTCCAACCCTCGATATTGCGCATGCCATTGACGATAGGCGTCTTGTCGACGGGTCCGCCGATGCGCACCTGCGTGAACGCGAGCTGCTGGAGCACCTGGCCGTTCGACGGGTCGAGCATCTGCGAGCGCAGCAGCAGACCGGTTTTCGCGTCCGCCCACAGCTTGTAGGCGAAACGGAAATTGTCCTTCGGGTCGAGCTGGATCACCTGGCTGTCGAGGCCGGCCACGCGGTCGTTGGCGAGCATCTTCGGCTCGTAGACGCCCAGCACCTGGTCCCCGCTCGTGGAAAGCAGCGCCGGGAAAGCGTCCTTGTTCTGGCGCTTTTCGACGACGAGCAGCTTGCGCTCGGGCACGAAGGTATAGAGATCGTCATTGTGGCGCAGCATTGTGCGCGGCTTGCCGTCGAGGCTTTCGAGCTTTTCGAACTCGCCGTCCTGCTTCGAGGCGTAATGCGTGATGCGCGAAGATTGCACGAACTCGCCGCGCTGATAGACGAAGGTGCCTTCGTAACTTTGCTGCTGGGCGGCCTGCTGGATGCGGTCGAGCAGCTGTGCCGCGCTCTGGCGCGTGGCGGCATCGGCCGCGGACGCGCCTTGCGCGTGGGCACGCGGGGCGACAGACAGAGCGGTGAACATCGCGGCTGCGCAGCAAAGGAATGCCGGCAACCGCCCCCAGATTGTCTTTTTATTCAACCGCAATGTCTGCATCAAACTTATTGGCCTTGCGTAGTAAGAGCGGCTGAACGGATGTACGGCATGGAATCCGAAATGACCGGCTGCTGCGCGAACTGCTGGTGCGCCTGGAGATATTCGTCGAGGCGAGCGTCGCGGATGATATTGCCGTCCTGACCGCCTGCAACCGGCGCCGGCGTGGTGTTCATCGCCACGCGCTGCACGCCGTCGCCCTGCGACTGCACAGCAGCGATTTGCGGCGCGCCAGCCATGCCCACGCCGCGCATCTGCGGCATGACGATCCACGTGAGCGTGGCGGCCGCAGCCGCCACGGCCAGCGACGGCATCACGCGGCGGCGCAGCGCCAGAATGCGGCCAACGCGCTCATTGCGGCCGGCCTGCACCTGCGGCAGCGCAGCCGGTGCGAGCAGATGCGGCTCCGCTTCGAAGCGCGCCGCAAAACCCGTCATGAAGGCGCGGCTTGCCGCCTGGCTGAGGGCCAGATCGTCGGAACGCAGCACGTCGCCGATCAGGTGGTACTCCGACCAGGCTGCGCGCCCTTCGCCGTCGAGTTCCAGAAAATTTCCGTTCAGATGCTCCTGCGCCGACGCTTCACCGTCGACGAAGGCGGACAGACGCTCGCTGCGCGAGCTTGATACCGATTGCATCGAGACCGAACCCATGATGCTCCCCATTCCCTAACAGACGTCCCTGTGACACCAACTCATTCTGGTGAATCGCGTCGCCGCCCGGGGCGAAGCTGGTTCTTCTTACCAGCGCTTACCTTCCGGAGTGTCCAGCAGCGGACGCAATTTTGCCGCAATGGCTTCCCGAGCGCGGAAGATTCTCGATCTGACGGTGCCGATCGGGCACCCCATCATCTCGGCGATTTCTTCGTAGCTTAGGCCTTCTATTTCCCGAAGCGTAATGGCGGTGCGCAGCTCTTCCGGTAAAACCGCCATCGCAGCATTGACCGTCTGTGCGATCTGCTTGCTCATCAACATCGACTCGGGCGTATTGATATCCCTTAGTTGATCGGCGTCCGAGAAAGTTTCCGCTTCTTCAGCATCTGCCTCGGTAGAAGTCGGCGCGCGTCTTCCCTGGGTCGCAAGGTAGTTCTTTGCCGTATTGACAGCAATTCGGTACAACCACGTATAGAAAGCCGATTCGCCACGAAATTGCGGTAGTGCGCGGTAAGCCTTGATAAAGGCGTCCTGGGCCACGTCCTCGACCTCGGCGGGGTCCCGCACGAGGCGCGAGATCAGCCGGATGATCTTGCGGTGGTATTTCGAGACCAGGAGCTCGAACGCGGCCTTGTCGCCTTTTTGCACGCGCTCGACCAGAACCTGATCAATTTCTTTTTCGCTCACCTGAAAAATCCGTTAGCACATGAAGTAGACGTGGGGGCACCATTGTAGCGTCCTCGCCACGGTCCCACGTTACGCGAGTAACAGCGGTTACAAGCTTTACAGCGAAAGGAGGCTCAGCGACCGGCCGCGCTGCGCGCGCGCACGGCGAGTGTGCGGAAGGTTTCTGCGGGAACGGCGTCGGCGGCGACGAGAATCGTCGTGCGGCGTGCGCCCTGCTCCACGACGAGCGCGAGCAGCCACGCGCCCCATTGCGACGCGCCGGCAAGCCGCCCGGCCGCGAGGCAGGCGCCATCGCACGACCAGGCCGCGAGAAAATCCGACCCGATTTCGAGGAAGGCCGGTTGCTTGCGGCGCCACGCCGCAGCCGCGAGGCCGCCGGTCGCGAGGAACGCCAGCGTGACCGGCAACGCTTGCCAGACGCCGAGCCAGGGTGCGAGCGCCGTGTAGACGGCGGCCGCGGCCACGCCCAGACCCGCGGCAACGAGCAATTGCAGCGCAAGCGATGGACGCAGGGAAAGAAGCGGCGCGCCCGCGCGCCGCGAGGGGAAAGCAGGAGGGACGCGGCCGGCCGAAGCATTCGGCACGGCCGCTGTCTCGTCGTGCGGGATCAAGCGTGACGCTTGAAGACGAGCGTGCCGTTCGTGCCGCCGAACCCGAACGAGTTCTTCAGCGCGACGTCGATCTTCATGTCCCGCGCGGTGTTCGCGCAGTAGTCCAGGTCGCATGCCGGATCCTGGTTGAAGATGTTGATCGTCGGCGGCGACACCTGGTTATGCACCGCGAGCACCGTAAACACCGATTCCAGGCCGCCCGAGCCACCCAGCAGGTGGCCCGTCATCGACTTTGTAGAGTTCACGACGATGTCCTTCGCGTGGTCACCGAACGCGCGCTTGATCGCGAGGGTTTCCGCGAGGTCGCCGAGCGGCGTCGACGTGCCGTGTGCGCTGAGCCAGTTCACTTCGTTGGCGTTGACGCCCGCGTTCTTCAGCGCGGCGATCATGCAGCGGCGTGCGCCGTCGCCATCTTCCGGCGGAGCGGTCATGTGATACGCATCACCGCTCATGCCGTAGCCGCCGATTTCCGCGTAGATCTTCGCGCCGCGCGCCTTCGCGTGTTCGTACTCTTCGAGCACCATCACGCCCGCGCCTTCGCCGAGCACGAAGCCGTCACGGTCCTTGTCCCACGGACGGCTGGCCGTCGCCGGATCGTCGTTGCGCTGCGAGAGCGCGCGCGCCGCCGCGAAGCCGCCGATGCCGAGCGGCGACACGGTCGCTTCCGCACCGCCCGCGATCATCACGTCGCAGTCGCCGTATTCGATCAGACGCGACGCTTCGCCGATGCAGTGCAGGCCGGTCGTACATGCCGTGACCATCGCCAGATTCGGACCCTTGAGGCCGTACTTGATCGACAGATGGCCCGAGATCATGTTGATGATCGAGGCGGGCACGAAGAACGGCGAGATGCGGCGCGGGCCGCGGTTGAGCAGTTCGGTTTGCGTGACTTCGATCATCGGCAGACCGCCGATGCCCGAGCCGACGTTCACGCCGATCCGCTCAGCGTTCGCTTCGGTGACTTCGAGACCGCTGTCCTGGATCGCCTGCATGCCCGCCGCGATGCCGTAATGGATGAACGTGTCCATATGGCGCGCTTCTTTCGCCGGCATGTAGTCTTCGACGTTGAAGCCCTTCACTTCGCCGGCAAAGCGGGTCGAGAAGTTCGTAGCGTCGAACTTCGTGATGTTGGCGATGCCGGACTTCCCGGCGACCAGATTGGCCCAGCCGTCGGCAACATTATTGCCAACAGGCGAAATCAGCCCCAGGCCTGTAACAACAACTCGACGACGGCTCACGGTAACCCCTTATCCATAGATGACAAAAACAAAAGCCACAGAGGCCACAGGAAATGCTCCTGTGAGCCCTGTGGCTAGTTGACCGGCAGATGCCCCGCAGCGAGTGCGGCAGGCGTATGCGGTTTCACGGGCGAGCGTCCTCGCGGGCCGCCAGCGCACTGCGTTGCGCGGCCCAGGCGGGAATCTGGCGCTTAAGCCTTGACGTTCGCGCGAGCGTAGTCGATCGCTTGCTGAACCGTCGTGATCTTCTCGGCTTCCTCGTCCGGGATTTCCATGCCGAACTCGTCTTCGAGAGCCATGACCAGTTCGACGGTGTCGAGCGAGTCGGCGCCCAGATCGTTCACGAACGAAGCTTCGTTCTTGATTTCAGCTTCGGCGACGCCCAGTTGCTCGGCGACGATCTTCTTGACGCGCTGTTCGATGTTGTCCATTACCCCTCCAAGGGAAAAAAGTTAGCTCATGAATGCGAGTGCGCGCATTTTATCAGGTTTGACCTGGCTGAAAAGCGGCGCTCAAGGTTCCGGAAGGCTATCCGCGACGGCGCTTGCGCAATGTTTTGCATCAAGCGCATCAAGGCGCGGATAGTACCTGAATCCGGTTAAGACATATACATGCCGCCGTTCACGTGCAACGTCGTGCCCGTGATGTAGGCCGCCTGCGGCGACGCGAGGAACGCGACCGCATGCGCGATGTCGTCCGGGCTGCCGAGACGGCCCAACGGAATCTGCTGCTTGAGCGCGGCTTGCTGCTCCGCCGGCAAGTCCTTCGTCATGTCGGTGTCGATGAAACCGGGCGCGACGCAGTTCACGGTGATGCCGCGGCTGCCGATCTCGCGTGCGAGCGCGCGCGTCATGCCCGCCACGCCGGCCTTGGCGGCGGCGTAGTTAGCCTGACCCGGGTTGCCCGACGAGCCCACCACCGAGGTGATATTGATGATGCGGCCGCCCTTCGCCTTCATCATCGGGCGCAGCACGGCGCGCGAGAGGCGGAACACCGACTTCAGGTTGGTGTCGATGACCGAGTCCCACTCGTCGTCCTTCATGCGCATCGCCAGGTTGTCCTGCGTGATGCCCGCATT
This sequence comes from Paraburkholderia sp. BR10872, assembly GCF_040965835.1. NCBI lineage: Bacteria > Pseudomonadati > Pseudomonadota > Betaproteobacteria > Burkholderiales > Burkholderiaceae > Paraburkholderia > Paraburkholderia sp. BR10872. The sequence goes on from NZ_JBFRCN010000006.1 coordinate 113,117, forward strand.
ATTGACGAGGATCGCAAGACCGCCGAATTCCTTGACCGTTGCGTCGATCAGCGCCTCCGCCGCAGCGGCGTCGTTCACGTCGAGCACCGCGCCGCGGCCCTTCAGGCCCGCTGCTTCGAAAGCGGCCGAGATGGCCTGCGCGCCGGCTTCGCTCGTTGCCGTACCGATCACTGTCGCGCCCTGGCGCGCCAGTTCCAGCGCGATCGCGCGGCCGATGCCGCGGGTGGCGCCGGTCACGATCGCGGCTTGATTGTCGAGAGTCTTTTCCATCGTTTGAATCCGTTAGCGGTGGTGGCGTAGGCGCTCAGGCCTTCAGAAGCGCAAGCGCTTCGTCGAGCGACTTCGGATCGAGCACCGAGGCGCCGACCAGGTTGCCGTCGATACGCCTGGTGAGGCCCGCAAGCACCTTGCCCGGACCGCATTCGACCACGTGCGTCGCGCCTTGCGCCGCAATGGCCTGCACACATTCGACCCAGCGCACGGCGCCCGCGGCCTGGCGCACGAGCGCGTCGCGAATTTTCGCGGGGTCGGTTTCGAATGCCACGTCGACGTTGTTCACCACGGGGATCTGCGGCGCGTTCAGCGTCACGTTCGCGAGATAGTCGCGCAACTGATCCGAGGCAGGCTTGAGCAGCGACGAGTGGAACGGCGCCGAAACCGGCAGCGGCAGCGCGCGCTTGGCGCCCTTCGCCTTGGCGATCTCGCAGGCCTTCTCGACCGCGCCCTTGTGGCCCGCGATCACGACTTGCGCCGGCGCGTTGAAGTTCACGGCTTCGACCACGCCGCCGCTTGCAGCGGCGGCTTCCGTGCAGACTGCGCGCACGGTGTCGTCGTCGAGACCGAGCACGGCGGCCATGCCGCCCTCGCCCACCGGCACCGCGCTTTGCATCGCCTGCGCGCGAAAGCGCACGAGCGGCACGGCGTCGCGGAACGCGAGGACGCCGGCGGCGACGAGCGCCGTGTATTCGCCGAGGCTGTGGCCCGCGACGATGGCAGGCAGAGCGCCGCCCGCCTGCTGCCACGCGCGATAGACGGCGTAGGCGGCGGTGAGCATGACCGGCTGCGTGTTGGTGGTGAGATTGAGTTCTTCGGCGGGGCCTTCGGCGATCAGCTTGCCGAGGTCCTGGCCCAGCGCGTCGGACGCTTCTTGCAGCGTCTCGCGCACGATGGCGTTATCGGCGAAGGCGGCGAGCATGCCGACGGCCTGCGAGCCCTGTCCGGGAAAAACGAACGCGAATTTCATAACGTCCCCAAATTCGATCAATACGGGTGGGCAATGTGCTCGGATGAACCGCCGCCGGCTGCGCGCGACATGCACGTCGTGCGCCAGGACCGCTGCGGGAGCGCGAAAGCCCGCTCAGGATGCTTAGAAGCGGATGACGGAGGCGCCCCAGGTGAAGCCGCCGCCGACGCCTTCGATCAGCACGTTGTGGCCGCGCTTGATGCGGCCGTCGCGCACCGCGACGTCGAAAGCGAGCGGAATCGAGGCCGCCGAGGTGTTGCCATGTTCGCCCACCGTCACCACCATGCGCTCCGCGGGCAGGCCGAGCTTGCGGCAAGTGCCCTGCATGATGCGGATGTTGGCCTGGTGCGGGATCAGCCAGTCGACCTGGTCGGCGGTGAGCTGCGCCTTGTCGAGCGCCTCGATCGCGACCTTTTCGAGCACGTTCACGGCCAGCTTGAACACGGCCTGGCCGTCCATGTGCAGGAACGCGTTGCCCGCGATCACGCCGCCGTGCACGTTGCCCGGCGTGCACAGGATGTGCGCGTAGCTGCCGTCGGCGTGCAGCGCGCTCGAAAGCACGCCCGGTTCGCTCGACGCCTGCAGGATGATCGCGCCTGCGCCGTCGCCGAACAGCACACAGGTGGTGCGATCGTTGAAATCGAGAATTCGCGAGAAGGTCTCCGCGCCGACCACGAGCGCCGTGCGATGCTGGCCGCTGCGGATCAGGCTGTCGGCTACCGAAACGGCGTACGCGAAGCCCGAGCACACGGCCTGCACGTCGAACGCCGCGCCGTGATTGCGGATGCCGAGCTTGTTCTGCAAGAGGCAGGCCGTGCTCGGAAAGACGAAATCGGGCGTGGAAGTGGCGACGATGATGAGGTCGATCGACTGCGGATCGACGTCGGCTGCCGCGATCGCGCGCTGCGATGCCGCAAGCGCGAGATCGCTCGTCGTGACGTCGGGCGCGGCGAAGTGGCGCGCGTGAATGCCCGTGCGGGCCACGATCCACTCGTCGCTCGTTTCGACGCCTTTTGCGGCGAGCCGTTCGGCCAGTTCCTGGTTGGTGACGCGATCAGGCGGAAGGTAGCTGCCCGTGCCGATCACGCGGGAATAGAGAGTCGATTGAGCCATTATGCCTTCGAGGATGATGCGGCGCCGGGCGGTACCTCGCCCGCTGCCTGGCTGGGCGCACTGGTAGCCTGCCCCGCCTGCGCGGCTTGCACGTTCTGGGCGCCGCCGGGCTCGTCTGCCGCCTGTTCGAGCGAACCGGCGTTTTCTTCCATGGCGTGCGCGAGGCGCTCCAGCACGCCATTTTTGACGGCATCATACCCGCGATTGATCGCACACTCAAACGCGTAGGCATCGGCCGAGCCGTGGCTCTTGATGACGAGGCTCTTCAGGCCGAGCAGCGCCGCGCCGTTGTACTGGCGATGGTCGACACGCTTCTTGAAGCGCATGAGCACGGGCAGTGCGGCAATCGCCATGAGCTTCGTGAGCCATGAGCGGCCGAACTCTTCCTTGATCATGTCGTTGAGCATCTGCGCGAGGCCCTCCGACGTCTTGAGCGCGACATTCCCAACGAAACCGTCACAGACGATGACGTCGACGGTGCCCTTGTAAATGTCGTTGCCTTCGACGTTGCCGCGGAAGTTCAGCGTGCTCGCGCGCAGGAGCTCGCCCGCGCGCTTGATGGTGTCGTTGCCCTTGATGACTTCTTCGCCGATATTCAGGAGCCCGATGGTTGGGCGATCCTTGCCCTCGAGCGCCGCGACGAGCGCGTGGCCCATCTCCGCGAACTGCAGCAGGTGCTGCGGTTCGCAGTCGACGTTCGCGCCGAGGTCTAGCATCGTCGTATAGCCGCGCGGGTTCGGCAGCGCGAAGGCGATGGCCGGGCGTTCGATGCCGGGCAACGTCTTCAGCACGTAGCGCGAGACCGCCATTAGCGCACCGGTATTGCCGGCCGAGATGCAGGCTTGCGCCTCGCCCTCTTTCACGCGATTGAGCGCGACGCGCATCGACGAATCTTTTTTCTTGCGCAGGGCGACTTCAACCGGATCGTCCATTTCGACGACCTCGGTGGCGGGCACGACGGTAAGCGCGGGATGGTCCGACGCCTTCAGCTTCTTTAACTGGGCGCGAACCGCCGACTCGACGCCCACGAGCATGAGATGCGCGTCGGGGTGCGAGCGGACGAAATGGACTGCGGCAGGCACCGTCACAGACGGGCCGTGGTCGCCTCCCATGCAATCTATCGTGAGCGTAACAGTCATGGAATGCGACGGATTTCAGGCATAAAAAAGCGGCAGTTGAATGCCGCCTTTTTGCCGAGCCGAAATATGGTCAAGCGAACGGAATCGTCAGATGCGGCGCCAGATGTCAAACACTGCGCCGCACGCTGAAACGATTAGTCGTTCTTGGTCTTGACGACTTTCTTGCCGCGGTAGTAGCCGTTCGGGCTGATGTGGTGACGCAGATGCACTTCACCCGTGCTCGGCTCGACGGCCAGCGGCGCGCCCGTGAGGAAATCGTGCGAGCGGTGCATACCGCGCTTCGACGGCGACTTCTTGTTTTGTTGAACTGCCATGATAACTCCTGAAAATTTTCCGAATTCTAACACAGCCCGATCCGGCCGCCGCCACCCTTGGGGGATGGCCGGACTCCGGGCTCAGGCCCACGCGTCTGGTACTGCCTGCCCCGCACAGCCGCCCAAGGCTTCCCTCAGTGCTTGCTGCCAGGACCGTCCTTCTTGAGCGATTCGAGCGCCGCAAACGGGTTGACGCGCTCTTCCGGCTCGATTTCCTGCTCCGGCACGTCGTCTACGGAATCCACGCCTTCCGCGCCGTCGGGACCCGAGGCGAGGCTTTCGTGAATTTCCGGACAGACTTCATGCTTCGGCACCAGCGGCAGCGCGAGCAACAGCTCCTCTTCGATCAAGTCGACGAGATCGAAATGGCGCGAGCCCACGATCACTTCGACTTCATCGTCGTCGAGCGGAAACTCGTCCGCCTCTTCTTCCGTCTGGACGATACGGAAGGTCGCATCCGCATTGAATGCCTGCTCGTAGGGAGCGAGGCACCGCTGGCACGTGAGCCACGCGCCACCGTGAACAGCCAGCCGCAGGTATGGCTGCGGCCCTTCGGTGCCGTCGTCCTGCAATTCCTGCTGGGTAAAGCCCGCAGCCTGCCAGGTGAACGCGGTGTCGCGATCTGGCGCGTCGGCCGGGACTTCGTTTAACATGCGCGGCAGTTGCGAGACGCGCACGACGCCTGCCGCTTCGCGCTCGCTGCGCGCGAATTCGAAGATATCGAAGTCGCGCGGATTCAATTCGGCGCCAGCAGGCTTGCCAGTGTGTTCGGTCATGTGCGCTCTCCTGCTTCAAGGCTTAGGGCGCGGCGAGCGATGCGCGAAAGCCGCCAGCGGCCCGCAGCAATCCAGCCTGGCCGGCCCGCACGGGTCGCTATCGACCTGCGCTTGCCAACATTCGCCATCGACACGCTACTGCCGGCAAGGTCATTCGAGCCGTGACGCCGCGAAATTCATGCGCCCGCACAAGACGTGCGACGAGAGCGTACCGATGAAAAGCCCAAAATCATATCGCCTTTATCTTTGTGAGTCAAACACTTAAGCTCGCGTACGCAAGTGTCTGTGCAAGCGCGGTTTTCGGGAGCCTCTGACGACGTTGTGCGGGATATCCGACCCCGTTTTCACGGCGAATCCGCCCGAAAATCGCCAAACCACAGCCGCCTTTTCTCCAGTCGCAAACGCAGCCACATTCGCAGCCGCTCTTCCATACTCCGATACTCAGATCGAACATGCAGGATTCTCCCTCGCAGGCCCCGCGCACGGGCCGCCCCGCCCTCATCCTCGCCTCCAGCTCGCGCTACCGGCGCGAGTTGCTCGAGCGCCTGCGCATTCCCTTCGACACGGCCGTGCCCGCCGTCGACGAAACGCCGCAGCCCGGCGAAACGCCCGAAGCGACGGCGCTGCGCCTGGCTACCGCGAAGGCCCGCGCCGTGGCCGCCGCGCTGCCCGCCGGCGCGACGCGAACGCTGGTGATCGGCTCCGACCAGGTCGCCACCTTCGATGGCCGCCAGATCGGCAAGCCCGGCACGCACGAGCGCGCGCTCGAGCAGTTGCTGGCCATGCGCGGCCGCGAAGTGTTGTTCCATAGTGCCCTGAGCGTGCTCGACACCGCGACTGGCCAAACGGATACCGTCGATGTCGTCACGAAGGTGCGCTTTCGCGACCTGCCCGACGCCGCGCTCGACGCCTACCTGCGCGCCGAAACGCCTTACGACTGCGCGGGCAGCGCGAAATCGGAGGGACTCGGCATCGCACTACTCGAAGCGATCGAATCGGAGGACCCCACCGCCCTGATCGGCCTGCCGCTCATCGCGCTCACGCGCATGCTGCTTGCCGCGGGATACCCGTTGCTGGAGACGCAAGCATGAGCCTGGGCACCCTCTACCTGATCCCCAACACGCTCGGCGAAGGCGACGATGCCGCGCTCAACGCCGTCCTGCCGACGCCCGTGCGCGAACGCGCGGGCGCGCTCGCCAGCTATATCGGCGAAAACGCGAAGACCACGCGCGCCTTCCTCAAACGCGTGGGCACGACGCGGCCGATCCAGGAAATCGAGATCCGCGAACTCAATGTCAACACGCCCGCCGGCGAGGTCGAGAAGCTGCTCGCCCCGCTGCTCGCGGGCATCGACACGGGGCTCGTTTCCGAGGCGGGCGTGCCCGCAGTCGCCGATCCGGGCGCGCTGCTCGTGCGGCGCGCGCACGAGCGCGGCATCAAGGTCGTGCCGCTCGTGGGTCCGAGTTCGATTCTGCTCGCGTTGATGGCGTCGGGCCTGAACGGCCAGAGCTTCGCGTTTCACGGGTACCTGCCCGTCGACGCGAACGAGCGCGTGAAAAAGCTGCGCGATCTCGAGCAGATCTCGCGCAAGGGCAAGCAGACGCAGATCTTCATCGAGACGCCCTACCGCAACCGCACGCTGCTCGACGCGCTGCTCGCGACCTGTGCGCCCTCCACGCTCGTGTGCGTCGCCGCCGATCTCACGCTGCCCACGTAGACGATAGTGAGCCGCGCCGTGTCCGACTGGAAAAAGAAGCCCGCGCCCGAATTGCACAAGCGGCCGGCGATCTTCCTGCTGCTCGCGCACTGAACCCTTCGGCACGCAAAAACGAATCGGCCGCTGCGCAACCCTCGCGCAGCGGCCGATTTTTCTCGAGGACGACCGGTGGCTAACGCGCCGCCAGTGCTCAGTGCACCGACAGCTTGCCGCCCATCAGCAGCGAATGCACAGCCGCCGAGCCGATGTTCGCGCCCACGCGCTTCGCCACGCGATCGGTGAGGCTCTGCTTGACCGTGTAATCGACGACGTCCGGCGCCTTGATGACCTCGCGCGCCACGTAATCGGTGTCGCCGTAGCCGTCAGCCAGACCGAGTTCCACGCTCTTCTGCCCGGTCCAGAACAAGCCCGAGAAGACATCCGGCGAGTCCTTCAGGCGCTTGCCGCGGCCCGCTTTCACGGCGTCGATGAACTGTTGGTGAATCTGGTCGAGCATCTCCTGGGCGTGCGCGTCCATTTTCGGCGTGTCGGGCGAGAACGGGTCGAAGAAACCCTTGTTTTCTCCCGAGGTACGCAGGCGCCGCTGGACGCCGAGCTTGTCCATGAGGCCGGTAAAGCCGAATCCGTCCATCAGCACGCCGATCGAGCCCACGATGCTCGCCTTGTTGACGTAAATCTTGTCGGCGGCGGCCGCGACGTAATATCCGCCCGAAGCGCACATGTCGCCCACCACCACATACAGCGGGATGGCCGGATACTTGATGCGCAGACGGTGGATCTCGTCGTTGATGATGCCGGCCTGCACCGGGCTGCCGCCGGGGCTGTCGATATGCAGGATGACGCCTGCGGTGCCGTCGTCGTCGAAGGCGCTGTCGAGCGCGCTGATGATGTCCTCCGCATTCGCCGGGGTGTCGGAGCCGATTTCGCCGTCGAGCGAAACGAGCGCCGTGTGGCGCCCTTCACTCTCCACGCGCGCGCCCGACAGATCGAGGATCGCCCACGCGATCACCACGAACACGGCGAGAAACGCGAAGCGAAAGAAAATACGCCAGCGCCGCGCCGCACGCTGCTCGCTGATGGCCGCGAGCGCGATACGTTCGAGCGCCTCGCGCTCGCAGCCAGGCGCGGGCGCGCCGCGGTCTGACGAAGCCGCGCGTGGCGCTTCGTTCGAATCAGGGGTCGGATTGTCGGACATGCGAGCGGGTTACGTTCGAAAGGGTCGAAAGTGAGGAATCAGGTTGGGGTCGGACGCAAAGCGTCGTCCGGCAGCCAGAATACCGCACGCCCCTCGGGCGTGTCGCGTTCCTCGACTTGCACGGGGCGCAAACGCCCGCCGCGGCATGGGCCGCCCACGCACTTGCCCGTGTCGGGCTGGTAGATCGCGCCGTGCGTGGCGCACATCAGATAGAGCCCCGACGACTCGAAGAACTGGCCCTCGACCCAGTCGAGTTCCATCGGCACGTGCGCGCAGCGGTTCAGGTAGCCGTACACCTCTCCACCGTAGCGCACGAAGAACACCACCGCGTCGCCGCCCGCGTAGGTTGCATTCATGCGCCGACCCTCGCCGCCCTCGGTGAGTTCGTCGGACGCGCAGACGCGCACCGGCTCGAGCGCCGCTGTCTCGGGCGCCGCGCTCATGCGTTCTCCCGCAGCCAGCCCGCGAGCGCAGCAACGTCGGGCGCGACAAAGCGCGGCTCGAGCTTTTCGAGTGCGCCGGATGCGTGCGCGCCATACGCCACGCCAATGGCAGCCGCGCCCGCGTTGATCGCCATCTGCAGATCGTGGGTCGTGTCGCCGATCATCACCGTGCGCCCCAGATCCTGCCCCAGTTCGCGCGTGAGCTCCTGAAGCATGGCCGGATGCGGCTTCGAGAAGGTTTCATCGGCGCAGCGGGTGCCGTCGAAGAGGCTCGTGAGCCGCGAATCCGCCAGCGCGCGGTTCAGCCCCACGCGGCTCTTGCCCGTCGCCACGGCGAGCAGGTAGCCGGTGTCGCGCAGTTCCGCGAGCATCTCGCGCACGCCTGCGAACAGCTCGGTCTGCTGGTCCTTCAGCAAATAATGGATGCGATAGCGCTCGACGAGCCGCGGGTAGTCGGCCGGATCGAGCGTGGGCGCGGCGATCTGCAGCGCCTCTCGCAGGCCGAGGCCGATCACGTAGCTCGCCGCCTCGTCTCCGGGCACGGGCAAGCCGAGGTCGCGGCACGCCGCCTGGATGCTGCGCGTGATATGGGCGGTCGAGTCCATCAGGGTGCCGTCCCAGTCGAACACAATCAGGTCAAATAACTCTCGAGCCATGCAGGACTTCTCCAAACGCTGTCAGATTCGGTGTCATTCGGGACGGGCCGCGTCAGGTTGGGCCGCGTCAGGTCGGGCCGCGTCGGTTGCCGCGCCTTGCTCGCGCTGCGCGCGCAGCGCGTCGACGAAGCCGCGGCAATCCGCCGGCAGCGGCGCCTCGAACTGCAACGGGACGCCCGTGATCGGGTGAGCGAGCTTCAACCGGTGCGCATGCAGGAACATCCGCTTGATGCCCGGCCGCGCGCCCGTGCGCGCGAGATCCTTGTTGAGCGCGAAGTCGCCGTACTTGGCGTCGCCGACGATCGGCAGGCCGAGGTGAGCGAGGTGCACGCGGATCTGGTGCGTGCGGCCCGTCTTCAGTTCGGCTTCGAGCAGCGCGTAGCCCGGCCAGCGCTCGACGAGATTGAACACCGTATGCGAGGGCATGCCGTCCGGCTGCACGCGCACACGACGCTCGCCTTCCGGGGTCAGATATTTGTGAAGCGGCTCCTTCACAGCGCGCCGACGGCCCCAGTCGCTCGCCCATTCGCCGTGAACGCAGGCGTAATAGCGCTTGTCGGTCTGGTTATCGCGCATCTGCGCATGCAGGCCCACGAGTGCGGCGCGCTTCTTGGCGAGCATCAGCACGCCCGACGTTTCGCGGTCGAGGCGGTGGACCAGTTCGAGGAACTTGCCCTGCGTTCGCGCCGCGCGCAACTGCTCGATCACGCCGAACGCCACCCCGCTGCCGCCGTGCACGGCCACGCCGGCAGGCTTGTCGATGACGAGCAGCGCGTCGTCCTCGTAGATGATGGGAAACTGAGCCGCCGGCACGGGCGTGGCGCCGGCCGGCGCATTCGACTGCGACGTGCGGATGGGCGGCACGCGCACGATGTCTCCTTCCGCGAGCCGATACTGCGCGTCGACCCGGCCCTTATTTACGCGCACTTCCCCGCTGCGCAAAATGCGATAGATGTGGCTTTTCGGCACGCCTTTGCAGACGCGCAAGAGAAAATTGTCGATGCGCTGACCGGCCGCGCCCTCGTCGATTTCGACGAACGAAACCTGGTCGCTTGCGACCTGATTCTGGGATGTTTTGCCTAACCCTTTCATTCTGAATATAATTTGCCCAGCGCCGACGCAACGGTAGGCCAAATGGCCCAGGCCAAATGGCCAAATGTTCTGCGAACCACCCAATGGACACCCCAAGGGGGTTATCCTGGACTTGGACCACGCGGCGAGCGCAGGCTGCAAGCGATAAACGGTTATTTTACTTGCGCCCGGGGCTGGTTGCTCACCCCGTTTGATGAGAAGCAACGAGTTGCACGCACGGATCACCACTCCGGCAGGGACGGCGCCCACAGGCACGTTCGGTCAGGGGCGGCTCCGACGGTAACGGAACATTGGTATAAAGAATTTATCCGGCGCGTCCCGCCGCGCGGTCGAAGTGACCGCCGCGGGAGGCGCTGGTGGCGAAAATACGGCGAGCGCCCGAAGCGTCCCGGCAATGTGCGGGACACGGCGACGTCAAAAGTGGCGAGACACCCCGAGGGGGAAGACGGGCGTTCCTGAAAAGCTTCCCGTGCGCGGCCCTGATTGAATCTTGAGGCCGCGAACCTGATCCAGTCGCAAGCGCGCGCGGTTCGCCGCTGCGGCCGGCGTCTGTCACGGCCAGTGCGATGGGCACACCCATCGGCACGTTCATGGTCACGGCAGCCAGGTGGATTGGAAGCGCAGGAAAACGTTGCCGTCGCGAACCCGCGGCATGTCTCTTCTCTTCTTGAAGACGTATTTCGCATGTGCCCACGCGGCCCCGTCCACGGCAACGCAACGCCGGACCGGCGCCCAGAAAAGGCAATTCTCCCCGCCATCGTTCCCGCTCCAGCGTGCTTGTGACAACACAATAAGGCGCGGCTCGCCGCTGCCCGCACCGTGCTGCCTGGCGTCACCGCCGCGCACCGTGCGGCTCGCGCGCGAACGCACTGGAGTCGTTCAATGAAACGAATGCTGTTCAACGCGACACAGCAGGAAGAACTGCGTGTCGCCATCGTCGATGGACAGAAGCTCATCGACATCGACATCGAAACCGCCGGGCGCGAACAGCGCAAAGGCAACATCTACAAGGGGATCGTCACCCGGATCGAGCCTTCGCTCGAGGCGTGTTTCGTCAACTACGGCGAAGACCGCCACGGCTTCCTGCCGTTCAAGGAAGTCGCCCGCCAGTACTTCCGCGAAGGCATCGACATGCGCGGCGCGCGTATTCAGGACGCCCTCAAGGAAGGCCAGGAGCTGATCGTCCAGGTCGAGAAGGAAGAACGCGGCAACAAGGGCGCCGCCCTCACCACGTTCATCTCGCTCGCCGGCCGCTACCTCGTGCTCATGCCGAACAACCCGCGCGGCGGCGGCGTCTCGCGACGCATCGAGGGCGACGACCGTCAGGAACTGCGCGAAACCATGGCGCAGCTGCAACTGCCGGACGGCATGAGCATCATCGCGCGTACGGCCGGCATCGGCCGCTCCGCCGAAGAGCTCCAGTGGGACCTGAACTACCTGCTGCAACTGTGGCGCGCCATCGAAGCCGCGTCGCAGGCCGGCCAGTCCGGTCAGCCCATGCTGATCTACCTGGAATCGAGCCTCGTCATTCGCGCGATCCGCGACTACTTCCAGCCCGACATCGGCGAAATCCTCATCGACACCACCGAGATCCATGACCAGGCGCGCGCCTTCATGGATATCGTGATGCCGGACAATGTCAATAAGGTGAAGCGGTATCACGACGACGTGCCGCTTTTCTCGCGTTTCCAGATCGAGCACCAGATCGAGACGGCGTATTCGCGCACGGTGCCGCTGCCCTCGGGCGGCGCGATCGTGATCGACCACACCGAAGCCCTGGTCGCCATCGACGTGAACTCGGCGCGCGCCACCAAGGGCGCCGACATCGAGGAAACCGCCGCGCGCACCAACCTCGAAGCCGCCGACGAAGTGGCGCGCCAGCTGCGTCTGCGCGACCTGGGCGGCCTGATCGTGATCGACTTCATCGACATGGAGTCGGCCAAGAGCCAGCGCGAAGTCGAGCAGCGCCTGAAAGACGCGCTGCGCCACGACCGCGCCCGCGTGCAGATGGGCAAGATCTCGCGCTTCGGCCTGATGGAGCTGTCGCGCCAGCGCCTGCGCCCCGCCCTCTCGGAAGGCAGCCACGTGACCTGCCCGCGCTGTAACGGCACGGGTCATATCCGCGATACGGAATCGTCGGCGCTGCAGGTGCTGCGCATCATCCAGGAAGAGGCGATGAAGGAAAACACCGCGGCAATTCATTGCCAGGTGCCGGTCGAAGTGACCGCCTTCCTGCTCAACGAAAAGCGCTCGGAGATCAACAAGATCGAGTCGCGCTTCAAGGTTGCGGTCGTTCTGATCCCGAACAAGCACCTCGAAACGCCGCACTACAAGCTCGAGCGCCTGCGTCACGACGATGCGCGCCTCGACGACCCGCGCGCCTCGTGGAAGATGGCCGAGGAAGCGGCTCGTGAACTCGAGTCGGAAACCGGCTACAGCAAGCGTACCGCCGAAGCCAAGCCGAAACAGGAAGCGGCGGTGAAGGGCATCACGCCGGAGCGTCCGGCGCCGAGCGCGCCGGTCAAGCCGGCCGAAACCGCGCCCGTCGCGGCACAACTGGCTGTCACGCCCGCGGGCGGCGGCTTCTTTGGCTGGGTCAAGCGTCTCTTTGGCGGTGCACCGGCTGCGGCGCCCGCGCCGGCACCGGTCGCTCAACCCGAAAAGACTGCCCGTCCGACCCGCGAAGCGCGTACCGAGCGCGGTGAGAAGACCGGCGGCGATCGCAACCGCAATCGCCGCTCCGGCGGCCGCGACGCGGCAGCCCGCGGCGAAAGCGCAGGCGGCGCACGTGCCGGCCAGCCGGCTGGCCGCCGTGAGGAACGCGAGCCGCGCGAACAGCGTGAGCCGCGTGAAGCACGCGAAGGCCGTGGTGTCCGCGAGCCGCGTGAGCCGCGTGAGCCGCGTGAACAACGCGAACCGCGCGAGCAACGTGAACCGCGTGAAACCCGCGAAGCGCGCACCGAGCGCGAACAGCGCATCGAACGCGTCGAGCGCGGTCAGGAACGTAGCGATGTAACGGCAGAAGCCGGCGCCGCACGTGGCGAGCGCCGCGAGCGTGGTGAACGTGGCGAGCGCGGTGAGTCGCGTCGCCGTCAGCAAGCCGAGGCCGCTGAAGCCCAGGAAGCGCGTCTTGACGCCGCATCGGCAGGCGCCGAAGGCGTCGAAGCGCCGCAGACGGAAGACCTGCTCGAAGGCGTGAGCGCCGGTGCCGACGAAGATGGCGCACCGCGTGAAGGCGAAGAACGCCGCCGCCGCCGCCGCGGCCGCCGTGGTGGTCGCCGCGAGCGCGAGACGGATGCAGCCGGCCTGACGCCGGGCGCAGATGCACCGGAAGGCGAAGAGCAAGCCGCCCCCGCCCAACCGGCGCTCGAGCAGCCTGCCATTGCCGCACAAGTGCATGAAGCACCGGCCGTAGAAGCGCGCACCGAGGCGGCTGCCGAGCCTGTCGTGACCGCACTGCCGGCCGCAGCCGCCGTCGCTGAAGCCGGGCACGTGCCTCCCGCTGCAGTGACGACGGCGCCCGTCGAAACCGTCGCGCCCGCTGCAGAGCAAGCTCCGGCTCCTGCCGAGCCGGCTCCGGCACCCGCCGAAGCCGCACCGGTGAGCGTCGAAACCGCACACGCGGTCGAACCGAAGGCCGAAGACGCTGTGGCACCTGTCGCTCCTGTGGCCCCTGCCGCAGCGGACGAACCGGTCGCGCCGGCAGCCCCGGTGGAGCCGGTTCAGGCCGAAACGCCGCCTGTCGTGCGCGAAGATCGCGTCGAAGCACCGCGGACCGAAGAGCCCGTGGCAGCGGCAGCAGCGCCCGTCGCTCAACCGGAGCCGGCACAAGAAGCGGTAGCCGCCGCTCCGGCGGTCGTCGCGATCACCGAGCCGGTTGCCTCGCATCCGGCCCCGGTGGCAACGGCGGCGCCCGCGGCTGCCCCCACCGCAGACACGCTGCGCCCGATGCTGGAATCGGCGGGTCTCGTCTGGGTCAATACTGACGCCGACAAGCTGCGCGCTGCGCAGCAAGCCGCCGCGCAGCTGGTCAAGCCCGCACGCACGCCGCGCGAGCGCAAGCCGCTGCCGCCGGTCGACAGCACGCCGATGCAGCAGGTCGAGACCACCCGCCTGCCGTAAGCGCTGCAAGGCAACTGGCCGCCGGACCCCGATTCCGGCGCACCCCGAAAAGCCCGCCCCTCCCGGCGGGCTTTTTTTGATATATCAGCGTTCTCCCTTGTCTGAAGGCAGGTCCTGGTTCGGCTAAAATCGAACTAACGCGAGAACGAAGAGACCATGACACGACGCATCATCCCTGTTGCCGACGTTCGATCGCTGCCGCCCGAATTGCCCCGGACGGCCGCAGAAGCCGTGCGCGCGCCTTCTGGCGCGGTCTTCGACGCGCTCGCCAGACCCCTGCGCGACCTTCGCATCTCGGTCACTGACCGCTGTAATTTCCGCTGCGTGTACTGCATGCCGCGAGCGGTGTTCGACAAGGATTACCCGTTTTTGCCCCATTCCGCGCTGCTTTCGCTCGAAGAAATCGAGCGGCTCGCGCGGCTTTTCGTCGCGCATGGCGTCACCAAGATCCGCCTCACGGGTGGTGAGCCGCTGCTGCGCAAGAACATCGAATTCCTGATCGAGCGGCTCGCCGCGCTGCGTACGCCCGCAGGCGAACCGCTCGATATCACGCTCACCACCAATGGCTCGCTGCTTGCCCGCAAGGCGCGCGCGCTGCGTGACGCGGGCCTCACACGCGTGACGGTGAGCCTGGACGCCCTCGACGACGCCCTCTTTCGCCGCATGAACGACGCCGACTTCGCGGTGGCCGACGTGCTCGACGGCATTGCGGCGGCACAAGCCGTGGGTCTCGCGCCGATCAAGGTCAACATGGTCGTCAAGCGCGGCACGAACGACGGCGAGATCGTGCCGCTTGCACGGCATTTCCGCGGCACGGATGTGACGCTGCGCTTCATCGAGTACATGGACGTGGGCACCTCGAATGGCTGGAACATGGCCGAAGTGCTGCCGTCGGCGGAAGTCGTCGCGCGCATTTCCGAGCACTGGCCGCTCGTGCCGCTGGAGCCCCACAACGCCGCCGAAACGGCGCAGCGCTGGGGCTACGCAGATGGCGCGGGCGAAATCGGCGCGATCTCCAGCGTGACGCGCGCGTTCTGCGGCGACTGCACGCGCGCGCGCCTTTCGACCGAGGGCAAGCTGTACCTGTGCCTCTTCGCCTCGATGGGTTACGACCTGCGCGCGCTGTTGCGCAACGGCGCCACCGACACGGCAATCTCCGGCGCCATCGCGCAGGTATGGGAAGGCCGCGCCGACCGCTATTCGCAGCTGCGGGGCAGCGCGCAGGCGCCGGCGGCCTCCGACGAGCGCCGCATCGAAATGTCCTATATCGGCGGCTGAGCAGCCCATGACGCCGACGAGCGCCAACCCCATTTCCACGGCATCGATCACGGGCCTCGTGCTCGCGGGCGGCCGCGGCCAGCGTATGGGCGGCGCGGACAAGGGCTTGCAGATGCTGCACGGCAAACCGCTTGCCGCGCACGTGCTCACGCGCCTCGCGTCGCAGGTCGGCGCCCTCTCGATCAGCGCGAACCGCAACGGCGATGCTTATTCGGCGCTCGGCGCACCATGGCGAGCGAGCGTGCTCGCCGATACGCTGCCCGACTTCCCCGGCCCGCTCGCGGGGCTCCTCGCGGGACTGCGCGCTGCGCAAACCGTATGGCTCCTCACGGCGCCCTGCGACTCGCCCTGGCTGCCGGCCGATCTCGCCGAGCGCCTGGGCCACGCCGCGCTCTCGGCGCGCGCCGACATCGTGACCGCGACCACGACGAATGCCGAAGGCGTGGTCTCGCTGCACCCGGTATTCGCGCTCGTACGCACCTCGCTCGCCGACGACCTCGCCGCCTTCCTCGCCGCCGGCGAGCGCAAGGTGCGTGCGTGGTACGCGCGCCACACGGCCACCGAAGTCGCCTTTGCCGACGAACGTGCGTTTTACAATATCAATTCCTTACAGGAACTGGCCGAACTCGAACGCGCCTGAATTGCAATCGGGCGCCGCCCGGTCGGCCGCCGTCCCCGGCACACGGCCGGCACGCCCGCCTGGACGATCGCCGCACACGCCGTGCGGATGCGACGCTTCCTCACTCGATGACCACGCTTAACCATCCCTCCGGCAGCGCCGGCTGCATCAGCCAGTACGATCCGCAAGCTTTGCCCGTCAGCGCCGCCCAGGCCATCGTGCTGCAGTGGGCGACGCCGCTTGCGGCGAGCGAACGCGTGCCGCTGCGTGAAGCGCTCGCGCGTGTGCTGGCCGAAGACGTGATTTCGCCCATCGACGTTCCCGCGCACGACAACGCCGCGATGGACGGCTACGCGTTCGATGGCGCGGCCCTGGCCGGCACCTCCGGCGCCCTCTCGCTCGCCGTATGCGGCAAGGCCTTCGCCGGTCACGCTTACCCGGGCGACGTTGCCGCGGGTGCGTGCGTGCGCATCATGACCGGCGCGCCGATGCCCGCGAACTGCGACACCGTCGTGCCGCAAGAGCATGTGTCTGTGCAGGGCGACGTCGTCACTTTCGAAGCAAACGCCGTCAAACGCGGCGCGAACGCGCGCCGTAAGGGCGAGGACCTCGCGCGCGGCGGCGCGGCGCTCGCGGCCGGCCGCGTGCTGCGCGCGTCCGACATTGGCTTGCTGGCGTCGCTTGGCCTCATCGAGGCGCACGTGAAGCAGCGCCTGCGCGTGGCCTACTTCTCGACCGGCGACGAACTGCGCTCGCCAGGCGAGCCGCTCGAAGCGGGCTGCATCTACGACAGCAACCGCTACGCGCTCGGCGCGATGCTGCAGCGCCTGAACGTCGAGGCGATCGATCTGGGCGTCGTGCGCGACGACCCCGCGGCGCTGGCCGCCACGCTGAAACTCGCTGCCGAATCCGCCGATGTCGTGCTAACCTCCGGCGGCGTCTCGGTCGGCGAAGCCGATTTCACGCGCACCCAGTTGCAAACGCTCGGCGACGTCTCGTTCTGGGGCCTCGCCATGCGTCCCGGCCGCCCGCTTGCGTTCGGCCGCATCTGGTCGGGCGGACGCCCGGGCGCGGGCCGCGCGGCGCTCCTGTTCGGGCTGCCCGGCAACCCGGTCGCGACGATGGTCTCGTTCTACCAGATCGTGCGCCCCGCTCTCTTGGCGATGGCGGGCGCGCAAGCGCAGCCCGTCCCGCTCGTGCCGGCATTGAGCGATCAGCCGATCAAAAAGCGCGCGGGCCGCACCGAATTCCAGCGCGGCCTCGCGCGCCGCGACGCCAGCGGCCAGTGGCGCGTCGCGCCGACCGGCTCGCAAAGCTCGGGCGCGCTCAGCACGATGAGCGAGGCGAACTGCTTCATCGTGCTCGCCCATGAAGCCGGCGATCTCGATGCCGGCGACGCGGTCGACATCATGCTGTTCGATGGACTCGTCTAGCGCGGCGGCGCCCGAGAGGTCATCAAAACCAACCACACGTCCACACCTGCATAACGGACCGACTACTATGAAAAAACAGATCTCGTTCATCGCTGCGGGCCAGACCGCCAAGGCGCTCATCCTCGTGTACCTGACCTTCAGCGTGCCGATCGTGCTGCTTGGCGTGCTCGTGGCGTTCGTGCGCTATGGCGCGGTCGAACTCTCGACCATCTTCAGCGCGCTGCTGCTCAACGCGATCGTCGGCTTCATCCTGCTGTGGATCGCCTGCCACGCCTACAACTGGGTGGCCTCGCGCTTCGGCGGCATCGAGATCCATCTGTCCGACGTGCCCGAGGAAGCGTGATGACCGCGACGATCCGCGCCGCCACGGCCGCCGACGTCGGCGCGATGCACGCGCTGATGTACGAGCTCGCGGAGTTCGAGAAGCTCACGCATCTGTTCACGGGCACGGCCGATGGCCTCGCCGACGCCCTGTTCGGCACGCGCCCGGCCGCTGAAGCGCTGGTGGCGGAAGACGCCGGCCGCATCGTCGGCTACGCGCTCTTCTTCCACAACTACTCGACGTTCCTGAGCCGCCGCGGCCTTTATCTCGAAGACCTCTACGTGCAGCCGTCGCAGCGCGGCACCGGCCTCGGCACCGCGATGTTGCGCGCGCTCGCGGCGATCGCCGTCGAACGCGGCTGCGCCCGCTTCGAGTGGACCGTGCTCGACTGGAACACGCCGGCCATCGGCTTCTATGAAAAGCTCGGCGCGACCGTGCTGCCCGACTGGCGCGTCGTGCGCATGACCGGCGATGCGCTCGAAAAGCTCGCCGCAGCTGGTGAAACGATGATCGGTTAAGCCAACGCACCGCACACGCTCGAATGCAAACGGGCCGCCTGAATCGGGCGGCCCGTTGTCTTTTGGCGCGCGGGTTGCGGTCACTCGTCGCCGAAGCCCGTTTCGCTTTCTGCGTCGCCGTTGCCGTTGCCATTACGGAGCGCGTCGCCGAGGAGATTCGCGGCGGCCTCGCCCGGCAGCGCCTCGACGTCGCGCAGCTTGCGGTTCATCGCACGCGTGCGCACCTCCGCCGCCTCGATGGAACGCGTGACCGTTTCGAGCTGCGTCTTGGTGCGCGCGAGCACGTCGCCGAACTTGCCGAACTCCGTCTTCACCGCGCCCAGCACCTGCCACACCTCGCTCGAGCGGCGCTCGATCGCGAGCGTGCGAAAGCCCATCTGCAGGCTGTTGAGAAGTGCCGTGAGCGTGGTCGGACCCGCCACGCTCACGCGGTAGTCGCGCTGCAGGACATCGGTCAAGCCCGGGCGGCGCAGGATTTCGGCGTAAAGGCCTTCGGTCGGCAGGAACAGCAGCGCGAAATCGGTCGTGTGCGGGGGCGCGACGTACTTCTCGGCGATGGTGCGCGCCTCCGCGCGGATGCGCAGCTCGAGCGCGCGCCCGGCCTCCTCGATCGCGAGCACGTCCGCGCGCTCCTGCGCATCGATGAGACGTTCGTAGTCTTCGCGCGGGAATTTGGCGTCGATCGGCAGCCAGACCGGCTCGCCTTGTTCCGCGCCGCCCGCGCCGCGTCCGGGCAGGCGAATCGCGAATTCCACGCGCTCCGTGCTCTTCGGCACCGTCGCGACGTTCTTCGCGTACTGGTCGGGCGTGAGCATCTGTTCGAGCAGCGCTTCGAGCTGCACTTCGCCCCAGGTGCCGCGCGTCTTCACATTGGTGAGCACCTTCTTCAGGTCGCCCACGCCCGCGGCCAGCGTCTGCATCTCGCCAAGCCCGCGATGCACCTGCTCCAGCCGATCGGAAACGAGCTTGAACGATTCGCCAAGGCGCTGTTCGAGCGTAGCGTGCAGCTTCTCGTCGACCGTGCGGCGCATTTCCTCGAGCTTCGCCGCGTTGTTCGCTTCGATGTCCTTGAGGCGCTGTTCGAGCGTCGCGCGCACTTCGGCGAAGCGGCGGTCGTTGACTTCGGTGAGTTGCCCGAGCTGCTGCGTGAGCAGCGCGCCGAAGTGGCGCAGCGCAGCGCCCTGCTCGTCACGCGCCTGCTGGGCTTGCTGATGCAGACTCTGGCGCACGGCATCGAGCTGCTGCGTATTGGCGGCGGTGAGTTTGGCGAGCTGCTGGGCGAAACCGTCGATCTGGCTGTTCTGCACGGTCGCGATGCTGCCGAGCTGCGCCGCCAGCGCCTGCTGCACCTGCGCGAAGCCGCCGCCGAACTCGCTGCGCGAGCTCTGCGCCGTGCGCGCG
The DNA here is from genome assembly GCF_040965835.1 of Paraburkholderia sp. BR10872. Lineage (NCBI taxonomy): Bacteria > Pseudomonadati > Pseudomonadota > Betaproteobacteria > Burkholderiales > Burkholderiaceae > Paraburkholderia > Paraburkholderia sp. BR10872. The sequence goes on from NZ_JBFRCN010000006.1 coordinate 132,498, forward strand.
ATCTCATTGCGCAGCTCGCGCTCGATGCGCTCGGCCGCGCGCGCCTGCGTGTCGGTCGACGCGGCGAGGCGGTCGCTCAGTTGATCGAGTGCGTCGAGCGTGACCTCGGCGTCGCCATCGCCATGGCCTTGACGCGCGCGCAGCAACGCCACGAGCGTCACGACGAATGCGATCGCCAGCGCGACGATCGCCAGCGACATGACTGCGAGCGGACTCATTTACGGGCTTGCCCCAGCACAGCGGGGTTGATCGGATTGGGCGGCTGGCCGGCGCGCGGTCCCTCGCCGAGCGCCGCGATAAGGTTGTCGGCGGCGAGGTTCGCCATCGCGCGGCGCGTGGCTTCGCTCGCACTCGCGATGTGCGGCGTGAGCACGACGTTCTCCACTTCGAGCAACGCCGGATGCACGCGCGGCTCGCCCTCGAACACGTCGAGGCCCGCCGCCGCGATCTGGCGCGTGCGCAGCGCGTGTGCGAGCGCCGCGTCGTCGACGATGCCGCCGCGCGCGATGTTGGTTAGCGTCGCCGTGGGTTTCATCAGCGCGAGTTCGGCTGCGCCGATCGTGTGATGGTTTTGCGCCGTATAGGGCAGCACGAGCACGACGTGGTCGGCCTGCCTGAGCAGGTCTTCCTTCGACAGATATTCGGCATTCAGCTCGCGCTCGATCTCAGCCGCGACGCGCGAACGGTTGTGATACACCACGCGCATGTCGAAGCCGCGCGCACGACGCGCGAGCGCCTGGCCGATACGGCCCATGCCGATCACGCCGAGCGTGGCGCCGAAAATGTCCGAACCGAGGAACGCGTCGAACGACCACTTGTCCCACTTGCCCGCGCGCAGGAAGTGCTCCGATTCCGTCACGCGGCGCGCGGCCGCCATCATCAGCGCCCAGCCGAAGTCGGCCGTGGTTTCGTTGAGCACGTCCGGCGTGTTGGTGCCGAGCACGTTGGCCGCGTTGAAGGCGGCCATGTCGAAGTTGTTGTAGCCCACGGCCATGTTCGACACCACGCGCAGGCGCGGCGCCGCGGCGAGCGTTGCGGCGCCGATCGGGTCGCCCGCGGTGAGCGCGCCGTCCTTGTCGGCGAGACGCTGGTGCAGCGCCTCGGGCGAAAGCGCTTCGCCGTTGTTCCAGTCCACGTCGAAATACTGCTTGAGCCGATCGATCACGTCGGGAAAGATCGGGCGCGCCACGAGAATCTTTTGCATCGTTGCTCTCCACACTTCAGTCGATGTCCGTCATTGTTGCGCGTGACGGGGCGCTCAGGGAAGTCTCGCGCGCTTTTCGCAGTCCGGCTCGCAAACGCCTTGCCGCTAGACGAAAAAGAGCCAGGTGGCCGCGAGAAACACCGGCGCGAGCAGCGCGCCCGACCAGCCAAGATAGCCGAAGAAGCCCGGCATGCGCACGCCGCGCGACTGCGCGATCGCCTTCACCATGAAGTTCGGCGCGTTGCCGATATAGGTGAGCGCGCCCATCCACACCGCGCCTGCCGAGATCGCGGCGAGCGTTTTCGCGCCGCCGGACATGAGCGCGTTGGCGTCGCCGCCCGCGAGATTGAAGAACACGAGGTAGGTGGGCGCGTTGTCGAGAAACGACGAGAGGAGCCCCGTCGCCCAGAAGTACATCGCTTCGTTGGGGCGGCCTGGCGCGTCGCTCACAAACCGGATCAGCGCCGCGAACGCGCCCGCCTCGCCCGCGCGCAACATCGCGATGACCGGCGTGATCGTCACGAAAATGCCCGCGAAGAGTTTGGCCACCTCGACGATCGGCGCCCATTCGAAACCGTTGTCGGCGCGCGCTGCTTTCGACGTGAACACGAGCGAAATGAGTGCGAGCGCAACGAGTCCCGCATCGCGCACGAGATTCTGCAACTGCAGGTGCGCGCCCGCGACCTCGAAAACGATACCGGGACGCCACACGCCGCTCATCAGCACGAGCACGACGAGTAGCGCGAGCAACACGAAATTCGCCTTGCCGCCGATGGAGAGCGCGTCTGTGTCCGGCGTCGCGTCGAGCGCAGCGGCGTGCACTTCCCCGGCGCGGCGAAAGTACCAGCTATCGAGCGCGTAGAACACCACAAGCAGCACGCCGCACACGAACAGCATCGGCAGCGCGAGATGCTGCGCAGTCCAGAAGAATCCCACGCCGTTGAGAAAACCGAGGAACAGCGGCGGATCGCCGAGCGGCGTGAGCAGGCCGCCCGCATTCGCGACGAGAAAGATGAAGAACACGACCACGTGCACGTTGTGCCGGCGGTTGTCGTTCGCGCGCAGGAGCGGGCGGATCAGCAGCATCGCCGCGCCGGTCGTGCCCATCACGCTCGCGAGCACGGTGCCGAGCGCGAGGATCTCCGTGTTCATGCGCGGCGAGCCGCGCAGATTCCCGTACACGCAGATGCCGCCCGCGATCGTATAGAGCGCGCCGAGCAACACGATGAAGGGCAGATATTCGTCGACGACGGCGTGCACGAACAGCGGATACGTCACGCCGACACCATGCGTGGCCGCGAACGGCAGCAGGAACGCGAGCGCCCAGGCCGCCGAAACCTTGCCGAAGTGGTGATGCCAGAACGTGGCCGCGAACATCGGGAAGAACGCGATCGACAGCAGCATGCCGGCGAACGGCAGCGCCCACGCGGCGCCGAGCGATGCGCCGTCGAAGGCCGCCGCGTGTGCGCTCGTGCTGTAGAGCGTCAGCGCCGCGCAGAGCGTCCCCGCGCAAGCGCTTGCCGTGTTGCGCTTACGCGCCATGCACGACGATCACATGCACGCGATACGGCCCGTGTGCCCCAAGAATGATGGTCTGCTCGATGTCGCCGGTGCGCGAAGGCCCCGAAACGAAGTTGACCGCGCGCGGCAGCTCACCGCGTTCGGCGCGCATGAGCGCGAAGGCGTCCTCGTGGCCCGCGACGATGCGCGAAGCGGGCACGACGGCGATGTGCGTTTCGGGCAGCAGCGCGCCCGAGGCCCACGTCTGGGGGCTGGAGAGCAGGACCAGCGTGCCGGTTTCAGCGGTGGCGCAAAAGCAGCCCGTGAGGCCGACGAGATCGCGATCTTCGGGCTTGCGGAATTGCACGGCGAGACCGGCGCCGGCCCAGTCGAGCGTGTCGAGCGTCTGCCACGCGACGGCCTGCATCGGCAGGCTGCGCTCAGCGAGATAGCGTTGCGCGGCGGCGGGCACATCGGCGAGTTGCTGGATTTCGTCGACGGTGCTCGACATCTTGCGCGCCTCGCCGACGAAGCGCGCAACGAGATCGCCTTCCAGCGGCGGGCGCGGACCCTCGGGATGTAGCGCGAGGTAGTCGGCCACGGCTTCCCGCTCATCCGCCGCGGGCGTGGCCTCGCGTCCCTGCGCCGCGCGAATGCGCGCGAGTATGCTGCGGCGGGCGGCCGTCGTGTCCATGAACGTCCTCGTCAGATGAAGAAAGGCGACGCGCCGATTATACCGGGGCGTCGCCTGCGATCTGCGGGTCAAGCGTGCGGCGTTTTTCACACGCCTGGTTGCCCCCCGCACTCTTCCTCTACGGGCTGCTCGATGCCGAACACCTGGCGCAGATAGGCGAGATATGCCTTGTCGTCGCACATGTTCTTGCCCGGCGAATCGGAAAGCTTGGCGACGGGCTGGCCGTTGCAGCGGACCATCTTGATGACGATCTGCAGCGGCTGGTAACCCAGGTCGTTGGTGAGGTTCGTGCCCACGCCGAACGCGAGGCGGCAGCGGTCGCCGAAACGCTCGTACAGGCGCAGCACCTTCGGAATGTCGAGCGCGTCCGAGAAGATCATCGTCTTCGTGCGCGGATCGCAGCGATTGTCCTCGTAGTGCTTGAGCAGGCGCTCGCCCCACTCGAACGGATCCCCCGAGTCGTGCCGCGCGCCGTCGAAGAGCTTGCAGAAGTACATGTCGAAGTCGCGCAGGAACGCCTGCATGCCGTAGACGTCCGAGAGCGCAATGCCCAGGTCGCCGCGGTATTCCTTCGCCCACATCTCGAAGCCGAAGATCTGCGAGTCGCGCAGACGCGGCCCGAGCGCCTGGCACGCCTGCAGGTACTCATGCGCCATCGTGCCGAGCGGCGTGAGGTTGTGCTTCATCGCGTAGTAGACGTTGCTCGTGCCCGTGAACTGCTCGCCGAGATCGGCCTTGAGCGTGAGGATCACCTCCTCGTGCCAGCGCTTCGAGAAGCGGCGGCGCGTACCGTAGTCGGCGATCTTGCAGTCGGCGAATTCGGGCTTCGCGCCAAGTAGCTCGATCTTGTGGCGCAGGCGCTCGCGCCCCTCCTCGTACTGCGGATGATGCTGCGTGTTGCGGAAGTACACCTCGTTGACGATGGCGAGCACCGGGATCTCGAAGAGGATCGTGTGCAGCCACGGCCCCTGGATCGCGATGTCGATCTCGCCATTGGCCTTGGGCGACGGCGTGACCGAGATGTACTTTTCGTTGAGGTGAAAGAGCGCGAGAAAGTCGATGAAGTCGCTCTTGATGAAGCGCATCTTGCGCAGGTAGTCGAGCTCGGTCTCGGCGAAGCGTAGCCTGCACAGCTTCTGGATCTCGCTGCGGATCTCGTCGACGTAAGGCACGAGATCGACGTTCGGCGTGCGGCAGCGGAAGCGGTATTCCACATTGGCCGCGGGGAAATGATGCAGCACCACCTGCATCATGGTGAATTTGTAGAGATCGGTATCGAGCAGCGAAGTAATGATCATGATGGGCCGGCCGGACTGCAATCGGATAGCGCCCGCGAAGCGGGAACCGGACATGCTGCCGGGCAGATGTCCCGCAGCGGTTCCGGGCGGCAGACGCCAGCGGTGCGTCCATGTTACCCGAATGCCCGCGCGCGCCGCGTGCCCGCCGGCACGGCCCCTCGCGCGCAAGGGATAAAACGCTGCGGATCGCCCGGCCTTATAAACTAATCACGAAACGATCTAAGGACGGTCGCGGGCCTGTGGTTGGGGTAATTCCTCATCAGTTACAATAGCGCTTTTGGCGAACCGCCATCCCCCGATACAAAAAGCTTGCAGGAGCTGCCTGAATGACTCACGTTGTGACCGAGAGCTGCATCAAGTGCCGCTATACCGACTGCGTCGATGTGTGCCCGGTGGACTGCTTTCGCGAAGGTCCCAACTTCCTCGCGATCGACCCGGACGAGTGCATCGACTGCGCCGTGTGCGTTGCCGAGTGCCCGGTGAACGCCATCTACGCCGAGGAAGACGTGCCTGGCGACCAGCAATCATTCATCGAGCTGAACGCCGACCTCGCGAAGGGCTGGCCGAGCATCACGAAGACCAAGGCCCCGCTGCCGGAAGCCGACGAATTCAAGGACGTGAAGGACAAGCTCGCGCTGCTCGCACGCTGATCGCTTGTTCGGGGTGTCTTCCCGCCGCCGTCGCTTACACGGACAGTCCCTCGCGCAGCGGATTGCCCTAAACAGATCGCGACAGGGTATTGACAGGCCCAGCCAGACCCCATAGAATCTCGTTCTCTGCTTTTGTTGATCCCCGATAGCTCAGTCGGTAGAGCGCCGGACTGTTAATCCGTAGGTCCCTGGTTCGAGCCCAGGTCGGGGAGCCAAGATTCGCAAAAGCCCGTTGGCGTTCACAACGCAAAACGGGCTTTTTTATGACGTAAAGTGTTGTCGCTGTACTGCTGGTCCCCGATAGCTCAGTCGGTAGAGCGCCGGACTGTTAATCCGTAGGTCCCTGGTTCGAGCCCAGGTCGGGGAGCCAAAATATCGAGGGGTTGCGTGGTTGCACGCAACCCCTTTTTCTTTTGCTGCGCGCGTGGCACACGCTACCCTCCCCGATAATGTCGCTTCGTCATCTTCGGGAATCCGCATGAAATCCACCCGCCTCTGCGCTTGCCTCGCGCGCCCGCTGCTCGCCTGCGCGAGCCTCGTCGCCTGCGCCACCGCCCACGCCGAGCAGATCGGCAGCGTGAACACCAACTTCCGCGTGACCGGCTCGGACAAAGTCGTCGTCGAGGCCTACGACGATCCGCAGGTGCCAGGCGTGACCTGCTACGTCTCCCGCGCACGCACGGGCGGCGTGAAGGGCACGCTCGGCATTGCGGAAGATCCGACCGAGGCATCGATCGCGTGCCGGCAGGTCGGGCCGATCTCCTTCGCAGGTCCGCTCAAACAGCAAGACGACGTCTTCAACGAGCGCATGTCGTTCCTCTTCAAGACGCTGCACGTCGTGCGCGTGGTCGACGCGAAGCGCAACGCGCTCGTGTATCTGACCTACAGCGACCGCGTGGTGAGCGGCAGCGCCAAGAACAGCGTGACGGCCGTGCCGGTGCCCGCGGGCACGACGATTCCGCTGCGCTAAACTGGCGATCCGTGCAGGATCCTTCACCATGACCGGTTCCCGTTTTCGAGACTCCGCCCGCTACTGGCGCACGCCGCTTCTGCCCGGCGCGGATCTCGTCACGGCCGAATACAACCAACATACGTTCGCGCCACACTGGCACGAGGCCTACACGATCCCCGTGATCGAGGGCGGCGCGGAATGCTTTCGCTATCGCGGCACGCAGCATGTCGCCGCAACGGGCAGCGTGCCGGTGATCAATCCGGGGGAGCTGCATACGGGTTCACGCGCCGTCGAAGAAGGCTGGAGCTATCGGGTGATGTACGTGCCGATCGACTTCCTGCACGAGCTCGCCGGCGAAATCGCCGGGCGCACGCAGCCGCTGCCGTGGTTCGACGCCGAGGTGATCCACGATCTCGATCTCGCGCACCGGCTCTCGCGCGCCCACCGGCTGCTGGAAGCCGACGCGGACTGGCGGCGCGCCGCAGCCGTGCCCGAACCCGGCGCGAGCGCCAGCCCGGCATCGCCTTCGGCGCCTTGTGCCGATCTGCTCGCCGTGGAAGGCTCGCTGCTCGACGCACTCTCGACGCTGCTCACGCGCTACGGCCGCACGCGCGAGGCGGCGCTCAAACACGGCCCGAACGATCCGCGCGTGGAAACGATGAAGGCGCTCCTCGCCGCCGATCTCGCCACGCCGCTGCGCGTGGCCGATCTCGCCCAGGCGGTCGGCCTCTCGCCGTTTCACGCCGCGCGGCTCTTCACGCAGGCAACCGGGCTGCCGCCGCACGCCTGGCGCACCCAGTTGCGCCTGCAACGCGCCCTCGCCCCGCTGCGCGAAGGCGCTACGGTTGCCGAGGTCGCCGCCGCGAGCGGTTTCACCGACCAGAGCCATTTCACGCGACACTTTCGGCGCATGTTCGGCGTGCCGCCGGGGCGCTGGCAGTCGTCCTGAACGCGCCAACCCGCATCCGGCCGCAAGAACGTACAAGCCACGCGTAAGGCGGCCCGCTATGCTGTCCCCTTGTATCAGGAGGACAGTTTGACCACGCATCCCAACCGCCTTGCCGAATTCATCGCCGGCGCGCGCGACACGATCCCCATGATGATCGGCGCCGCGCCCTTCGGCGTGATCTTCGGCACGCTCGTCACCTCGGGCCCGCTTTCGCTCTGGCACGGCCAGTTCATGTCGCTCGCCGTGTTCGCCGGCTCCGCGCAATTCATCGCGCTCGGGCTGATCGCTTCGCACGCGAGCTTCGCGGTGATTTGGGCCACCACGTTCATCGTGAACCTGCGCCACGTGCTCTATAGCGCGACGCTCGCGCCCTATATCTCGCACCTGCCGCTGCGCTGGCGGCTCGTGCTCGGCAGCCTGCTCACCGATGAGGTCTTCGCCGTCGCGTGGGCGCATTTGCGCCGCCATCCGCCCGGCGACGACGTCTCGCCGTGGCATTTCCTCGGCTCGGGCCTCTCGATGTACCTGAACTGGCAACTCTGGACCGCGGCCGGCCTGCTGTTCGGCGCGGCGTTCCCGGGTCTGCAGTCGCTCGGCCTCGACTTCGCGATGGTCGCGACCTTCATCGCCATCGTCGTGCCACAGCTGGTTGCCTTGCGCTACCTCGCCGCCGCCGCGACTGCGGGCGCGCTCGCCTTTTTCTGGCAGGGCTGGCCGTACAAGCTCGGGCTGCTCGGCGCCGTGCTCGCGGGCGTGGTCGTGGGTGTCGTGCTCTCACGGCCAGGTTCGTCGCGCGGCGCCCGCGCCGGCAGCGAGTCCTCCCGCAAGTCCCCCAACGTCCAACGCACCGCAGGAGCCGGGCAATGAACTACGTCGTCCTGATTCTCGGCATGGCCCTGATCACCCTGGTCATTCGCACTGCGGTGTTCGTGCTCGGCGACCGGCTGGTATTCCCGCCGCTCGTGCGCACCGCGCTCGGCTTCGTGCCCGTCACCGTGCTCACGGCGATCATCGTGCCGATGGCGGTCTCGCCCCACGGTCAGGGCGCCGAGCTGACCTGGCGCAACCCGCAACTCGTCGGCGCGCTCGCGGCGATCGTCGTCAGCGCGCTCACGAAGCGCCCGCTCCTCACCATCGCGATCGGGCTCGGCGTGTTCTTCCTCTGGCAAGGCGTTGTCCTGCGCTAGAGGCAAGCGTCGCCCCTTACGCTCAAGTTTCACCCCGGAGCGCCGTTAAACCCGTCAGGGCCTGCTCTGGCAGGCCACTGCTCGAACGGCGAGAGCACGCGAGAAGCGACAAGGATTACACCGGGGCAACCACAATGGGGCATATCACCCTTAACCTGAAGGACGAAACGCTTGCGTCGCTGCGCAAGGATTTCGACGCGTTCCTGCGCGTCTCGCTCAAACTCGACCCGCAATTCGCCACGCCGGAATTCGAGGACTACCTGCGCGCGAAGCTGCTCGACAACATGACGCCGCTCACGGAGCACGCCGTCCAGCGGCTCCTGCAAGGCGGCCAGTACGCGTGGGCCAAGCGCACGCTCGACAAGGAATTCCCCGAGGTCGTCTCGATCCTGATGCGTCAGGCAGGCGAATTCGGTTTCGGCTTCGCGTCGCGGCCCGAGTGGACGCCCGACGAACTCTCGAAGCAGTGCCGCGACTGGGCGGCGGCCATCGTGAGCGAAGCCCAGGGCGACGACACGCTGGTCGACCCGCTGGCGGCGCAGATCAAGTCGGGCGTGCAGGACATCCAGGCCCTCGAAGAGTCGATGCAGACGCCCGCGTGGCGCCTCACCGAGTCGCTGCGTCAGCGCGTGTACGAAGCGAAGATCGGCTGTGAACAGGCGAGCGGCAGCGCGGCTCGCGAGCGTCTGGGCGAGCTGCGCGGGCTGCTGAGGCTCGGCGTGACGCATGGCGTGTTCCAGAAGCAGGAAGCGCAACAGATCATGGAGTATCTGCGCCTGCTCAAGCCCGAGATTTTCGTCGAGGAGCCCGACGATGTGTTCACGCGCCTCGCCGCGTGGATGCGCAACTTCTTCATGCCGCCGCAGCGCAGCACGGCACGCGAGCAGCGGCGCTAAGCGCTGGCGCGCGCGCCTGAAAACGGCGCGCGCCCCGCTTTCCCCCTCAATCCCACATCTTCCTGAGCTTCGCGGCGATCTCGACCTTCGCCTGCGCGGCGGCGGCGAGTCCGGCCGCGCTCGGCGCGCTCGCCACGGGCGCGGGCGGCCACGCGCGGGATTCGAACAGCGGCAGCATGGGCGTCGCGATGAAGCGCGTGCGCGAGGCCCACACGTGCCGGTCGCCCGACGCCACCTGGTTGTGCACATAAAAGCGCTGCGGCACGACGATGTGCAGATCCTCCTTCGCGCGCGTCATCGCCACATAGAGCAGCCGCCGCTCCTCCTCCAGTTCCTCGTCGCTGCCCGCGCCGAGATCGGACGGAATGCAGCCGTCCACGCCGTTGAGCACGAACACGTTGCGCCACTCCTGACCTTTCGCCGAATGGATCGTCGAAAGGATCAGGTAGTCTTCGTCGAGCAGCGGATCGGCCGATTCGGCGCTCGTCGCGTCGGGCGGATCGAGCGTGAGTTCGGTGAGAAAGCGCTCGCGCGAGGCGTAGGTGCTCGCAATGCTCTCCATCTGCAGCAAGTCGGCGAGACGCACCTGGGCGTCTTCGTGATTGCGCTCGAGATGCGGCTCGTACCAGCGCCGCACGCGCTCGAATTCGGCCGGCCACGGCGTCGAGCGCATCGAGAGGCCGTCGATGAGCGACGCAAACGCCGGCCAGTCCTCGGCCGCGCGCGGCGGCGGCGCGAAAGCCGCGAGCGCCTCGGCGGCGCGATACGCGCCCGTGCACGCTGACACCTGGTCGAGCAGGCGCGCGGCGTTGGCGGGCCCGACGCCCGGCAGCAACTGCGTCACGCGAAACCCCGCCACACGGTCGAGCGGATTCTCGGCCCAGCGCAGCACCGCCAGCACGTCTTTCACGTGCGCGGCGTCGAGAAAACGCAGTCCGCCGAACTTCACGAACGGGATATTGCGTCGCGCCAGTTCGATTTCGAGCGTCGCGCTGTGGTGCGCCGCGCGAAACAGCACGGCCTGCTGTTTGAGTTTCATGCCCGCTTCACGCGCCTCGAGAATCTGCTCGACGACATAGCGCGCCTGGGTGGCCTCGTCGGCCACGGTGACGAGGCGCGGGCGCTGCTGCGAGGGGCGTTCGGTCCACAGGTTCTTGGTGAAGCGCTCGGCGGCGGCGTCGATCACGGCGTTCGAGGCGGCGAGGATCGGCGCCGTCGAACGGTAATTGCGTTCGAGCGTCACCTGACGCGCGGGCGGGTCGAACTGCGCCGGGAAGTCGAGAATGTTGCGCACGGTCGCGCCGCGAAACGAATAGATCGCCTGGGCGTCGTCGCCGACCACGGTGAGGCCGCGGCCATCGGGCTTGAGCGCGAGCAGGATCGAGGCCTGCAGGCGGTTGGTGTCCTGGTATTCGTCGACGAGGATGTGATCGAAGCGGCCCGCGAGATCGGCGGCGATGGCCGGCTCCGCGGCCATGTGGGCCCAGTAGAGCAGCAGGTCGTCGTAGTCGAGCACGTTCTGCTTCTGCTTGGCGTCCACGTACGAGGCGAACAGCGCACGTAGCTGCGGCTCCCACTCGAGGCACCACGAGAACGAACGGTTGAGCACATTGGCGAGCGAATCGCCCGTATTGACCGCGCGCGAATAGATCGCGAGGCAAGTCGATTTCGAGGGGAAGCGCTTTTCTTTGGCCGAGAAACCCAGCTCGTGGCGCACCAGATTCATAAGATCCGCGGAATCCTCGCGGTCGTTGATCGTGAACGCCGGCGACAGGCCGATGTGATCCGCGTACTCGCGCAACAACCGCGCGCCCACGCCGTGAAAGGTGCCCGCCCAACTGAGCCCTTGCGCGAGCACGGCGGCCGCGCCTGGGGCGCTGGCAGCGATACGCGCCACGCGCCGCGTCATTTCCAGCGCGGCGCGCCGCGAGAACGTGAGCAGCAGGATGCGGTGCGGGTCGGCGCCACCCGCGATCAGATGCGCGACGCGGTGCGCGAGCGTATTCGTCTTGCCCGACCCGGCGCCCGCGATCACGAGCAGCGGGCCCGGCAGCGCGGAACCGGGCGCGTAGCCCGCTTCGCCGCCGTGTTCGACGGCCTCGCGCTGCGCATCGTTGAGTTTCGCGAGCCACGCGCCAACGGCATTGGCTGCTTCGGCGCGCGCCTGGCTGGCATCGGAGACGGAGGAATCGGCAACGGAAACGGTGGACACGGCGGGCGCTGGGACGATGAACGTGGCGAATCGGGAAGGAGCGACGCATACTGTATATCCATACACCATGCGTCCGCAAGCGCCTGATTCCACGGCGATCTGGCGGGATTTAACGACAACGCCACGGCGCGTTTCGCCGCCGCCGACACCCGGGAGCCGCCAGACAAAACGGCGGCGCCCGTTGCCGGACGCCGCCGCTCACAAGGCCAGGCACAAGGCCGGCGCCCCCAAAGGCGCGGGCGCCTTCGGCATCAGCCGATCGTTACTGCGACTGGCCGCCCTGCTGCTGGGCCGACATGCCGTTCATCTGGTCCTTCATTTCCGAGTCGTTGGCCTGACGATCGGCCTTGTGGTTGATCTTCGCGTCCTTCACCTGCGCCTTGTACTGCGACTTCGCCTGCTTCTTCGCGTCGCCGTACTCGGCGTTCGCCGACTTCTTCGCGATGCGGTATTCGGCGTTCGCCGCCGCGTTCGCGTTGCGCTTTTGCACCAGCGGGTCGGCGGACTGCGGTGCGGTCAGGGCCTGCGGCGCGGGCGCGGGCTGCGCGATCCCTGCGGCCGCCGGCGCCTGGCTCGGCGCCTGCCCGGTCATCTGGCCAGGGGCAGCGCCCGGCGCCATGGCCGGCGCGCCGGAAGGCGCCATCGTTGGGGCTTCGCCGGCCTGTGTCGCGCCCTGGGTCGCGTTTTGGGCATACGCGCCCTGCGCAAATACGGCGGCAGTGGTCACGGTGGCAAAAGCGGCGGTAGCAGTGAGCAGCTTGGCGATCTGGGTCATGGCGTATCCTCTTTGCAGTGGTTCCGAAGGCGCTTATGCGGTGGGCAAGCCCGCCACAATCGCGCCCCGGCTCGACGGAACCGCACCAGAAAAACTCGAGCGGCGCTGTCGATCCGGGTGAAACCATTTTGGTATGAAGATCGCCGCGGGGTCCCGCGACGTTACTCAACGTTTCATTTACTGACGAATTCATAACATCTGGCCCCTGCATGTAACGATGCGCTGGCAGGCGCTGCCGCGAGCCCGCCATCGCTTATGATGCTCACCCGTCGCGCGCTAGCCGCACGCCTTTCGAATTTGAATCCGCCATGCCCAACCTCGATTTCACGCTGACCGGCGACTACGTCGAACTGCACAACCTCCTGAAGATCACCGGACTCGCCGACAGCGGCGGCTCGGCCAAGCAGATCGTCGCCTCGGGCGCGGTGAAGGTGGACGGCGAAGTCGAGCTGCGCAAGACGTGCAAGATCCGCGCGGGCCAGGCCGTGCTGCTCGGCGACACCCGCATTGCCATCAAGGCGAGCGAGTGAACCCCGCCGGAACTTGCCCGCAGGCGCCGGCTATGCACCAGATTTGAGCATCTGGATCGACAAGGTCGCTGTCTCGCAATAAGCTTTCAGTTTTGACAGACGAACCCTGCCTCGCGGCGCGCTTATCTCGCGCCGCTTGTTTTTCATGACTCGAACTACGCTTTCCCGCCGCGCCGTTGCCGCGCCGCCCACGCTGCGCCGCCATGCAGCCGACACCGCCCGCCTCGCCGGGCCGCTCGCGATCGCCCAACTCTCGCAGATGGCGATGAGCGTGACCGACACGGTGCTGCTCGGCTCGCTCGGCGCCGACGCGCTCGCCGCGGGCGGCCTCGGCGCTAACCTGTTCTTCGTGGTGGTCACCGTGCTGCAGGGCGTGCTGACCTCGGTGAGCGTGAGCGTCGCGCAGGCGCGCGGCGCCGACAACGAAAGCCACGTACCGCACATCTACTGGACCGGTTTCGCGCTGTCCCTGCTGCTTTCCGTGCCGGCGTTCGCGTTGCTCTCGTTCGCCGAGCCGATCCTGCGCGCCCTCGGGGAGCCGACGCTGCTCGCGCATCACATCGGCGAATACACGGCCGTGCTGCGCTGGGGCGCGCCCGCCAGCCTTATCGGCGTGGGGCTCATGCGCTCGTTCCTGCCCGCCATCGGCGCGGCGCGGCGCCTCCTGTGGGTGTCGGTGGCGTGCGTCTTCATCAACGGCTTTCTCAACTTCGGCCTGATCCACGGTGCCTGGGGCCTGCCGCGCCTCGGCTTTCTCGGCTCGGCGGTAGCGACGACCATCACCGTGTGGCTCACCGCGTTCGTGCTGATGGCGCTGCTGCACCTGCGGCCTTCGCACCAGCGTTTCGTCGTCGCGCGCCGACCGACGGCGCCGCTGATGGGCGAACTCTTCACGATCGGCTGGCCGGTTGCGATCACCTATGCGGTCGAAGCGACGCTCTTTCTCGCCACCGGCCTGCTCGCCGGCCTGCTCGGGGAGACGCCGCTGGCGGCGCACCAGATCGCCCTGAACGTGGCCTCTGTCACGTTCATGGTGCCGCTCGCGATCGGCCAGGCGGCCAACGTGCGCGTGGGTTACTGGTCCGGCGCGGGTGTGCCGAGCGCGGCACGCCATGCGGGCTTCGTCGCGCTCGGGCTCGGCGTCGGCTTCATGTCGCTCTCGGCGCTCGTGATGGTGCTGGCGCCGCACTGGATTGTCGGGCTCTACCTGCATCTCGACGACCCGGCCAATGCGCAGACGGTCTCGCTCGCCGCCACGCTTCTCGGCGTCGCGGCCATCTTCCAGATCGTCGACGGCGCGCAGACCGTGGGTTCGGGCTGCCTGCGCGGCCTGAAGGACACGCGCGTGCCGATGCTCGCGGCCACGCTTGGTTACTGGGGGATCGGCTTTCCGCTGGGCTACGCGCTGGCGTTTTACTTCGGCCTCGGCGCGCTCGGGCTCTGGTGGGGGCTCGCAGCCGGGCTTGCCACCGTCGCCGTGCTCATGACATGGCGCTTTCACCGGATGAGCCTGCGCTCGCAGGCTCACGCCGCCGCGGCGGGCCGCGCGGGTTGAAGCGCGGGTTGAAGCGTTCACTTAACCGACCGGGCCGCACCGGCTCGACCGGTTAAAATACGCGCCAGGCGCCGCAAGCGGCGTCCGTCCCACGAGGGCAAGAACAGTACGCTGCATGGGACTGGACCGGGCGCTAAAGCGCCAACGCCAGTCGACACAGGAGACAGCCGCGCCCCGCGAGCGCCGCCGCCGGCCACCCCGGCACCGCTTGCCGTGCGCCAACGCACAACGAACCCATTCACGGACCGCCCCTTCATGCTCGCCCCGATTACCCGACTCTTCCCGCTCTGGGCCGTCCTCGTTTCCCTGCTGGCCTACTTCGACCCGGGCCTCGTCGCGCCGATCGCGCCGCACGTCACGACGCTCCTGATGATCATCATGCTGGCGATGGGCGTCACGCTCTCGTTCGCCGACTTCCAGCGCGTCTTCACGCGGCCCGCGCCGGTCGCCGCGGGCATCTTCCTGCACTACCTCGTCATGCCGCTCGCCGCCTGGGCGATCGCCAAAGTGCTGCACATGCCGCCCGACCTCACGGCGGGCATGGTGCTCGTGGGCAGCGTGGCGAGCGGCACGGCGTCGAACGTGATGATCTATCTCGCGCGCGGCGACGTCGTTCTTTCGGTGACGATCAGCGCGCTCTCCACCCTGGTCGGCGTATTCGCGACGCCGCTGCTGACCCGTCTTTACGTCGATGCCTCGATCGTCGTCGACGTGCACGGCATGCTCATGAGCATCCTGCAGATCGTCGGCCTGCCGATCGCCATCGGCCTCATCGTGAACCGCCTCGCGGGCGCGCTCGTGCGCCGCGTCGAGCCGGTGCTGCCGCTCGTCTCCATGGTGTCGATCCTCGCGATCATCGCCGCCGTGGTAAGCGGCACGCATGCGAGCATCGCCACGGTCGGTCCGCTCGTCGCGCTCGGCGTGGTGCTGCACAACGGCATCGGCCTGCTCGGCGGCTACTGGGGCGGCCGCCTGCTCGGCTTCGACGAATCGGTGTGCCGCACGCTGGCCATCGAAGTGGGCATGCAGAACTCGGGTCTCGCCGCGACGCTCGGCAAGCTCTACTTCTCGCCGCTCGCCGCCCTGCCCGGCGCGCTTTTCTCGGTATGGCACAACCTCTCGGGCTCGGTGCTCGCCGGCTACTGGGCCGGGAAGCCGGCGCGCGGCAGCACGCGCGATGCGCAAGGCGCTGAGAACGCGTCGACCGCGCGCGTTTGATCGACCGCAGACCTTTCCGGCCGCGCGCAATCGTCAGTTGCTTGCGGCCCGGAAATTGCATACGCAGCGTGTCCGCCGCCGCAAGACAGGCAGGCCGCTTCCCGTAGAATCTTCGCGAAGCCGTGCAATGAAAACGAACCATCATGCGGCGCGCCGCCATGGAGAATCCGTTTGCCCGCGCATCCCGCCCGATCCGAAACCGTTTCGCAACGCATGACCTTGCGGCGCGTCCCGCCGCAAGCCCTGCCTGGAGCCCCACGGCGAGCCTGCTTCGCGCTCGTTTGCCTCGCGCTGGTCGCCGGTTGCGCGACGCGCCCGCCCGCCACCGACTACCCGCGCGAGACGAGCGCGGCGCTGCCGGCGCAGCAAGCCAGCGCCACGCCGCTCGGCGCCGCGCTCGCCGCCCCCCTTGCCGCTCACCCGAACGAATCGGGATTCCGCCTGCTCGCCACCGGCACCGACTCGCTGCAGATGCGCGTCGCGCTTGCGCGCGCGGCGACGAAAACGCTCGACATGCAGTACTACATCGCCAACGAGGACACCACCGGCAAGCTGCTGCTCGGCTCGGCGCTCTATGCGGCCGATCGCGGCGTACGCGTGCGCATGCTGGTCGACGACCTGAATTTTCACGACATCGACCGCCTGATGGCCGCGCTCAACAGCCATCCGAACATCCAGATCCGCGTGTTCAATCCGTACGGCAGCACGAGCGAATCGATGTACCTGCGCACGCGCAACTTCTTCACGAACGTCGACCAGTTCACGCGCCGCATGCACAACAAGGCGACGATCGTCGACAACGAAATGGCGATCGTCGGCGGCCGCAATCTCGGCGACGAGTACTTCAACGCGAGCCCGACGATCGACTTCCGCGACCTCGACGTGCTCACGGCGGGCCCGGTCGCGCAAAGCGTCTCGGCAAGCTTCGACGAGTACTGGAACAGCTCGATCTCCTACCCCCTGCGCGTGCTCAATCATCAGAAGTTCGACGCACACGATCTCGACGCCGCGCGCGACGACCTGCGCCGCCACTGGCACGAGAGCGCCGAACCCTACAACGCCAAGCCGCTCAACGCCACGCCGCTCGCGCAGCAGATCGCGGGCAACACGCTCGGGCTTGTCTGGGCGAAATGGGCGTTCGTGGCCGACTCGCCCGGCAAGATCGCGGGCGCCGACAAAGGCGAGCTGGGCGACGCCATGCGCGCGCTGCTCGATCGTATCCATCAGGCGCACAACAGCGTGCTGGTGTTCTCGCCGTACTTCGTGCCGCACGACACGGGCGTGCAGACCATCCGCGCGCTCACCTCGCATGGTGTGCGCGTGGCGATCCTCACCAATTCGCTCGCCGCCACCGACGCCGTGGCGGTGCAGGCCGGCTACAGCCCCTACCGCGTGCCGCTGCTCGAGGCCGGCGTCGAGCTCTACGAGTTCAAGCCGCAGCAGGAGGAGCACGACGACGAGCAGCGCTTCGGCGTGGTCGGTTCGCGCTCGCGAGCGAGCCTGCACGCCAAGGCTTACGTGATTGACGACAGCACGCTCGTGATCGGCTCGCTCAATCTCGATCCGCGCTCGGCACGCCTGAACACCGAGCTTGCGCTCACCATCGAGAGTCCGCCGATCGCGCATGAAGTCGCCGACCTGTTCAAGCGTGCGACCTCGCCGCAGGTGAGCTACCGCGTGACGCTCGCGACGCCCGAACAACTGGCGCTGCTCAAAGGCACGACGGTCAACTCGGCGCTCGTCTGGACCGACGAGGAGAACGGCATGATCCGCACCTACAACCTCGACCCTGGTGCGGGTTTCTACAGAAATGTCCTAACCGGGCTATTCTTGCTGTTGCCGGTCGATAGCCAGCTTTGAAGCGGCTTTGAGCGCACGTCGCTATCGGGCGAGCAACACGTAGAACGCTTGACTCGCAAGCCGCGCGAGCCGAAGGCGCCGCCTCAATCACCGGAGGATCAAATGACCGCAAGCAACGAAAGCGTCCGCATGGAGCGCGACACGTTCGGCGAGATCGCCGTGCCCGCCCAGCAGCTTTGGGGCGCGCAGACGCAGCGATCGCTGCAGAACTTCCGCATCTCCACCGAAAAGCAGTCGCCGGAACTCATCACCGCGCTAGCGACGATCAAGCGCGCTGCAGCCGAAGTGAATCTCTCGCTAGGCGTGCTCGACGAGACCAGGGCGCACGCGATCGTGCAGGCCGCCGACGAGATCATCGCGGGAAAGCATCCGGGCGAATTCCCGCTTGCGGTCTGGCAAACGGGCTCCGGCACGCAAACCAACATGAATCTCAACGAGGTGATCGCGAACCGCGCGAGCGAGATTCTGGGCGGGGAGCGCGGCGAGGCGCGCAAGGTGCATCCGAACGACGACGTCAACCGCGGCCAGTCGTCCAACGACGTGTTCCCGACCGCGATGCACGTGGCCGCCGCCTATGGCATCGTCAAGCATCTGCTGCCGGCGCTCAAGACGCTGCGCAATACGCTCGATGCGAAGGCGAAGGCCTTTGCCGACATCGTGAAGATCGGCCGCACGCACCTGCAGGACGCCACGCCGCTCACGCTCGGCCAGGAGTTCTCGGGCTATGTTGCGCAGCTCGATCACGGCATCAAGCACGTGGAATCTTCGTTGCCCCATCTGTATGAACTCGCGCAGGGCGGCACGGCCGTAGGCACGGGCCTGAACGCGCATCCGCAGTTCGCGCACAAGGTGGCGGAAAGCATTGCGAAGCTGACGGGCGTGCCCTTCGTCACCGCGCCCAACAAGTTCGAGGTGATGGCCGCCGCAGACGCGCTCGTGTTCGCCCACGGCGCGCTCAAGACCGTGGCGGCGAGCCTCATGAAGATCGCCAACGACATTCGCTGGCTCGCGAGCGGTCCGCGCTGCGGCCTGGGCGAGCTGTCGATTCCCGAGAACGAGCCGGGCAGCTCGATCATGCCGGGCAAGGTGAACCCTACGCAGTCGGAAGCCGTGACAATGCTCTGCTGCCAGGTGTTCGGCAACGACGTTGCCGTGAACATGGGAGGCGCGAGCGGCAACTTCGAGCTGAACGTGTTCCGCCCGATGATCGCGCACAACGTGCTGCAGTCCATCCGCATGCTCGCCGACGGTGCGCTCAGCTTCAACGATCACTGCGCGGTGGGGATCGAGCCGAACCGCTCGCGCATCGACACGCTGCTCAACGAATCGCTCATGCTCGTGACGGCGCTCAATCCGCACATCGGCTACGACAAGGCCGCGCAGATCGCCAAGAAGGCGCACAAGGAAGGCACCACGCTCAAGGCCGCCGCGCTCGCGCTGGGACACGTGACCGAGCAGCAGTTCGACGAATGGGTGAAGCCCGGCGAGATGGTCGGCAACGCGAAGAAATAAGCTCTATTTGCAGGGCTGAAATGCAAAATGGGCGGCGTGGTTCAAACCCTCGCCGCCCGTTTTTTCATGCTGGCGCAACAGCGTGCCTGCGTCTCGACCCTGCTTAGACCTGCCCTTTCGCCACTTCCTCGGGCTTGAGTTCGACGATCGCGTCGAGCGCTTCCTTCACGTCGAGCGCGTACTTCGCGAGGCGCTTCTGCTCGTCCGTTTCCGGCACGTACGTGGGCACGGGAATCGGATTGCCGTTTTCGTCGACGGCCACGAACACGATCAGGCAGTCCGTGGTGAGCCGTAGCTGGCCGCTCTTCGGATCGCCGGCATGCACGGTGATGTGAATATGCATCGACGTGCGGCCCGTGGCGACCACGCGCGCGCGCAGCTCGACCATGTTGCCGACGAGAATCGGCCGTCGAAAGCGGATATTGCCCACGCTCACCGTGACGCAATAGCGGCCGGACCAGACCGCGGCGCACGCATAAGCCGTCTCGTCGATCCACTTCATCAGCGCACCGCCGTGCACTTTGCCGCCGAAGTTCACCGAAGTCGGCTCGGCGAGGAACCGGAACGTCGTTTCCGAACGGTCCAGCGGCTGGGTAGGCGTCTTCATCTCGGCTTGGCTCATGGCGAAAAGCCGCGTACGGCGGCTCGTATGGTGGGGTAAGGAGGCGTTGATTATACGAGCGCAATAAGACAGAGAGTCGCAGCCGCCTGCCAAACGCCATCGGCGGTGTTTCTAGCTCGCCGCGAATCGCGCCCGATAGTCGAGGGGCAGCACGCCGTAGGACCTTTCGAACGCGCGCCGCAGATTCTGCTCGGTGCCGAAACCGCAGTCGGCCGCAATGCGCTTGAGCGGGCGGCGCGACTGCACGAGCGCGTGGGCGGCGGCCTCCACGCGCATCGCCGCGACCGTGCGCGCAGGCGTGCGCCCCACTGCGTCGACATATCGGCGCGCGAACGTGCGCGGGCTCATGCGCGCTTCTTCGGCCAGACGCTCGACGCTCAGCTCGCCGTGCAGGTTGGCGGCCATCCAGCCGTGCAGCGCGTCGAACTCCGCGCCCGCGCTGACCTGAGCCGCGAGTGCCTCGCTGAACTGCGACTGGCCGCCGGGCCGCTTCATGAACACGACGAGGCGGCGCGCGGCCTGCATCGCGACCGCATGGCCGCAGTCCTCCTCGATCAGCGCGAGCGCGAGATCGATACCCGCCGTCACACCCGCCGACGTCCACACCACGCGGCCGTCGCGCTCGTCGCGGATAAAGATCGGCTCGGGATCGACTTCGATACGGGGAAAACGGCGCGCGAGCTGCGCCGCGTTGCGCCAGTGCGTGGCCGCGCGGCGACCGTCGAGCAGCCCCGCTGCCGCGAGATAGAACGCCCCCGTGCAGACCGACGCGACGCGGCGCGCGTGCGGCGCGGCCGCTGCGATCCAGGCGACGAGTTCGGGTTGCAGCGCGGTGGTGTCGTCGATGGGGACGCCGGGGACGATCAGCGTGTCGATCGTGGCAGGGTCGAGCGTGTCGAGCCGCTCGGTGACGATGGGCATGCCCGCGAAGGTGGGCAGCACGCCGCCGGCGACCGAGGCGAGCGTCGTGCGGTAGGCGCAGGGATCGCCGCCGCGGATACCGCTCGCGACACGCATCGCCAGCTCGGCGCGCCAGAACGCCTCGACGGGACCGCAGGCGTCGAGCAGCACGAGCTCCGGCGCGACGGCGAACACGACATGGCGTGCGGGCGTTTGGGACGGCGGTTGAGACGGCATGGCGGCGGACTCGATGCTGACGATCTGTCTGCATCATCGCACGCGCGCCTTTGGCAGTCAGGCCAAAGCAACATCAAAAACTGCCAGATGATGCCAGGCCGCTCACTTGTGGAACGTGATGCCCTCGTCGATCGTGCCGTACATCGTGATGCCGCTGGCACCGCTCGACGACGGCGCGGAACCGCCGGCGCAGGCGGTGCACAAGGCGGCGAGCGCGGCGACGGCAAAAAGAGCGAGGAAGCGTTTCATGAGAAGCCGGGCCGATTGCGTGAATAAACGATTTTAGCGCGGGGCTCTGGCGCACCGCAGTATGTACCGCCGCAGGCAATGCCTCGACCTCACCCGCGGGGATCTCGAGTGGTTGCAATCGACACTTCACCATAGACTGAAACGTCGAATGCGACAATTCGCTAAAGTCACGGTGTGGGCGGCGTCAGCCGCCATCGCAAACCATGAAGGAGCCGCCATGAACCTTCCCGCCACCGACGAGTCGAGCCACTTCCCGGGCCTCGCACGCGTTGCCGCACTCCTCGCCGATCCGGGCCGCGCCGCCATGCTGTGGGCGTTGATGGACGGCAGCGCGCGGCCCGCGGGCGAACTCACGATGATCGCGGGGCTGTCGCCTTCGGCGGCGAGCGGCCACCTCGCGCGCCTGACCGACGGCGGGCTCCTCGCGCTCGACGTGCGCGGCCGCCACCGCTACTACCGCATCGCCAACCCCGAGATCGCTGCGGCGATCGAGGCGCTCATGAACGTCGCGCAGGTGTCCAACGCCGTCACCTCGCAGCGCCCGGCGCCGCGCCCCGCGCGTACGGTGCCGCTCGAGATGCGCCATGCGCGCACCTGCTACGACCACATGGCCGGCGAAGTGGCCGTGCGGGTGTTCGAACGTCTCGTGGACGGCGGCCTGCTGGTGCGCGACGGCGACACCCTCGAAGCCACCCCCGAAGGCGCAACGCGTCTCGCGGCCTGGGGCGTGGACGTGGCGGCGCTGCGCGCGCGGCGGCGGCGCTTCGCCTGCACCTGCCTCGACTGGAGCGAGCGCAGGCCGCACCTGGGCGGCGCACTCGGCGCGGCGCTGCTCGATTCGTGGACGCGGGGCGGCTGGATCGAGCGCACGAGCCGCCCGCGCGTGTTGCGCATCACACCCAAGGGACAGCGCGAGTTCGACGCAATCGCCGGTGCCTGAGACACCAGCTGCACGCGCGGAATTAGCTGACAATTACCGTACAACATCGCCGATTTCGCGCGCAAAAATGCGCGTTTCGCGCGCGGTCACACGTTCTGTTACATCTGGTGCATAAGCCTTAACAAATCCGTGAGCATGGAAACAAGCCCGCCGGATACAGTGCCCTGCATGGGATAGCGCTAAACGCTGCGGCAGCAAAGCGCCAAATCCCATCGACAGGAGAACAATGATGACGCGCACACCTACGATCACCCAGTTTCGGCGCACTTCGCGCCGCACGCTGTTTGCGCTCGCCGCGCTCGCGGCGCTGAACCTCGCAGCCGCGCCCGCGGTCTTCGCGCAGGCAGCGCCGCCCGATGCCGCGACCGCCCCCGCTGCCACGGGCGGCGATCCGCCGAGCCGCGTCGCGCGTCTGGACTACATGGCCGGCGCCGTGACCACCGAGCCGGCCGGCGCGAGCGACTGGTCGTACGCGCAGCTCAACCGCCCGCTCACGACCGGCGACCAGCTCTGGAACGACGCCAATGGGCGCTCGGAAATGCACATCGGCTCGACGGCGGTGCGCCTCGGCGCGCAAACGAGCCTCGACGTCCTCAATCTCGACGATCAAACCGCGCAGCTCAAGATCGCGCAGGGCACGCTCTCGACGCGTGTGCGCGAAGTGCCGCCCGGCAGCTCGTATGAAATCGACACGCCGAACCTCGCACTCGGCGTGACGAGCCCCGGCGACTATCGCGTGGATGTGGCACCCGACGGCAGCAGCACGACCGTCACCGTGCGCAGCGGGAGCGTGACCGTGTACGGCGAAAACGGTCAGACGCCGATGACGGCCGGCCAGCAGATCCGCTTCGCCGGCACCGACCTGCAGCAGGTGGCGAGCGACCAGACGCCGCCGCCGGACGCCTTCGACCAGTGGGGGCTCGCGCGCGACGCCGCCGAGGACCGCTCGGTCTCGGCGCGCTACGTCTCGCGCGACGTCCCGGGCTACCAGGACCTCGACAACAACGGCACGTGGCGCAACGATCCGCAATACGGCGAAGTCTGGACGCCGAACTCGGTGCCCACCGGCTGGGCGCCGTATCACGACGGCCACTGGGTGTGGCAGGCGCCGTGGGGCTGGACGTGGGTCGATGACGCGCCCTGGGGCTTCGCGCCATATCACTACGGACGCTGGGCTTACGTCGACGATTCGTGGGCGTGGGTGCCCGGGCCGGTCGTCGAAAGCGCGCCGCCCGTCTATGCGCCGGCGCTGGTCGCGTTCGTGGGCGGCGGCGACGGCGGCACGGACTGGGGCGTCAACCTCGCGGTAGGCGGCGTCGCGGCCGCGGGCGTCGCGTGGTTCGCGCTCGGGCCGGGTGAGCCATGGCATCCGCACTGGGGCGGCTGGAGCCCGCACTACTACGAGCGCGTGAACCAGACCGTCGTCGTCAACAACTACCGGCGCGACGTCAACATCACGAATATCAACGTTCACAACACCTACGTGAACTATCGCGCGCCGGGTGCGGTGACGGCGGTACCGGCCACGGCGTTCGTCCACGGTCAGCCGGTCTCGCGGTTCGCACAGCGTGTCGATCCGCAGCAATGGCGCAATGCGCGCATCGACCCGGGCACGCCTGGCATCGCGCCTGTGAAGGGCAGCTTCGGGCCCAACATGCGCCGCGCCCGGAATTCCATCCGCAGCCCCAGCCCCAGCCGCAGCAGCACGCGGAGGCCCGCCCGCAGCCGCAGCCCCAACCGCGTCCGCAGCCGCAGCCCGCGCCTCATCCGCAAGAGCGTGCAAGCGGTGGCAATCACGACGATCGCCACCACGGCTGATCGACGCGCCGCCAACGAAAAAGCCCGCGAACGTCGCCGTTCGCGGGCTTTATTCATGGCGCGGTCATACCGGCCACTCACGCAAATGCAAGCGCCTCACACTGCCATCGGCGCGGTCAGCGGCTCGTGATGCCGGTAGTCGACGAGCGAGAAGTCCGACGGCTCGACCTTTTCGAGCCACTGAGGCTCGTAGACGCCCGTCTTCGCGTACTCGGGCACGCGCTCGGAGATGGCCAGACGCGGGCTCGCGTACGGCTCCCGGCGCAGCTGCTCGTTGAGCATATCGAGCTGGTTCTCGTAGATATGCGCGTCGCCGATGAAGTACGTGAACCAGCGCGGCGTATAGCCCGTGAGCCGGCCCACCAGGTGCAGCAGCACCGCGCCTTCGGTGAGGTTGAACGGCGTGCCGAGGCCCACATCGTTGCTGCGGATGTAGAGGCACAGCGAGATTTCGCGCTTTGTCGGGTTCGGCAGGAACTGGTACAGCAGATGGCAAGCCGGCAGCGCGATCTCTTCGAGCACGGCCGGATTCCAGCCATGAAACAAAATTCGCCGGTCGGTGGGGTTGCTCATGATCGTATCGAGGCACTGACGCAGCTGGTCCACCGCCTTGTAGAGCAGCACCTTGGAGCGGCCATCCTCGGTAAATTCTGCCACGCGCGCATAGCCGCGCGACTGCGCGTCGACGAGCTGTGCGGCGGCGTCGCCGTCGAGCACCTTGTAAGCAGGCCAGCGCCGCCATTGCACGCCGTACACGTCGCCCAGGTCGTCCGTGCCCTGGCGGTACGGGTTGGCGAGCCACTGGGCGTTCTCGTTCGCGTTGGCGTCCCAGACCTTGCAGCCCAGCGCCCGGAAGTCGGCTGCGCTGCGCGAGGCGCGCAAAAATCCGATCAGCTCACCCACGGCCGACTTGAATGCCAGCTTCTTCGTCGTCACCGCGGGGAAGCCTTCCTGCAGGTCGAAGCGCAGCATGGCGCCCGGCTGGCTGATCGTGCGGATGCCGGTGCGGTTTTCCTGCCAGGTGCCGGTGTCGAGAATCGAGCGGACGAGCTCGAGATACTGTTTCATGCGCGGTTCCCTCGTCGGGCACGTGGCGCCCGGTTCGGATTCAGGATGGAAAAGGAGGATTTTACCCGGCGCGCGCGTCCCGGGTCGGCCGCGCCGAAAGCGCGAGCGCATCACGCAACGGTGACAAGGGCAGAACGCCCACAGGAAGGGCTACGACGAGCCCGGAGAAAGTCTCGCGACGCTATAAGACGCACCGAGATGAAACGCATGGCAAAGGCCGCGCAAAGCGACGGCGCGCGATCCACGCGTGGAGCACGAAAGTGCCGGTCGCCTCAATCGACGTCAATCGCCCTCAGGCAACCCCACCCCGCCTCAACCGCCCGAAACCAGGCCGCCCGGATGCGGCGCGAGCGGCTCGCTTTCCATATGGCGCATGCCATGCGCGCACAAGAGCCGGTACAGCGTCACGCGCGAGATGCCGAGCTCCTGGGCGGCGTCGCCGAGGCGGCCGCGGTGGCGCAGCAGCGCGAGTTCGATGGCCTGGCGCTCGGCGGCTTCGCGCGCCTGGGCGAGCGAGACCGGCACCACCTCGACGTAGTCGCCGAGTTCGAGATCGCGCGCCGTGATCGCACGGCCCTCCGACATCACGATGGCGCGCCGCACGCGGTTGATCAACTCGCGCACGTTGCCGGGCCAGCTGTAGTTGTGCAGGGCGGCGATGGCGTCGGGCGAAAAGCCGCGCAGGCGCCGGCTGCCGTCCTTCTTGAAGCGCTCGAGCATGTGCCGCGCGAGCAGCTCGATGTCCTTGCCGCGCGCGCGCAGCGGCGGCTCGTCGATCTGCAGCACGCACAGACGGTGATACAAATCCTGGCGGAAGCGCCCTTCCACCATCGCCGCGCGCATATCGACGTGCGTGGCCGAGATGATGCGCACGTCCACGGGAATCGACTGATGACCGCCCAGGCGCTCGATCTTGCCTTCCTGCAGGAAACGCAGCAGGCTCGCCTGGCTTTCCATCGGCAGGTCGCCGATTTCGTCGAGAAAGAGCGTGCCGCCGTTGGCCGATTCGACCCGGCCGATCTTGCGCTGGCTCGCGCCCGTGAACGCGCCGCGCTCGTAGCCGAACAACTCGGACTGCAGCAGGTGCGGGGGAATGGCGCCGCAGTTGATCGGCACGAACGGCGCGCTGCGGCGCGCCGAGCGCTCGTGGATCGCCACCGCCGTGAGTTCCTTGCCCGTGCCCGACTCGCCGGAGATGAACACCGGCGCATCGGTCAGCGCGACCTTGCGGATCGAGCGGAACAGCGCCAGCATCGCCTCGCACGAGCCGACCATTTCGCCTTCGGTGCCGCCCGTGGTGTCGTTCGAGGCGACTTCGCAGAGCGAGACCATGCCATACGCGTGGCCGACGGAATCGACGATCCGATCGCCGTTCCAGGGGACCGTTACGTAATCGAAACAGTAATCGCGCACCAGACGGCGCAGCGTTGCGTCCTGCAACTGGCCCGTCGTGGTCGCAGCCACCCAGCCGACATTGGGCAGCGTGAGGCACGGCTCGAACGAGCCGATTTCATGCAGATGGAATTCGCTGGAAAGATCGAGCAGCCCGCCCGCAGGCATCCCTGCGCGCAGAGCGCGCCGCGCGTCCCGTGCGTTGCCGACGATCTCCACCTGCCAGCCACGCTCGTGGAACCGCTCGTTCAACGCTTCGACCGGTTTTCGCGTCACGTACACCAATTGCCGCGTTGCAGGTTCCATTATTCAGATCCTCTTGCCAACACCATCGTTTGGGAATGACGGCACGCACCTGAATGTACAGACACGCAGCAAAAAGCGGCTTTCGCGTACCTGAAAAACAGTGAACGCGCATGCTTTTGCTGACAGTGAATCCCCGAGTTGTGGCGTGTGTGTCAACTTGCCCAGTTGCGGGCGTTTTCTTTTAGGCATTACGGCTTTTTCTGAAGCTTACTATAGCCTCGTGGCACTTGGATAGAATTTATGCAATGGGAATGGATAAGGGACCGATGGAAATGTTTCCACTAGTTTTCCGGCATTTTGTCAGTGCAGAAAGAATTACGGATGTTTCCTTTCTCTCAATAGTTAAGTGTCTGGCGCGCAAACGTTCTCCTTTGAAACCCGTATCGCATTCCAAACGGGTTTAAACAGCCCCACGTTTCAGCGCTGAAACATTTTGGCGAATATCCGCCATTCAAAATTTGCAGAGAATAGTGCGGTTCGAAGCGTATCAATGGATTGCGGGCGATGGCACACGTTTCGCTAAATGTCTCGCATCAGGAGATACGCCATGCGACTCAACATCCAGCAGGTCCGGCGCAGTGTCATTGGCTACGGCAGTGCATGTGCCGCCATGCTCGTTCCCGCCGCCCTCCTCCTACTCTCGCCCGGTGCTCGCGCACAGGCAGTGGACGATGCACCTGCCGCGCCAACTGCGGTTGCCAGCGTCGCCAGCGCCACCCCGGATGTCGTTCCTGCAACACCTGCGGCACTCGTTCCCGCCACGCTAGCAGTGGGCACGCCGGCCAGCGACACGACTTCGACAGCCGCGGCCCCGGCCAGCACCACGTCCGCCAGCGCCCCCGCCCCGGCCGACCCCGTCGCCTTTGGCAATGACGGCGTCTTCGCGGGCATCGGCTCTCTCGACGACCAGACGCTTTCGCGCCAGCGCGGCGGCGCCGTCGGCATGGTGATGATGGCTGCCACCCCGCAACTGATGCGCGGCAACAACAACGTGACGCTCTGGGACGAAATCGCGCCGCCCGCACCGCTGCCGATCCCTGTCGACGCGACCCAGAACACGCAGGGCAACCTCGCGAGCTACACGAGAAAGTAACGATGAGATAGCACCCGCGCCGCTTGCTGCGCGGTGTCCTGGTTCGCTGCGAACACGCGCGGCCAGGACGAAATGACCGGACAAGGCGCCGATGTGCCGACTCCGGCCAGGAGGAGACCAGCATGAGAGCACGCAATGCGACGCGCGGCACCAGCCGCCGGTCGGCCCAGTTCGCCGCCGCCCTGTGCGGCTTACTGGCCGCGAGCGTCACGGCGGGCGTGGCCGCCCAGCAGGTCACGAATCCCGGCGACGTCATCGTCGAACGAGACATCACGCCGCGCAGCGCTTTCGACAACGTGCCGAAGAATCAGGACCCGGTGCTCGTGCGCGCCACAACCTTCCCCAAGAACAGCTTCGACCCGGCGATGGCGACGCTCGTCACCGACACCGATCTCACCAACGCGCACGGCTCGAGCGGCGTCAACGCGAACGGCGCATTGAGTGCGCAGACCGCCGGCGTCCAGGCGCTCACGCGCATTCTCACGGGCAGCGCAACCGGCTCGAATGTGGCGGCCGGAGCCGGCGCGACCGGCGGCGTCGGCGCCGGTCTCGGCGGCACGATTTCCTCGACGATCACAGGCGCGCTCGCCCCACTCTCGGGCGCCATGGGAGGCATGAAATGAGCCGTTCGATCCAGACGTCACGCGCGTGGCGCACGGCGCTTTCCGGCGCGCTCGCCGGCGTCGCCGCGCTCGCCTTCGCGAGCGCCGCGCAGGCCCAGGTGAGCGTCGGCGCGACGGCGAGCATCGCCCCGGGCGCCGCCACCTCGACGACCGGCGCGCTCACGGTGAACGAGACCGCGGGTGTCGACAACGCGCAGGCCAACCAGCTGACGATCACGACCGGCAACGTGTCGATCAACGTCAACGGCGACGAGCAGCTCGCCAGCGTCACGGCGCGACTCAAGGGCGCGAGCGCGACGATAGGTGCAGGAGCTTTTGCAAACGCGAACGGCGCAATGATGGTGAATCAGTCGGCGGGCGTGGGCAATGTCCAGCGCAACACTGCTCTCATCAGCAGTGGTGCGATTGGTGTAGTGGCGGTCTCGGACGGGGAACTGTCCGCGGCGGCTGCTCAAAACGGCGGTCAGGGGCAAATGGCCCAGGCAGGGGGTATTCGTGAGGTACGCATCGACAATGCGGCATTCAGGAATGCGACGGGCCTCGTGCAGGTGAACCAGACGGCCGGCGCCGGTAACGCTACGGCAAACAGTTTTGTGCTCCGTCCCCCGGCGGGCACTCTTTTTTAACTGACCACTCAGTATCGGAGCGAAATCATGAAGCGCACCCTCATAGCAGCGGCAGTTCTTGCGTCGGCGGTAGGCTCCGCTCACGCGGCAAATTCGGCGTATCTCTTCAACGCCACAGGCGTCACGCAATACGTAGGCATCGAAGGCTTTGTCGCGCTGTTCGGCTGCGTCTCGGTTTCGAGCACCGCCGGCGCCGTCATCAACAACAACCAGACCACCGGTGGCGGCACGCTGCTTCCGCAAGCGCAAAGCTACAACAGCGGCAAGATCACCACGGCAGTGAACAACACCACGTGGAGCGTGACGGGCACGGGCAGCAATTCCTTCTCGAAGTCCTCGAGCTCGAGCGAGTCGAGCAGCTCGTCGTCGTCGAGCAGTTCGTCGCATTCGCATCAAGTGAATGCGTCGAACTCGAAGAGCTCGTCGAGCAACTCGAGCTTCAGCAAGACCTTCAACGCAAGCGCGAGCGCCGACTATCACGTCGCGACCGACAATGGCAGCACACATGACCACACGACTGCCAGCACCTATAGCGACACGGGCAGCGCGGCCCTTGGCACGAGCTACAGCAGCGTAGGCAACAACACGTCGACGAAGTCGCAGAGCGGCAATGGCAGCCTCCAGGCCAACGCATCGTGGTCGCACACCGGCAACCACCGGAACGGCTCGGCCGGCATCGACCTCACTGGCTCGGAAAGCACGTCGCACACCACGACCAACTCGCACAACAACAGCGACACGACGAACGTCGGCGCGGCCTGGTCCGTGAACAACAACAAGAATACGAGCAACAGCTCGACGACCGCCAATACGGCTCATGCTGACGGCACGGCCAGCGCCGCGCTTTCGACGAGCGTGAACGGCACGAGCGAAAAGTCGAAGAACTCGTCGAGCACGTACGCATCCATGTACAGCTCGTCGAGCTCCAGCTCGGATTCGGATAGCCACTCGTCGTCGCGCAGCTCGAGCTCGAGCAAGAGCTGGGGCTACAACGTGAGCGACTCGCTCAACACCGTCGACGAGCACACCACCGGCTCCGTTACGCAGCATATCAACACACAACAGGCGGGCACGCTCGACGCCAATACCGGCAACGGCGCAGCAACCGGCGTGACGGGCAACCTCGGCGTGAACATCGCTGAAGGCATCAACAACGCGCAAAGCAACGACGTCGCGCTCGCTTCCGTCGACATGGGCAACGTGTTCGGCAACGCGCAGATCTTCAACACGCAGGCGTCCAGCGGTAGCGCCCACGTGAAGAACTTCAACCTGAACGCGTCTGTCGGCGACGGCTCTCTCGCCAACGTATCGGGCAACGTCGGCGTGAACGTCGCATCCGGCATCGGCAACGCGCAGAACAACAGTCTTGCGGGCTCGGTGACGACGGCAACCCCGGGTGCCTACTCGACGGTTGCGATGGTCGCGACGGATAACAGCTCGCAGAACGCCAACATGTCGGCAGTCGGCCAGTTCCAGGGTACGGCCAGCCTCGGCGCCAATACGCTCACCGGCGCGCAAGGCAACATCGGCGTGAACATTGCCGGCGGCATCGGCAACCTGCAGCACAACGGCATGGCAATCGCCGCGATGAACAACGGCCACTAAGCACGGTTGGCAGCACTGCAGGAACTGGGCTCGCCCCAGGCAGAAAACGCAGCAAGCAACGCGCGCCGGCTGTCCCACCGCAGCCGGCGCGCATACCAGAAGGCAGGAGACCACCATGTCCGGGCCCGTATCGACCCCGGCATCAAGGATGTTTGTCGTCGCGCTGACGCTCTCGGCCAGCGCAGCCCTTGTGCCTGTGCATGCGCAGCAGTCGACGCTCGACGCGACCCACCTCGTCGGCGTGCCGGTGAAGCTGCCGCTCCACTCGATGCGGGACCTGCGCTATCGCAGCATCGTCAGCCAGCAGTACGACTACAGCTGCGGCGCCGCCGCACTCGCCACACTGCTCAAGTATGGCTACGGCATCGACATCCCCGAACCTGAGCTGATCCGCCAGATGATGGTGTTCTCCACGCCCGAGGTGGTCGTCAAGAACGGCTTCTCCATGCTCGACATGAAGAAGTTCGTCGAGACGATCGGCTTGCGCGGCCGCGGTTTTCGCGTCAATACCGACGCGCTCTACCACCTGCAGATTCCCGTGCTGGTGCTCATGAACATCGATGGCTACGAGCACTTCGTGATCGTCAAGCACGCCGAGAATGGCCGCATCTTCATTGCGGACCCCGCGCTCGGCAACCGGATCGTCGCCGAAGACGACTTCGCCAAAACATGGAACGGCCTCGTCTTCGCGGTGCTCGGCAAACCGTTCCTGGAGGACTCTCCGCTGTTGCAGAACAACGAGTCGCTCGCGCTCAAGCTGCGTGAACAAGCCTTGCTCAATGGCACCGCGGCGACTCCCTTCTTCGAGTACGGCCTCGATAAGGCCGTCATGTTCTGAAGTCCGAAGAATCATGAAACGCAACCTCTCACAGTGTGGCATCGCGGCAGCCGTCTGCGCGCTCGCCTGCGCTTTTTCGAGCGGTGCGCTAGCGGCTGAAGGCATCGGCTCGCCGCAACCGGTGCCGGCGTTTCTCGCGAACGCCGACGGACAGGCGCAAGGCATCCGCTGCGAAGCCGTCGGCGACGACGTGCTCGCGCATCAGACCGGCAAATATGCCGGCAGCGACATGATTTCCGGGTTCGTTCTGAACCTGCTTTCTCAATGGCAATTGCCAAACGGCGCGACCGCAGTCGCGCAAGGCGCGCTCGCGGTCGCCCAGAACGCGGCCAACCAGGTGAGCGCGCAGGTGAAGACCTACGCAACCGTGATCGACCCGACGCAGAGCGGGGCCACGGGCGCAAACAGCGGCGCCAACCCGAACGCGACGGCCACCGGCGGCCAGAACGTCTCGATCAACGGCGTCTCGCAGATCACCCAGGTGGCCGGCAACGGCAATACGGGCGCCAATGCCGCCACCATCTCCTATGACAACAACGCGCCGCACCTCGCGAATCTGCCAGGCGCCGCCAACCAGTCGAGCGCGTCGGCATCGAACGCGACCGGCAGCATAAGAGCGGGCATCTCGTTCGGCAGTAACGGCGTCAACGTGACGCTGCAGACGCCGGCGGGCATCGCCACGCAGAACATCGTGCCGGGCAACTTGCAGCAAGCCGGCGCGATCGCCCAGTTACTCCAGGTCGCAGGCAATAACCAGCAGGTCGCCAACCAGTTGCAACTGAGTCTGCAGACGCAGCAGATGACGTCGCAAATGATCCGGCAGACCGGCGTATTACAGGCTCTGCGAAATCTCCACTAACCGAGGGCCTACACGAGACGTGCCAGTCAAGGAGACCACCACGCGGGCAAGGACCCGCGCGAGAAGCAGCACTTTGAATGAGGAGCATCGACGTGCGCGGGCGTGGAACCAGGGGGTTCCGCCGGGCGCCCGCATTCGATCCCGGGGGAAGAACAATGAAGATGATGTCCAGGGCGGCC
Organism: Paraburkholderia sp. BR10872; assembly: GCF_040965835.1. Taxonomy (NCBI): domain Bacteria; kingdom Pseudomonadati; phylum Pseudomonadota; class Betaproteobacteria; order Burkholderiales; family Burkholderiaceae; genus Paraburkholderia; species Paraburkholderia sp. BR10872. The sequence continues at coordinate 164,845 of NZ_JBFRCN010000006.1, forward strand.
GCGCCACACGTGTCGCTGGCCGCCATTCCAGCAGCCGTTTTACTATTCGCGCTCTCGCAATCCGCCCACGCGCAGGCGCTACAAAGCCAGTCGATCGAGGACCGCCTGAATACGCTCATGCGCGTCGTCGACGAGCAGCAGAGGCAAATCCAGTCGCTGGAGCGCCAGGTGACGAACCTCGAAATGGCGCAACGCGGCCGCGGCATGCCGGGCGCGGGCGCGCCTGACGCCGCGTCGGGCGCGACGGTCGCGGAACAGCCGGGCGCAGACGGTCTGCCTGTGCCCCTGCCGCCGCTCGCCCAGGCGCTGCCGGGCGCGACGGCGCCGGGTTCGCTCACCGGCACGGCCACGGGCGTGCCGGTGAACCCGCCCTCGCCCGACGCGGGCGCGACCAATGGTGCGACCGGCACTTCGGCCGCGAGCGGGCCGCAGCAGGGCGCGCCCGTTGGTATCAACCCGGGCGTCAATCCCAACACTGGCAGCCCGACCGTGGGCGAGACGCAAAAGAGCGCCGAGCCGTCGCGCACGCAAGCCGAAGAGGCGGTCGTGCAGCGCGAGCACGCGCCGCTCTTCGACCACAAGCTGACGTTGGACTGGGGCATCAGCGACAGTTACTACGATCGGCGCCAGCTCCAGCTTTCGGGCTTTCTTGCACTCGACGCGATCTTTCTCGGCAACATCAATCTGGGGCAGACCAAGTCGCACACGATCACCGCCGACCTCGACACGCGCTACGGCCTCACGGACCGCATGAGCATCGATGTGGACGTGCCTTATGTCTACCGGCACAGCACCTTCATCGTGGGTGGCGCGGGCGGCTCGGCCAGCACGCTCACGGATGCATCGGTCAATTCGAACGCCATCGGCGACGTGAACTTCGGGATCTACTACCAGTTCCTGAAGGAAACCAACAGCATTCCCGACGTGGTCGGCAGCCTGCGCGTGAAAACGGCGACCGGCACCTCGCCGTTCGGCATCAAGGTTCAGCAGATCACGCCCGACAACACCAATCTCGTCGCTCCCAGCAAGCTGCCTACAGGCACGGGCTTCTGGAACGTCACGGCCGGCATCTCGGTGCTGAAGACCTACGACCCCGTGGTGCTGTTCGGCAGCTTCTCATACACGTACAACATCTCACGCTCGTTCGCCGACATCTCCTCGGTGATCGGGCAGACCGAGCCTGCCGAAGTGAAGCTCGGCGACATCATCCAGTTCGGCGGCGGCGTAGCGCTCGCCTTCTCGGACAAGGACTCGGCGAGCATTTCGTACACCATGGCCATCGAGCCGCAGTCGAAGACCAAGTCGCCGGGCGGCACCTGGACCGGCGTGCCGGGCAGCCAGACGACCGCCTCGGTGCTCAACTTCGGCCTGAACCACGTGGTGAACAAGCACCTGACGATCAACGGCGCGGTGTCCGTCGGGCTCACGCCCGATGCACCGAACTTCGTCGTCGGCGTGCGATTCCCTTACACCTTCTGATCACATGAGGCCGATCGTGCGCGAATCCTCACATCTGGGCGCCACTGTGACACCACTCGCCGGAGCCGGGCAGCGTCTCGCCGTGGGCGGGCCGCCGCTTGCCGAAGATGTCCCCGACGTGGGCCGCGCGCGCGATGCGAAGCCCGAGGCGGGCATCGAGCGCACCCTGCTGTATGTCGCGCGTACACCCGACCCGCTGCTGTGTGCCTACCTCAAGAGCCGTGGCTGGGAAATCTCGACCGCGCGCACGGTGCACGAGGCCTCGCGCCTCGTGAAGCCGGAGGAGGCCTACGCCGGCATCATCGATCTCACGGGTTTCGCGCCGCGCGAGTTCGCGGGCCTCGAGACGATTCTGCGGCTGCAGCAGGTGGGATGGATCGCGCTCACCGACGATACGCGCCTCACCGACGCCGAAGTGCGGCGCTTGATCCGCCACTATTGCTTCGACTACGTGCACGTGCCGGTCGCGCATGCGACGCTCGACTACCTCGTGGGCCACGCGTTCGGCATGGTGTCGCTGTGCGATCTCGACACGCCGGCCGCCGCCGCGAGCCAGGACGATGACGAGATGGTCGGCACCTGCGAAGCGATGCAGCAGCTCTTTCGCACGATCCGCAAGGTGGCCAACACCGATGCCACCGTATTCATCTCGGGCGAATCGGGCACTGGCAAGGAACTCACGGCGCTCGCGATCCACGAGCGCTCCGCGCGGCGCAAGGCGACCTTCGTGCCGATCAACTGCGGCGCGATTCCGCACCATCTTCTGCAATCCGAATTGTTCGGCTACGAGCGCGGTGCGTTCACGGGCGCGAACCAGCGCAAGATCGGGCGCGTCGAATCGGCCAACGGCGGGACGCTCTTTCTCGACGAAATCGGCGACCTGCCGCTGGAAAGCCAGGCAAGCCTGCTGCGCTTTTTGCAGGAAGGCAAGATCGAGCGGCTGGGCGGCCGCGAGCAGATTCCCGTGGACGTGCGCATCATTTCGGCCACGCACGTCGATCTCGAGGCGGCGATGCGCGACGGACGCTTTCGCGCCGACCTCTTTCACCGCCTGTGCGTGCTGCGCGTGGACGAGCCGCCGCTGCGCGCGCGCGGCAAGGACATCGAAATTCTCGCGCATCACGTGCTGCACAAGTTCAAGCAGGACAGCGCGCGCCGCATCCGCGGCTTCACGCCAGACGCCATCGAGGCCCTGTACAACTACAACTGGCCTGGCAACGTGCGCGAGCTCATCAACCGCGTGCGCCGCGCGATCGTGATGGCCGAAAGCAAGCTGATCTCGGCGGAGGATCTCGATCTCGCGCACTTCACCGCGCAGCAGACGGTCACGCTCGCGCAGGCGCGCGAGGCCGCGGAGCGGCGCGCGATCGAAGCGGCGCTGCTGCGGCACCGGCACCGGCTCACGGAAGCCGCTGCCGATCTCGGCATCTCGCGCGTGACGCTTTACCGGCTGATGGGCACGCACGGCCTGCGCGATGAAAAAACGTTCTTTGGCGGCGATGCGGAAAACCAGGCGGAATTGCCGCCCGACGGGCAGGACTGAAAGAGCCGATACCGCAGGGGAAGCGCGTCGGGGCGCCCGGCGCGCTCGGGTAGAATGACTGCGAACAGCTTACAACCTCGCACCTCTACCCTTTCGATGACGACGCTCACTCTCATTGTCGCGCGCGCCCGCAACGGCGTGATCGGCCGCGACAACGCGCTGCCCTGGCGGCTCCCCGAAGACCTCGCGTTCTTCAAGCGCACCACGATGGGCGCGCCCATCATCATGGGCCGTAAAACGCACGAATCGATCGGCCGCGCCTTGCCGGGCCGCCGCAACATCGTCGTGACGCGCGACGCGGGCAAGCGCTTTCCCGGCTGCGACACCGCCACGAGCCTCGACGAGGCGCTCGCGCTCGCGGCCCAGGACCAGGCGCCCACGGCGTTCCTGATCGGCGGCGCGCAGCTCTACGGCGAAGGACTCGGGCTTGCGCGCGAGCTCGTCGTGACGGAAATCTCCGCGGACTTCGAGGGCGACGCCACCTTCCCCGCGCCCGACCCCGACGTGTGGCAGGAAACGTCGCGCGAGTCGCTGCATGCGAATGCACCGAACGACTTCGATTTCGCTTTCGTGCGGTACGTGCGGCGGGATTGATCGACGGGGGCGCGCAGCGCGGCACCCAAAAGCAAAACGGCACGCCAGGGCGTGCCGTTTTTCATCGAGCCTGTGCAGAAGGCGCTAAAGGGCGCTTACTGCCCCGCCACCGTCATCCGCTCGATCAGCACCGAGCCGGTCTGACGCGTGCCGCGCGCGAGCGTATCCGCGCCCACGGCGACGATGTGGTGGAACATCTCCTGCAGCGTGGAAGCCACCGTGATTTCTTCCACAGGGTACTGGATCTTGCCGTTCTCCACCCAGAAGCCCGACGCGCCGCGCGAATAGTCGCCCGTCACGAAGTTCACGCCCTGACCCATCAGTTCGGTCAGCAACAGGCCCGTGCCGAGCTTTTTCAGCATCTCCTCGAAGTCGTCCTCGGGCTTCGTGAGCGAGCTCTGGAACTGCAGGTTGTGCGACCCGCCGGCGTTGCCCGTGGTCTGCATGCCGAGCTTGCGCGCCGAATACGACGACAGGAAATAGCCCTGCACGATGCCGTCCTTCACGACTTCGCGGCGCTGCGTGCGCACGCCCTCTTCGTCGAACGGCGCGCTGCCGGCCGCGCGCGGCACATGCGGGTCCTCGACGATCTGGATGTGCGGCGCGAACACCGGCTTGCCGAGGCTGTCGACGAGGAACGACGTCTTGCGATACAGCGCGCCGCCGCTGACAGCCTGCACGAACGCGCCGAGCAGGCCCGCCGCGAGCGGCGCCTCGAACAGCACCGGCACCTTGCGCGTGTCGAGGCTGCGCGCGTTCAGGCGTGAAAGCGCACGCTCGGCCGCATAGCGCCCGACGGCTTCGGGGGAGGCCAGTTCGGCCGCGCTGCGCCGCGAGCTGTACCAGTCGTCGCGCTGCATGTTGCGGCCGACGCCTGCGATAGGCGCACACGAAACGTAGTGGCGCGAGTACGGATAGCCGTGCATGAAGCCGCCCGAGGTGGCGAGCACGAACTGCGAATGCTGCGCCGACACGCTCGCGCCTTCGGAATTCTTCACGCGCGGGTCGACGGCGAACGCGGCGTCTTCGGCGCGGCGCGCGATTTCCACGGCCTCGTCGGCGGAGAGATTCCACGGGTGATAGAGGTCGAGGTCGCGCGGCGCTGTTTCGAGCAGATCGCGCTCGGCGAGGCCCGCGCAGTCGTCGTCGGCGGTGAAGCGCGCGATGTTGTACGCGGCAGCCACCGTGTCCTTGAGCGCCTGCGGCGAAAAGTCCGAGGTGCTCGCGTTGCCGCGCTTGTTGCCGATATAGACGGTCACGCCGACCATCTTGTCGCGGTTGTGCTCGATCGTCTCGACCTCGCCGCGCCGCACCGAGACGGACAAACCGTCGCCTTCGGAAATCTCGGTCGCGGCGTCGCTCGCGCCGAGCGCGCTGGCATGCCGCAGGATGTCTGACGCGATCTCCTTCAGCTCGTCCTGGGTGTGGGGGAAAAAGCGTTGCCGGGCTTCGATGTCTGCTGCCATTGTCGTTACGGTCCGGTATTGGGCCGGTGCGGCCCGCTGATGTCGTGTTTCGCTGGTGTCGATTCAGGTGCCTCGGAACGCGCAGCGTTCGCAAAGCGCATCCCGCGATCATAGCAAGGTATGTGAACACGCATCACAGGCGCTTTCGCCGCCTGGCCCCCGCACCAACCGCCGTACCAATGCCCGCACCCGCATCGGGCCGCCGGCGCCGCTTTCCGCCGACTTCCAGCCCGAGCCGCACGCGCGCGCACGCTACAATACGCCCCATGAAACGCAAAACCCGCATTCAACCGATGAACGACGCTGTCGCCGAACAAGACGACAACGGCTACGATCGCCCGAGCAAATCGCAGCTCAAGCGTGACATGGAAGCGCTCCAGGAACTCGGCCAGGCCCTCGTGGAACTGCCCAAGGACGCGCTCAAGCGCATGCCGATGACCGAAGACCTCGCAGACGCCGTCCACGAGTGCCGCCGCATCACCGACCACGAAGGCCGTCGCCGCCAGCTCCAGTATGTGGGCCGCATGATGCGCGGGCTCACGGAGGCCGAAGTCGCCGCGCTGCGCACGAAGCTCGACGAGCACCGCGGCGTGAACAGGGCCGCCACGGCGCGCCTGCACTGGATCGAGCGCACGCGCGACAAGCTGCTCGCGGACGACGCCGCGCTCACCGAATTCATCCGCCAGCACCCCGCCGCCGACCCGCAGGAAGGCCGCACGCTGATCCGCAACGCGCGCCGCGAGCAGGAGCAAGGCAAGCCGCCCAGGTCCTTCCGCGAGCTGTTCCAGTGGATCAAGGACGCGAGCGCCCAGGGCGCTGGCGAGAGCGAAGACCAGGACGACGAGCGTGCCGACGAGGACCGCGAAGATGACGAAGCCTGAGCGCAGCCATCCTGACGAACTCGTGATCGGCCTCGTGTCGGTCAGCGACCGCGCGACGAGCGGCGTCTACGAGGACAAGGGCATTCCCTCGCTGATGGAGTGGCTCGGCAACGCGCTGAAAACGCCGTGGCGCGCCGAAACGCGCCTGATCCACGACGACGCGGGAACGATCTCCGCGACGCTCACGGCGCTCGTGGACGGCCTCGGCTGCGACCTCGTGTTGACGACGGGCGGCACCGGCCCCGCGCGCCGCGACGTGACGCCCGAGGCGACGCTCGCGGTCGCGACAAAGGAAATGCCGGGCTTTGGCGAGCAGATGCGCCAGATCAGCCTGAATTTCGTGCCGACGGCCATTCTGTCGCGCCAGGTTGCCGTGATCCGCGAGAACGACGACCACGCGGCGCTCATCATCAACCTGCCGGGGCAGCCGAAGTCGATCAAGGAAACGCTGGAAGGCTTGCGCGACGATCAGGGCACGGTGAAGGTGCCCGGTATTTTTGCTGCGGTGCCGTACTGCATCGACCTGATCGGCGGACCGTATATCGAAACCGATCCGAACGTCGTGGCGGCGTTCCGGCCCAGGAACGCGCAGCGGGCGCCGCGCGCTTGACACTCGAACTTCAACGATCGCGCAGCAGCGGCAGCGCCGCTGCTGCTGCGTGTCTCAACGGCGCTCAGAGTGCCGGGCCGGCCTCGCCTGCCGCCACGTCGGGCACGATGCCCGGCGCCGGAACGAGGAAGTGCTCGCGGTAGTACTTGAGTTCGTCGATCGACTCGTGGATGTCGGCGAGCGCCGTGTGCATCGCGCGCTTCTGGAAACCCTTGTAGAGGGTGGGCTGCCAACGGCGGCACAGCTCCTTGAGCGTGCTCACGTCGAGGTTGCGGTAGTGAAAGAAGCGCTCGAGCGTGGGCATCCAGCGCGCCATGAAGCGGCGGTCCTGGCAGATCGAGTTGCCGCACATCGGCGACTTGCCCGGCGGCACGTATTGCGAAAGGAACGCCATGATCTGCTCGGTCGCGGTTTCTTCCGTGACGGTCGAAGCGCGCACGCGCTCGGTGAGGCCCGAGCGGCCGTGTGTGTTGCGGTTCCATTCGTCCATGCGGTCGAGCACCGACTCCGGCTGATGGATGGCCAGCACGGGGCCTTCCACGAGTTTCTCGAGCGTCGAGTTCGTCACCACCACGGCGATCTCGATGATGCGGTCGTTGTCGGGATCGAGGCCCGTCATCTCCATATCGAGCCAGATCAGGTTCATGTCGGTGCGCTCGATGAGCGGCGCGCCGGCAGCGGTAATGTCAGTCATGAAAGGCAACCCGGAGAGCGTTGGTGGCGCGGCGCGTGCGCGGCATCGACAGGATGCGATGCCCGGCCGGCGAGAACATATAATTGTCGCATAGATACCACGGACTTCCTGGATGCCTAATCTGTCCCCCTCCCCTGCGCTGTACTTCAGCGTGCTGTTCGTCGTCGGCGTGCTCGCCATGGTCGCGACCAAACTCTGGCTCGCGTCGCGCCAGATCCGCTTCGTGGCCGCCCACCGCGGCGCGGTGCCGGCGCAGTTCACCGCCACCATTCCGCTCGCCGCGCACCAGCGCGCCGCCGACTACACGGTCGCGCGCACGCGCCTCGGCATGATCGAGATCGTGCTCGGCGCCGTGGTGCTGATCGCGCTCACGCTGCTCGGCGGCGTGCAGGCGCTCGATCTCGGCATCTCGGACGCGATCGGGCGCGAATATGTGGGCCAGATCGCGCTGGTCGGGGCCGTGCTCGCCATCTCCGGCCTGGTCGAGCTGCCGCTCGACTACTACCGCCAGTTCGTGGTCGAGGAGCGCTTCGGCTTCAATCGCATGACGAAGCGCATCTTCATCATGGACCGCATCAAGGGGCTCCTGATCGGCGCCGCGTTCGGCATTCCACTGCTCTTCGTCGTGCTCTGGCTCATGAAGCAGGCGGGCAGCTTCTGGTGGCTCTGGACGTGGGCCGTATGGGTCGCCTTCCAGATGCTCGTGCTGGTGCTCTACCCCACCTTCATCGCGCCGCTCTTCAACAAGTTCGAACCGCTGCGCGACGAAGCGCTGCGCTCGCGCATCGAGGCGCTCATGCAGCGCTGCGGCTTCGCGGCCAAGGGCCTGTTCGTGATGGACGGCAGCCGCCGTTCCGCGCACGGCAACGCCTATTTCACGGGCTTTGGCGCATCCAAGCGCATCGTGTTCTTCGACACGCTGCTCACGCGCCTGTCCGGCAGCGAGATCGAGGCCGTGCTTGCGCACGAACTCGGTCACTTCAAGCGTCGTCACGTGATCAAGCGCATGGTCGTCACGTTTGCGATCAGCCTCGCGTTGCTCGCCCTGCTCGGCTGGCTCTCGCAGCGCGTCTGGTTCTACGAGGGGCTCGGCGTGCGGCCGTCGCTGCTCGGCGGCAATGAAGGGCTCGCGCTCGTGCTGTTCTTCCTCGCCGTGCCCGTGTTCCTGTTCTTCGTTACGCCGCTTGGCAGCCTCTCCTCGCGCAAGCACGAGTTCGAGGCCGACGCCTTCGCCGCCACGCAAACGGACGCGCAGCATCTCGTCAACGCGCTCGTGAAACTCTACGAGGACAACGCGTCGACGCTCACGCCCGACCCGCTCTATACCGCGTTCTACTACTCGCATCCGCCGGCTTCGCAGCGGATCGACCGACTGCTCGCGCACGCATGAACCGGCGCGCATCCAAAGCCGCCGACAACGCAAAAGCTGCAGGCACTACGCTGCACGGCGTGGTGATCGCCGCCCATGGGCGCCATTATCTCGTCGCGCCCGACGGCGGCGGCGCGCACCTGCAATGCTTCCCGCGCGGCAAGAAGAGCGAGGTCGCGGTGGGCGACCGCGTCGAGTATCAGTCGACTTCCGCCGACCAGGGCGTGATCGTCGCGATCGGCGAGCGGCGCAACCTGCTCTATCGCTCCGACCAGTTCAAGTCGAAGCTCTTCGCGGCGAACCTCGACCAGTTGCTGATCGTGCTCGCCACCGAGCCGCACTTCAGCGAGGACCTGCTCGGGCGCGCGCTCGTGGCCGCCGAGGCCAACGACCTCAAGCCGCTCATCGTGCTCAACAAGATCGACGTAGAGGCCGCGCTGCCGCTCGCGCGCCAGCGCCTCGAACGCTATCGCGCGCTGGGCTATACGGTGCTGGAGGTTTCGGTGAAGGGCCGCCCCGAGCAAGCACACGCGGTGCTGGCCGAGCATCTCCACGGCCATCAGACGATCCTGCTCGGCCAGTCGGGCATGGGCAAGTCGACGCTCGTGAACCTGCTGATCCCCGACGCCGAAGCGGCCACGCGCGAGATCTCGACGGCACTCAACAGCGGCCGTCACACCACGACGTTCACGCGGCTCTACACGCTGCCCGAGGGCGGCGCGTTGATCGACTCGCCGGGCTTCCAGGAGTTCGGCCTCTATCACCTCACCGAAGGCAAGCTGGAGCGTGCGTTCCCCGAGTTCCGGCCGCTGCTCGCGCATTGCCGCTTCTACAACTGCCATCACCTGCACGAACCGGGCTGCGCGATTCTGGAAGCGGTGGACGACGGCCGCATCGCGCCCGAGCGCCAGGCGCTCTACGCGCAGCTCATCCACGAGATCAGCCAGGTCGTGCGCTGACCGCCACCTGCCCCAACGCCTATGCTCAAGCTCGTGCGCGCGCCGAATCTGCTGATCGCCCAGCACTGGATGAACATCCTGGCGACGGCGGGCGTGCCCTGCGAGCTGCACAACCGCTATCTGAGCGGCGCGATGGGCGAGATTCCGGCCGAACAGTGCGCGCCCGAACTGTGGCTCGTGGACGAGCGCGACGAGAAGCTCGCCCGGCGTCTGATTGACGAAGCCGTGAACGGGCCGCCGCCGGGCTCGCCCACGTGGCGCTGTGCGCGCTGCGGCGAGGTGCTCGAGGCGCAGTTCACCGTGTGCTGGAATTGCGGACGCGATCGCGACGTGCGCGACGAGTGACGGCGTGAGTTGCTGATCCAGACGAAAATGGGCCGCTGGAAGCGGCCCATTTGCATTTCTGCGATTCAGCGTCGGGCGCTCAGAGCCAGACGGCAATCGTCAGCATGAGCAGCAGGATCATCCACAGGATCACGGCGCGCCACACGAGGCCCACGGCCGATTGCAGCGTACGCGGCGTGCAGTCGTCGCCCACCGTGTACGGACCGCCCTCGCCCGGCTGCGCGAGCACATCGACGCTGGACTGCTCGGCGAGCGGGCCTGACAGGCGCGCGCCCAGCGCGCCGCTGCCGGTGGCGAGCAGCACGCCTTCGTTGGTGTCGGGCCACTGGTTCGTGTGGTTGCGCCAGGCGTAGATCGCGTCCTCGAAGTTGCCGACGATCGCGAAGCCCAGCGACGTGAGCCGCGCAGGCACCCAGTCGATCACGAAGAACACATGCTGCGCGAAGTTCGAGAACGCCTCGGTGCGTTCCTCGGCCGGACGTGCCCACTCGCGCGCGAGGTATTCGGCGATGCGGTACAGCACGGCGCCCGCGGGCCCGATCGGCACGAGAAACCAGAAGAACACGCCGAACACGTGCCGATGCGAGGCGATCACCGCATGAATCAGCGTGTGGCGCACGATCTCGCTCACGGGCATGTCCACGGCGTCGATGCCGGTCCATTCCTGGAGGATTTCACGCGCGCGCGGCACGTCGTCGTTGTTCAGCGCGAGATGGATGTCGGTGAAGTAGTGGCTGAACTGGCGAAAACCGAGCGTGAAGTACACAACCGCCACGTTCCACAGGAACGCCAGCACGAAGCTGATGTGGTACAGCACGTAGTAGACGAGCGCCGTGGCGAGCGTCCACGGCAGCACGACCACGAGCCACGCGATGAGGCCATGCTTCTGCTTGCCGGCGTCGAAGCCGTGAGCGGCCCACTCCGCATTGAGGCGCACGAGCGCCATGACCGGATTATTGGGCGACAGCGCCCGCACCTGTTCGATGACGAGAGCCAGCAATACGGAAAAGAAGGTCATGCGACGCGCCGTGCAGATCGGGTTGCGAAAGGGGTTTTATGAAAGTGTTGCAACGATATCACAGGGCCAGATGTGCCTGACCATCGCCGGCAATTCGGGCGGCAAACTCGCAACAGTGCGCAGCGACGCTTGCACGCGCCGCCAGACGTGTTACGCGAGCAGGAAACGGTAGAAGTTGCGCAGCATACCGGCCGTCGCCCCCCAGATGAAGTGCGAGGAGCCGACACCGGAAGCGACGACGGGTTCGGGCACGTCGAGGTCCGGCGAATTGCGGTCCGGATACGGCATCGCATAAAAGCGCCGCTCGCCGCCTTCCCAGCGGAGCACGCGCACCTGGTGATGCACCGGGTTCATGAGAAAGCTGAGCGGCACTTCGAAGATGCTTGCCACTTCGAGCGAGTCCGCCGCGAGACTGAACGGCTCGTGCACGAGACCGACCACGGGCGTGACCCTGAAGCCGGTGCCGGTGAGGTAGTCGGGCAATGCGCCGAGCACCTCGACGCGCGCGGGGTCGAGGTTCACTTCCTCGTGCGCCTCGCGCAGCGCGGCGGCGATGGGGGTGGGGTCGGAAGGTTCGCGGCTGCCGCCGGGAAAGCTCACCTGTCCCGCGTGATTGCTGAGGTTGTCGGCGCGCTGGGTGAGCAGCACGGTCAGGCCGCCCGGGCGCATGGCGATGGGCATGAGCACGGCGGCCTCGCGCGGATCGCGCATCTCGAACAGACGGGCTTCCTGGGGTTCGGGGTCCCACGGCAGGCGCTGCTCGAAGCGCGTGCGCAAGCCGGCGGCGGTCAGGCGTTCCGCGGCGACCTGCGGAAGGCTCGCGCCCGTCGATTCGATCGGCAGGCTTTCGGGTTCAAATACTGGGCGGATCAACGGGCGTCCCGGATTACACGTACACGAGATTATTTTGCGGCCAAAAAGAAAAAAGCACCCCGGAGGGTGCTTCTTTCTTACAGCTTTTACGCCTGTTCGGCCGGAGCAGCTGCGCGGTCTTTCGACACCAGCTTTTCCTTGATACGTGCCTTCTTGCCCGACAGGTTGCGCAGGTAGTACAGCTTCGCGCGACGCACGTCGCCGCGACGCTTCACCACGATGCTGGCCAGCAGCGGCGAGTACGTCTGGAACGTACGCTCGACGCCTTCGCCCGACGAGATCTTGCGCACGATGAACGACGAGTTCAGGCCGCGGTTACGCTTCGCGATCACGACGCCTTCGTATGCCTGAACGCGCTTGCGGTTACCTTCAACCACGTTCACGTTGACGATCACCGTATCGCCGGGGGCGAATTCGGGGATGGTCTTCTCGCCCAGCACGCGCTGGATTTCTTCCTGCTCGAGTTTTTCAATCAGATTCATGGATTGACTCCGTATGCCATCTTGTCGGCGTTCGTACCTGTGCAGGGTTGCTGCACTACGGCCCCGATAGAGGATGGATTCACAACTGGCGCCGTTCACGCATGAAGCGGCACCGCCTTTTGCGCCCCTTGTCGCGCACGCCCGAAGCCTTACGCTTCGTTCGAGCCCTTCGCGAGACTAGCGAGCCACGCCTCGTCGGCCCGGCTCAACATCTTGTTCTTTCTGGCCCGCGCGATCAGATCGGGCCGCTTGTTCCACGTGTTGCGCAACGCCTCGCGGCGACGCCATTGCTCGATTTCCGCATGATGGCCGCCAAGCAGCACATCGGGCACGCGCACACCGTCGTATTCCTCGGGGCGCGTGTAATGCGGACAGTCGAGCAAACCGTCGACGAAGCTGTCCTGCACCGCCGAAAGCGCATCGCCCAGCACGCCCGGCAGGTTGCGCACCACGGCGTCCATCAAGGCCATCGCGGGCAATTCACCCCCCGAGAGCACGAAGTCGCCGAGGCTCACTTCTTCGTCCACGCAGCGGTCGACGAGACGCTGGTCGATCGCTTCATAGCGGCCGCACAACATCACGAGACCCGGCTCCTGCGCGAACTGCATGACGCGTTCATGCGTGAGCGGTTTGCCTTGCGGCGACATCAGCAGCACACGCGGGGCGCTCACGCCGGCTTGCGCCTGCGCGGCCTTTGCCGCGTCGATCGCCGCTTCGAGCGGCCTGGCCAGCATGACCATGCCGGGCCCGCCGCCGTAGGGGCGATCGTCGATCGTACGGTAGTTGTCGGTCGTGAAATCACGCGGATTCCACGTGCGCAACGTGTAACGCTGCTGCTTCGCCGCCCGGCTGGTAATGCCCCAGTCGGTCAGCGCGCGGAACATCTCGGGAAAGAGCGTGACGACATCGAACTGCATCGCTCTCTCCGTTCAGCGAAATTGAATCAAGGCGCGCGGCGGGGTTGCCACAGCGTTGCCGCTGCTTAGTAGTCGGCTTCCCAGTCGACGACGATACGCTTCGCCGCCAGGTCCACCGTCTTCACGAACACGCCTACAAACGGGATCAGGCGCTCGCCGGTGGCCGGCTTGCCATCCTTGTCCGTAGACGCATACGTGACACGCAACACCGATTGCGCGCCATTGTCGATCAGGTCGGCAACCTTGCCGAGCTCGACGCCCGCCTCATTGGCGACATCGAGGCCGATCAGGTCGACCCAGTAATATTCATCGGCTGCGGGCGCCGGGAATTCGGCCCGGCTCACGTACACGCGCGCGCCGCGCAACAGCAGCGCGGCATCGCGGTCGGCCACGCCCGAAAGCTGGCCAACGACGCTGTCACCATGAACCTTGGCGCTCACGCGCACCGCGCAATGACGCTCGCGATGCGCCTGACCCTCGCGGCCCTTGAGGAGCCACCAGCGTTTAGCGGAAAGCAGCGCCTGGCTATCCTGCGCGTGCGGCGCGATCTTCAGCCAGCCCTTGAGACCGTAGGCGTCGATCACGGCGCCGACTTCAACGGCGTCGGCAGGCCAACTCGCCTCGGTTTCGGCGCGCAGGCCACCGGCTGTCCCGGTTGCGGGCGCAGCTTTCGCGGCGCTCTCGCGCGCAGGCTTGCGCACGAACGCACCAAAGGACGGCGCGCCGCGGGCGGCAGCCTTGCCGGCGCCGCTGGCTGCAACTTCGGGCGCCCCGCTTTCCGACGCGTCGTTCGCCTCTACGGCAGATTTGGCGTCATGCGCGGACATCGGCACCCCTTGCGACCAGCTTGATATTGCATACGCGGATCATGCAGCGCGTACACAGGTGAAACACGGACAACAGACTGAAAAGACGCTTAAAGACTTAAGCAGCCGGCGCAGCGGCGGCGGTCTTTTGCGCTTCCTTCACGAGGCGCTCGACGGCCGGCGACATTTGCGCGCCGTTTTCCTTCCAGTACGTCACGCGATCTTGAGCGATACGCAGCGTTTCACCCTTGGTAGCGACCGGGTTGTAGAAGCCCACTCGCTCGATGAAACGGCCGTCGCGACGGTTGCGCGAGTCGGTTGCGACGATGTTGTAGAACGGGCGCTTCTTCGAGCCGCCGCGTGCCAGACGGATGATGACCATACGAAAATCCTTGAAAACCGGGGGTTCGGGACTACTGAAACATGCGATTATAGCCCGAAACCGGAGGCATAACAAACACTTAACGGGAAATTGCACGCCGGCGCGCGGAAAGCGGCGAGACAAAGCGGTCAAACTGCGGCTCATGCCCACGATGGGCGGGCCCTGGAGCGAATTGTGGCGACTTTCAGACGACTCGTGCAATGGCCGCGTCGCGTTTGTGGCGGCGGCGTGGGTGGCAGCTCCTTTTTTCCGGTGTCTCGCGAGTCGGCCCGACGCTTTGCAGCGGCGTGTCTCGCCTTTGCCGCCGCCCTGCTCGCGGCGCCGTTCGCTCAAGCGGCGCTTCCCATCGAGCGCATCAAGCTGCCGCCGGGCTTCCACATCGAGGTGCTGTCCGCCGACTTGCCCGGTGCGCGCGAAATGACGCTGTCAGGCAACGGCACCCTCCTGTATGTGGGGAGTACGGACGGCGACGTCTACGCGCTCGAACTCAAGGACGGCAAAGCCATCAAGCGCCATATCGTGGCCTCGGGACTGACGATGCCGGTGGGCGTGGCCTGGCGCAACGGCGCATTGTACGTTTCAGCGGTGTCGTCTATCGTGCGGCTCGACGACATCGACCGTCATCTCGACGATCCGCCCAAAGCCGTCGTCGTCACGGATTCGCTGCCCGCCGAGCGCCACCACGGCTGGAAGTTCATCGCCTTCGGCCCCGACGGCAAGCTCTACGTGCCGCAAGGCGCGCCGTGCAACGTCTGTCTGCCGGTCAGCGACCCGCAGCGCGTGCATTTCGCGATGATCGGGCGCATGGAGCCCGACGGCTCGCACTACGAGACCATCGCCCGCGGCGTGCGCAACACGGTCGGCTTCGCGTGGCATCCGCAGACGCATGAGCTCTGGTTCACCGACAACGGCCGGGACATGCTCGGCGACGACATCCCCGACGACAAGCTCAACCGCCTCGCGCACGTGGGCGAGGACTTCGGCTTTCCCTATTGCCACGGCGGCAATGTCGCCGACCCCGAGTTCGGCGCAGGCCATCCGTGCAGCAGCTTCACGCCCCCGGTCCTCAAGCTCGGCGCGCATGTGGCGTCGCTTGGCATGCGCTTCTATACCGGTTCGATGTTCCCGGCTGACTATAAGAACTGCATTTTCATCGCCGAGCACGGCTCGTGGAACCGCAGCAAGAAGGTCGGCTATCGCGTGGTGCGCGTGATCGCCAACCCAGACGGCACGAACGCACGCCAGGAAGTGTTCGCGCAGGGCTGGCTCAATTCAGACGAGACCCAATGGGGCCGCCCCGCCGACGTGCTGCCGCTGCCCGACGGATCGCTCCTCGTCAGCGACGACTATGCGGGCGCGATCTATCGCGTGACCTACACGAAACCGTGACGCGGCCGTCACATCGAAGCTGCAGACAAGTGCCGGGCATAAGCGTGCGCTTGTGCTGCAAGCGCGTCGTGCGGCATACAATGCCCGGCGGCCCGTGCGCGTTCGACGTAATGCGCTCATGGCGGCCGACGCCCACGTTTTGCCCGAGCCCATGCCCAACGACAAGAACCTCGCACGCTTTCGCTCCAAGACGCTCACCGCCGCCCTCGCCTTCCTGTTTGGCAGTCTCGGCGCCCACCGCTTCTACCTGTATGGCCCGCGCGACGTGTGGGGCTGGGCGCATTTGTTGGGCACGCTCCTCGGCATTCCGGGCGTGATGCTGCTCGTCGCCACCGAGCGCGCCTCGATTCCTGGCTGGGTGCTCGCCGTGATCGGCGCGGTGTCCGTCCTCTCGGCGTTTCTGGCGGCAATCGTCTACGGACTTCGCCCCGACGCCAAATGGGACGCGCAGTTCAACGCCGCGTTCGTGGAGAAAGGCCGCACGAGCCGCTCGGGCTGGACGGTGATTTTCGTCGTGATCTTCTCGCTGCTGATTGGCGCGTTCCTGCTGATGACGGGACTCGCACTCTCGTTTCAAACGTACTTCGAGTCGCAAGTCGAGGCCGCGAAGGCGCTCTCGCAGTAAATCGCGCAGTAACGGCTCAGAACAGGTCGAGCTGAGGCTTCTCGCGCACGGTCTTCGACTGCACGAACGCCGACATGTCCAGAATGCCGTGGCGCCGCTCGTTGAGCCCGAGGCGCCGCACGGCATGATGAAAGCGCTGCTTGAGCAGGTCGGCCCACAGCCCCGTTCCCTTCATGCGCTGCGAAAACGCCGATTCGTAGTCTTTGCCGCCGCGCATGTCGCGCACGCGGCTCATCACGCGCTCGGCGCGCTGCGGGAAGTGCGCCGCCAGCCAGTCCTGGAACAGCGGCGCGACCTCCCACGGCAAACGCAGCACGATGTAACTCGCGCTTGTCGCACCGGCCTCGGCGCAGGCTTCGAGCACGCGCTCCATGTCGGGCTCGGTCACGAACGGAATCACGGGTGCGATGCTCACGCCGACCGGCACACCGGCTTCGGCGAGCGTGCGGATGGTACGCAGCCGCCGCGCGGGTGTCGCCGCACGCGGTTCGAGCGAGCGGGCGATATCGGCGTCGAGTGTGGTGATCGTGATTGCCGCCATGAACTGCTGGCGCGCGGCCATCGGCGCGAGCAGGTCGAGATCGCGCTCGATCAGCGAGGATTTCGTGATGGCCGCGAACGGATGCTGCCGTTCCGCCAGCACTTCGACCACGCGGCGTGTGATGCGCAGGTCGCGCTCCACCGGTTGCCAGGCGTCGGTATTCACGCCCAGCGCAATCGGCTCGGGCTCGTACGACGGCTTGGCGATTTCCCGCGCGAGCAACTCCGCCGCATTGACCTTGGCGTAGATTCGGCTCTCGAAATCGAGCCCCGGCGAAAGGCCGAGATAACTGTGCGTAGGCCGCGCAAAGCAATAGATACAGCCGTGCTCGCAGCCGCGATACGGATTGAGCGAGACGTTGAATGGAATGTCCGGCGACTGGTTGCGTGTGAGGATGCTCTTCGCGCGCTCTTCGAAGACTTCGGTGCGCAGCCTGGGCTCGCCGGTTTCATCGCCATCACCATCGCGCTCCCCGCCGACACCCGTGGGCTGCCAGCCGTCGTCGAACGCTTCGCGCTGGTCGACTTCGTAGCGCCCTTGCAGGTTCGTGACCGCCCCGCGCCCCTTGCGCGCCGTGGGCGGCGCAACGGGATACCAGGCGTCGGGATCGGGGTGATGGGAATCAGTCACGGGTAGAGAAAATGGACAAAAAGACGCGGATCGATACTGTATAAATATACAGTATCGATCCGCGTTGTCGAGTCCTAAAAACGGGGCCGCCTTCAGCCCGCTGTTACCCGTTCATTCCCCCACGGCGATGGTCAGCGTCTCCTTGATCTCTTCCATCACCACGTAGCTCTTCGACTGCACGGCGCCCGGCAGTTGCAGCAGGATGTCGCCGAGCAGCTTGCGGTAGTCGGCCATCTCGCCGATGCGCGCCTTGATGAGATAGTCGAAGTCGCCCGAGACGAGATGGCATTCGAGCACTTCGGGAATCTTCTGCACCTCGCGGCGGAACTGGTCGAACATGTTGCCGCTCTTGTGATCGAGCGTGATCTCCACGAACACGAGCAGCGCCGCACCCAGCACCGAGGGATTCACACGCGCGAAGTAACCCGTGATCACGCCGTCGCGCTCCATGCGCTTGACGCGCTCGATGCACGGTGTGACCGAGAGCCCGACCTGCTCCGCGAGGTCCTTCATCGCCATGCGGCCGTCCTCCTGGAGCAGCTTCAGGATGCGGTGATCGAGCCGGTCGAGCGCGCGGACCGGTTGGCGCTGCGTTCTCATGATTTCTTCCCGAAAATCTGAAAAATACGATAACAAAACCTGGACATACAACAATAGCATAGCTACAAATACTGGCTACACCCGGATTTTCATGCCTTCTTCCCTATCGGTGCCAAAAGACGGCTTCCAAGGGCCCGGCAACGCGGCGTAGCTCAACGAAACTATATGGAGCAGCTATGCGAGTCGTCGTGTTGGGCAGTGGTGTGGTCGGTGTGGCCAGCGCCTGGTATCTCGCCCGCGCGGGCCACGAAGTCACGGTGATCGACCGCGAGGCCGGTCCCGCGCTCGAAACCAGTTTTGCCAATGCCGGACAGATCTCGCCGGGCTACGCCGCACCGTGGGCCGCGCCGGGCGTGCCGCTCAAGGCGATCAAGTGGATGTTCGAGAAGCACGCGCCGCTCGCCATTCGTCTGGACGGCACGAAGTTCCAGCTGCAGTGGATGTGGCAGATGCTGCAGAACTGCACGGCTGAACGCTACGCGCTCAACAAAGGCCGCATGGTGCGTCTCGCGGAATACAGCCGCGACTGCCTGCAGGCGTTGCGCGCCGACACGGGCATTCAGTATGAAGGCCGCACGGGCGGCACGCTTCAGGTGTTCCGCACGCAGCAGCAGTTCGAAGGCGCAGCGAAGGACATCGCCGTGCTCAAGGACGCGAACGTTCCGTACGAACTGCTCACCGCAGCCGAACTCGGCCGCGCAGAACCGGCGCTCGCCGCGGTGTCGGGCAAGCTCACCGGCGGCCTGCGTCTGCCCGGCGACGAAACCGGCGACTGCCAGATGTTCACCACGCGCCTCGCCGCCATGGCCGAACAACTGGGTGTGAAATTCCGCTACAACACGCCGATCGACGGCCTCGCCATGCAGGGCGACCGTATCGCGGGCGTGCAATGCGGCAGCGAGCTGGTGCGCGCCGATTCGTTCGTGGTCGCGCTCGGCTCCTTCTCGACGAAGATGCTCGCGGGCCTCGTGAAGATTCCGGTTTATCCGCTCAAGGGCTATTCGATCACGGCGCCGATCGTGAATGCGAGTGCCGCGCCGGTTTCGACCGTGCTCGACGAAACCTACAAGATCGCGATCACGCGTTTTGACGACCGCATCCGTGTGGGCGGCATGGCCGAGATCGTCGGCTTCGACAAGACGCTCAAGCAAGCGCGCCGTGAAACGCTCGAAATGTGCGTCAACGACTTGTTCCCGGGCGGCGGCGACACGACGAAGGCCACCTTCTGGACCGGCCTGCGCCCGATGACGCCGGACGGCACGCCGGTTGTCGGCCGCACGCCGATCTCGAACCTGTTCCTGAACACGGGTCACGGCACCCTCGGCTGGACGATGTCGTGCGGTTCGGGCCAATTGCTCGCCGACTTGATCTCGGGCAAACAGCCCGCCATCCGCGCGGACGATCTTTCGGTGCACCGCTATCTCGGCGACACGCAAGGCTCGCATCGTCCGGCGTATGCCTGAAGCCAGCCACGCTGCGTGAACGAACACGGCGCCGCCAGGGCGCCGTGTTTCATTTCTCGCTGTGAGTAGCGCGCGGCTGCGTCAGAACTGATCCTCCGCTAGCGCCAGCACGCCCTCGCTGCCGTTGGCGCTGACGATCGCCGCTTCGAGCGCCACCGCCTGCGGCAAGACGTGTTGCGCGTAGAACTGCGCCGTGGCGATCTTCGCGCCATGAAACTTCGGGTCCTCCTGCATGAGACGCTGCGAGGCGAGCATGGCGCGCGCCATTTGCCAACCGCACAGCACGATGCCCGCGAGCTTGAGATACGGCACGCTGCCCGCGAACACCGCGTTCGGATCGCTTTTCGTCTTCGCGAGCACGAAGTCCACGGCCGATGCCAGCGCATCCTTACCCGCCGCGAGATGCTTGCGCATCGACTCGAACGCCGCGCCTCGTTGTGCGGCCAGCGCGTCGACGGTCTGCGCGATATCGGCGAGCAGCGCCTTTGCCGCCGCGCCGCCGTCGCGCAGCGTCTTGCGTCCGATGAGATCGTTCGCCTGGATCGCCGTCGTGCCCTCGTAGATCGGCAGAATGCGTGCGTCACGGTAGAACTGCGCCGCGCCCGTTTCCTCGATGAAGCCCATGCCGCCATGAACCTGGACGCCGAGGCTCGTCACTTCGAGCGCGAGTTCGGTGCTCCAGCCCTTCACGATCGGCACGAGGTACTCGTAGCGCGCCTGATGCCGCGCACGGGCCGCCTCGTCGGGGTCGCCATGCGCGCGGTCGCTCTCGCCGGCCGCCACGTAAGCGAGCGCACGCGCGGCTTCGGTGAGCGCACGCATCGTGGCGAGCATGCGGCGCACGTCGGGGTGATGGATGATGCTCACCGCGGCTTTCGCGGAACCGTCCACCGGGCGGCTCTGCACGCGCTCCTTCGCATAGGCGAGCGCCTTCTGGTACGCGCGATCGGAGACGGCCACGCCCTGCATGCCCACCGCAAAACGCGCGGCGTTCATCATGATGAACATGTATTCGAGGCCGCGATTCTCTTCGCCGATCAACTGGCCGATCGCGCCGCCATGGTCGCCGAACTGCAGCACGGCGGTCGGGCTCGCCTTGATGCCGAGCTTGTGTTCGATCGATACGCAGTGCACATCGTTGCGCGCGCCGAGCGTGCCATCTTCGTTGACGAGGAACTTCGGCACGATGAAGAGCGAAATGCCCTTCACGCCTTCGGGCGCCGTGGGCGTGCGCGCGAGCACGAGATGGACGATGTTCTCCGCCATGTCGTGCTCGCCCCACGTGATGAAGATCTTCGTGCCGAACACCTTGTACGTGCCGTCGCCTTGCGGCTCGGCGCGCGTGCGCACGGCGGCGAGATCGGAGCCCGCCTGCGGCTCGGTGAGGTTCATCGTGCCGGTCCAGTCGCCGGAGATGAGCTTCGGCACGAAGCGCTGCTTTTGCGCTTCGCTGCCGGCGGTGAGGAGCGCTTCGATGGCGCCGTCGGTGAGCAGCGGACACAACGCGAACGAAAGGTTCGCCGCGTTGAGCATTTCCACACACGGCGTGCCGACGAGCTTCGGTAAACCTTGTCCTTCGTATTCCTGAGGATGCTGCACGCCTTGCCAGCCGCCTTCCACGTATTGGCGGAATGCCGCCTTGAAACCGGGCGTGGCGTGCACGTTGCCGTTTTCCCAGCGGCTCGGATTGCGGTCGCCTTCGGCGTTCAGCGGCTCGAGCACTTCGCCGCACAGCTTCGCGGCTTCGTGCAGCACCGCTTCGACCGTTTCGGGCGTGGCGTCTTCGCCGCCCGGTAAGCTGGCGATTTCTTCGAGGCCGGCCAGTTCCTTCATGACGAACAGCATGTCGCTCGTGGGCGCCTGGTACATTTCAGTCTCCTCCTGTCGGTATGCGGTTCCTCAAATGACAAAGGGGCGCCGCAGCGCCCCTTTGTTGCTTCGTCTCACGCCACGCGTTCAATCATGATACGCGGCGCTCGTCGCTCGATACACCGGCCGGATTCAGCCGAGTTCCTTCACGAGTTCCGGCACGACCGTGAACAGGTCGCCCACGAGGCCGTAATCGGCCACGCTGAAGATCGGTGCTTCTTCGTCCTTGTTGATCGCGACGATGACCTTCGAGTCCTTCATGCCGGCAAGGTGCTGGATCGCACCCGAGATGCCGACCGCCACGTACAGTTGCGGCGCGACGATCTTGCCGGTCTGTCCGACCTGATAGTCGTTCGGCACATAGCCCGCGTCGACGGCTGCGCGCGAGGCGCCAAGTGCGGCGTTGAGCTTGTCCGCGAGCGGCTCCAGCACCTTCGTGTAGTTCTCGCCGCTGCCCAGACCCCGGCCGCCCGAGACGATGATCTTTGCGCTCGTGAGTTCCGGACGGTCGAGCTTCGTCACTTCACGGCCGACGAACTGGGTGAGGCCGCTGTCCGCTGCCGCGTCGAGCTTCTCGACTGCTGCGCTGCCGCCAACGGCTGCAACTGCATCGAATGCCGTCGTACGCACGGTGATGACCTTGATCGGGTCGACCGATTGCACCGTCGCGATGGCATTGCCCGCGTAGATCGGGCGCTCGAACGTGTCCGGCGCATCCACAGCGGTGATGTCGCTGATTTGCGCGACGTCGAGCTTCGCGGCGATACGCGGCGTGACGTTCTTGCCCGCTGCCGTTGCCGGCGCCAGGATGTGCGTGTAGTTCTTCGCCGCATTTTGCACAAGCGCGAGGACCGTCGCTTCGACGTTCTCGGCGAGACCCTGCTCGAGTTGCGGCGCGTCGGCCAGCAGCACCTTCGCAACGCCTGCGATCTTCGCGGCGGCATCCGCTGCGGCTTGCGCGTTGTGGCCCGCGACCAGCACGTGCACGTCGCCGCCAATTTTCTGTGCTGCGGCGACCGTGTTCAGCGTCGCGGCCTTGATCGAGTGATTGTCGTGTTCAGCAATAACCAGATTCGTCATTTTCGTCTCGCTCCTTACAGCACCTTGGCTTCCGTCTTCAGCTTCTCGACCAGCGTCTTCACGTCCGGCACCTTCACGCCTGCGCTGCGCTTGGGCGGCTCGGCAACCTTCAGCGTCTTCAGACGCGGCGCGACGTCGACGCCGAGGTCTTCGGGCTTGACGGTTTCCAGCGGCTTCTTCTTCGCCTTCATGATGTTCGGCAGCGTGACGTAGCGCGGCTCGTTCAGGCGCAGATCCGTCGTAACGACTGCGGGCAGCTTGAGCGACAGCGTTTCCGCGCCACCGTCCACTTCGCGCGACACCGTCGCCTTGCCGTCGGCCACGACCACCTTCGAGGCGAAGGTGGCTTGCGGCAGGTTCGCCAGCGCGGCGAGCATCTGGCCGGTCTGGTTCGAATCGTCGTCGATGGCCTGCTTGCCGAGGATGACGAGTTGCGGCTGTTCCTTGTCGACCAGCGCCTTCAGCAGCTTGGCCACAGCCAGCGGCTGGAGGTCTTCGTTCGACTCGATGAGGATCGCGCGATCCGCGCCGATGGCCAGCGCCGTGCGCAGCGTTTCCTGCGCTTGCGTCACGCCCGCCGAAACGGCGATGACTTCGGTCGCCACGCCCGCTTCCTTCAGACGCACCGCTTCTTCCACGGCGATTTCGTCGAACGGGTTCATCGACATCTTCACGTTCGCGATGTCGACGCCCGTGCCATCCGACTTCACACGAACCTTCACGTTGTAATCGACTACGCGTTTGACTGGCACAAGGACTTTCATTCACATGCTCCGAAGTTACGAATACGTCAACCTGGCGGACATTATAGCGATAGCCCTGTCGGGCCGATCTGCCACCAGCAATTTTCCCGAACCACCGCTGCCGCACCCCGGTCATCAGTAGCGAACGATCGTGCGATTTTACGGTGGAAAAAACCCGGGCATCAAGCCCGGGCGCCGAAAAATATCTCTAATTTCACGGCCCAGGGGGTCCTACCACGAGGTGATAACTGCCCCGCCGAACGTCGTTTCGACGTAGCGCTTCACTCCCGGCGAGTGGTACGCGGCGACCAGCTTCGCCACCCAGGGCTTGTTGCGGTCCGCCTCGCGGATCGCGAGGATATTCACGTACGGCCCCTTCGGGTCTTCGATTGCGATCGCGTCCTGTTTCGGCTTCAGGCCCGCTTGCATGGCGAAGTTCGTGTTGATCGCGGCCGCGTCCACGTCGTCGAGCGAACGCGGAATCTGTGCGGCGTCGAGCTCGACGATTTTCAGCTTCCTGGGGTTTTCCACGATGTCGAGCGGCGTCGCCTTCAAACCTGCGTCGGCGCGCAACTTGATGAGACCCTGGCTCTGCAGCAGCAGCAACGCACGGCCGCCATTCGTCGGATCATTCGGCACCGCGATGCGCGCGCCCGGCTTCAGTTCGGAGAGCGATTTGATCTTCTTCGAGTAGATGCCCATCGGGAACGTAACGGTGTCGGCGATCTTGATCAGCTTGTAGCCGCGATCCTTCACCTGCGCGTCGAGATACGGCGCGTGCTGGTAGCTGTTGGCGTCGAGATCGCCGCCCGCGAGCGCCGCGTTCGGCTGCACGTAGTCGGAGAACTCGATGATCTTGATGTTCAGGCCGCTCTTCGCGGCCACGCTCTTCACGACTTCCATCACCTGCTCGTGCGGGCCGCCCGTCACGCCCACCTTGATGGTTTCGTCCGCGTGCGCAGCAAGCGGTGCGATGAGCGAAGCCGCGCCAAGCGCCGCCGCGAGCCGGATCATGAAACGACGTTGCATATCCAACCTTTGTCTTGTGTAGTTATGTTGATCGAAAAACCGCTTGTTTTAAGGCCTATTTGTGGCTCAGGCGCCGCACGAGCCAGTCGCCGAACGACTGCACGAGCTGCACGAACACGATCAGGATCACGACCACGATCAACATGACTTCGGGTTCGAAGCGCTGATAGCCGTAGCGGATGCCGAGGTCGCCAAGACCGCCGCCGCCGATCGCGCCGGCCATCGCCGAATAGCCGACGAGCGAGATGAACGTGATGGTGAGCCCCGCGACGACGCCTGGCAGCGACTCGGGCAGCAGCACCTTGAAGACGATCTGGCTCGTGCTCGCGCCCATGGCCTGGGCCGCTTCGATCAGGCCGCGATCGACTTCGCGCAGCGCCGTTTCGACGAGTCGCGCGATGAACGGCGCAGCGGCGATGGTGAGCGGCACGACGGCGGCCGCCGTGCCGATCGACGAGCCGACCACGAGGCGCGTGAACGGAATCACGGCAACGAGCAGAATGATGAACGGCGTGGAGCGCACGGCATTGACGATCACCCCCATCACGCGATTCGCGGCGATATTCTGCAGCACGCCGTTGCGGTCGGTGAGATAGAGCAGCACGCCGAGCGGCAGGCCGATGGCCGCGCCCACGAGTCCCGAGATGCCCACCATGACGAGCGTCTCCCAGAACGACTGGACGAACATGTCGAACATTTCACTCCACATGGGACAGTTCCTCCACCACGACGCCTTGTTCGCGCAGCCACGCCATGGCCTGCGCCACCTTCACCGGATCGCCGCCCGCGAGCACCGCGAGCGAGCCGAACGCCTGCCCCTGGATCTCGTCGATCTGGCCGTGCAGGATGTTGAAATCGAGTTCGAAGCGCCGAATCGTCTCCGAGAGAACCGGCTGGTCGACGCCCGTACCCTTGAACGCGAGGCGCAGCAAGTGGCCGCTGCCCTTCGCGAGATGCTCGGCCACACGCGCCTTGAGCGCGGGCGGCAGTTCCTGGGCGATCACGTCGCCGAGCAGCGCGCGCGTGACTTCGTGGCGCGGCTGCAGGAACACGTCGATCACGGGACCGCTTTCCACCACGCGGCCCGCGTCGAGCACGGCCACGCGGTCGCAGACCTGTTTGATCACTTCCATCTGGTGCGTGATCATCACGATGGTCAGGTTCAGTTCGCGATTGATCTTGCGCAGCAGGTCGAGAATCGCGCGCGTGGTTTCGGGGTCGAGCGCCGAGGTCGCCTCGTCCGAAAGCAGCACCTTCGGCTTGCTCGCGAGCGCGCGCGCAATGCCCACGCGCTGCTTCTGGCCGCCGCTGATCTGCGAGGGATAGCGGTCTTTCTGCGCGGTCAGGCCGACGAGTTCGAGCAGCGGCAGCACCGTCGCTTCGATCTCGGCGCGCTTCACGCCGGCCAGTTCGAGCGGCAGCGCGACGTTGTCGAACACGGTGCGCGACGACAGCAGGTTGAAGTGCTGGAAAATCATGCCGATCTCGCGGCGCGCTTCGCGCAGCTGGGCCGAAGAGAGCGACGTGAGCGTGCGAGCGTTGACGACGATGTCGCCTTCGGTGGGCCGCGTGAGCAGGTTGATGGTGCGCACCAGCGTGCTCTTGCCTGCGCCGCTGCGCCCGATGATGCCGAACACTTCGCCCGGCGGAATCGTCAGATTGACGTTGTGCAGCGCCTCGATCCAGCCTTGTGGGCCGGCGAAGCGCTGGGACACGTTTCGAATTTCGATCATGGAAAAAAAGCAAAACGGCGGGTGTGCCGCGCGCCGCTCGCGCAGGCCGCTCCTTTTCAGTAGCGGAAAACGCGTCGCGCCGGCAGACAGCCGCCGTTTGATGGACTGGATTTAGCCCCGCATTTTACCCTGGCACGCAAAATTCCTTTTAATAATCAATTTCGATAATTTCATAACTCATTTGCATTAGAGGCTTCTGGCAGCACGTGGCCGCCCGCGCGGCCGCTACACTGCTGCCGACAGACTGATGCCGAAAACGAACTACCGTGAACCGCCACGCATTGCCCAAACAGGGAGCGAGATGGAGACCAGTCAGAACATCGCCATGGCGCAAGCCGCCGAACCCGCCGGGCAAGCGACGCTGCGTACGCGTGACGGCGTCGAGTTGCCGCTCTACGTCTGGCGCGCGAGCGCGCCGCCGCGCGCGGCCATCGCGCTGATTCATGGTCTCGCGGAACACGCGGGCCGGTATGCGGCGCTCGCCACGCGGCTGACCGCCGCGGGCATCGATGTCTACGCAATCGATCTGCGCGGCCACGGGCATGCCCCTGGCCGCCGCACCTGGATCTCGCACTTCGACGACTATCTCAACGACGCCGAGGCGCTCCTCGCCCACGCGAGCGCGCAATGCGCTGCACAGGGCACACCGCTCTTCCTGATGGGGCACAGCATGGGCGGCGCGATTGCCGCGCTCTACGCCATCGAGCGCCTGCCGCAAACTCGCGTGCCGCTCGCGGGCCTGCTGCTCTCGAGCGCGGCGCTCGCGCCGGGCCGCGACGTGCCCGCATGGAAAATCGCCGCGAGCCGTGTGATCAGCGCGATCTGGCCGACCTTTCCGGCCATGAAGATCGACGCGGCGCTGCTCGCGCGCGTGCGCGACGTGGTCGAAGCCAATCGCGCCGATCCGCTCGTGCATCACGGCGCGATTCCCGCCCGCACGGGGGCGCAATTGCTGGAAGCGATGAAGCGCATCGAGACAGGACGCGCGCAACTGCGGCTACCCGTGCTGATCTGGCATGGCACCGAGGACAAGCTCACCGAGCCCGAGGGCAGCCGCGCGTTCGGCGCGAACGTGGGATCGCCCGATCGCACGCTCACGCTATATGAAGGCAGCTTCCATGAAACGCTCAACGACCTCGATCGAGAGCGCGTGATCGGCGCGCTGATCGACTGGATCGACCAGCACTCCTGAGCGGTCAGGCGCGTTACTTCGCGCTGCGTTTCTCGATGAAGGCCTGCACGCCGTCGAGCGCTGGGTCGGTCATCATGTTGCAGGCCATGGTCTGCCCGGCCAGCTGATACGCGGCGTCGATGCCCATTTCGAGTTGCCGGTAGAAGAGCCCCTTGCCTGCCGCGACGGCCTCGCGCGGCTTCGCGCAGATGCTCGCGGCCAGCGCGGTCACGGCGGCGTCGAGTTGGTCGGCGGGCACCACGCGATTCACGAGGCCTTCGCGCAACGCCTTCTCCGCATCGATGAATTCGCCCGTCATCAGCATCTCGAAGGCCGCCTTGCGCGAGACATTGCGCGAGAGCGGCACAGCGGGCGTCGAGCAAAAGAGCCCGAGATTGATGCCCGAAACCGCAAAGCGCGCCGAGTCCACCGCCACCGCCAGATCGCACATCGCGACGAGCTGGCAGCCCGCCGCCGTCGCCACGCCCTGGACGCGCGCGATGACAGGCTGCGGCATCTTTTGAATGGCGAGCATCATCTTCGAGCAGCGCTCGAACAGCTTCGTGTAGTACTCGTGCGAGGGCGCCGCGCGCATTTCCCTGAGATCGTGGCCCGCGCAGAACGCGCGCCCTGCCGCTGCGATCACGACCACGCGCGCGTCGGATTGCGCCAGCGCGGCGAGTTCGCCCTGCAACGCATCGATGAGCGCCTCGGAAAGCGCGTTGAACGCATCCGGACGGTTCAGCGTGAGGCGCACGACGCCCGACACGCCATACGCATCGCGTGTAATTTCGACTAGCGCTTGCGATGAAGAGGGAATGGCACTCACGATGCGTGTCTCCTTCGTTCGAATGTGTGCGATGCGGGTCCGCGCTCTGGGCCGCGCCGGCCGCCTAGATATCCGCCAGCGCGCGCAGATGCGCCACCACGCTGCGGCCGAGCGCCGAGAGGTTATAGCCGCCTTCGAGGCTGCTCACGATGCGCCCCTTCGCATAGCGGCCCGCGATGTCGCGAATCTGGTCCGTGAT
The DNA here is from genome assembly GCF_040965835.1 of Paraburkholderia sp. BR10872. NCBI lineage: Bacteria > Pseudomonadati > Pseudomonadota > Betaproteobacteria > Burkholderiales > Burkholderiaceae > Paraburkholderia > Paraburkholderia sp. BR10872. The sequence goes on from NZ_JBFRCN010000006.1 coordinate 193,164, forward strand.
CCAGGCGAAGTCGTCCTCCACGAGGCCCATGTTGCCGAGATCGTCTTCGCGATGCGCGTCGAAGCCCGCCGAGACGAACACCATCTCCGGTTTGAACTCGTGCAGCCGCGGCAGCCACATGATGTCGATGGCCTCGCGCACTTCCATGCCTTTCGTGCGCGCCGCGATCGGCAGGTTGACCATGTTCGGCGCCGGATTCTCGGCCCCCGAGTACGGATAGAACGGATGCTGAAAGAAGCTGCACATCAGCACGCGCGAGTCGCCCGCGAACGCGGCCTCGGTGCCGTTGCCGTGATGCACGTCGAAATCGACGATCGCCACGCGCTGGAGGCCGTGGACTTCGAGTGCATGGCGCGCCGCGATCGCGATGTTGTTGAAGAAGCAAAAGCCCATCGCGCGCGCAGGCTCCGCGTGATGGCCGGGCGGGCGCACGCTGCAGAATGCGTTCTCGTAGCGCCCGGCGAGGACCGCGTCGGTGGCCGCGATCGCCGCGCCCGCCGCACGCAGCGCCGCCTGCCACGTGTGCGGATTCATCAGCGTGTCCGGGTCGATGCTCGCGTAGCCTTCGCTGGGCGCCGTGTTGCGGATGAAGTCGATATGCGCCTGGGTATGCACGCGCAGGAGGTCCGCCTCGGTCGCGAGCGGCGCCGATTCGTCGCGCTCGATCAGCGCGTCGATGCGGCTCGCGATCAGCTGGTCTTCGATGGCCTGCAGACGCGCGGGGCATTCAGGATGCCATTCGCCCATCTCGTGCAGCAGAAAATCGGGGTGAGAGAAGAAACCGGTCGTCATGAGTCGCACTCGCCGCGGGCTTCGCGCATGCGCGCGGCCGCGGGTCTCCTTCTGTCTTTAGTCTGGCGGCACGCCGGCTGGCGCGCGAACAGACACCACGTTACCACAGCGACCTGGTGCTCACGCGCCACGCCGGCGCGCAACGGCCCGATTCCCCGAAGGCGCTCGGTTATACTGCCCGGGTTCTTCCTGGACCGCTCTCCCTCCGCTCTCTCATGACCCTCAAGACTGCTCTGTCCGCCTCCAGCCGCCCACGTCGCACGACCCTCGCACTCGCGCTTTGCGTCGCGGCGTCGTTGTGCACCGGCGCGGCGCGCGCGCAAACTGCCGCGCCGAAATCGCGACAGACGCCGCTCACGCTCGCGCAGGCGCAACCGCAAACGCCGACGCAGGGCCAGACGTTCGAAGAGGAAATCGTCCCGCAGCGCTACGCGAACAATCCGGACGTCGACGGCTTCATCAACGACATGGTGGCGCGCTACGACTTCGATCCCACCGCACTGCATGCGCTGTTCGCGAGCGCGAACTATTCGGCGACGGCGGTGAAGCTCGTGACGCCCTCGCCCGTTCCGGGCGTGAAGAACTGGCGCGCATATCAGGCGCGCTTCCTCGACCCGGTACGCATCAATGCGGGGGTACGCTTCTGGCGCGCGAACCAGGCCACGCTGCAGCGCGCGTCGGAGGAGTTTGGCGTGCCGCCCGAGGTGATCGTCGGCATCATCGGCGTGGAGACGATCTACGGCCGCTACATGGGCAACTTCCGCGTGCTCGATGCGCTCACCACGCTCGCCTTCGATTATCCGGACACGCCGAACCGCGCCGAGCGCATGGCGACGTTCCGCAAGAATCTCGAGGACTACCTCGTGTGGACGCGCGACGCGCAGATCGATCCGTCGTCGGTACTCGGCTCGTACACGGGCGCGATCGGCATTCCCCAGTTCCTGCCGAGCAGCATCGTGCAGTACGCGGTGGACTACGAGGGCAACAATCACATCGACCTGCGCGGGAGCACGGCCGACGCGATCGGCAGCGTGGCGAACTATCTGCGGCAGAACGGCTGGGAATCGGGGCGGCCCGTGGTATGGAATATCGCCACCGATGCGGGCAGCCTCGGCATCGCCCAGGCCGCCGCCGACGGCAAGCCCGAACCGCGCTGGCCGCTGAGCCAGTTGCTGCGCTCGGGCCTCGTGCTCGACCAGCCGGACGTGGATATCGCCGCCGAGGCGGGCACGCCTGTCACGGTGATCGACCTGCCGTCGCCTGGCCGCGGCACCGAGTACAAGCTCGGGCTCAAGAACTTTTATGTGCTGACGCGCTATAACCGCAGCTTCTTCTATGCGCTCGCGGTGTATCAACTGGGCATGCGCGTGAAAGCGCAGATGCTGGCGACGCAGCCAGGCGTGGGGGTGGGCCCGGCGAACGGAAACGGTGGAAATGGCGGCAACGGCGGCAACAACGGTGGCAATGGCAACGGGATGAACAGCGCCCCGAACGGCACGGGCGCGACGCCACCCGAACAGCAAGAGTAACTTCAGCGATACAAAGCAAAACGGCCTTCGGAAACATCGAAGGCCGTTTTTTTTGCGTCCACGCTTCAATCAGGCGGGAAACACACCCGTCGAGAGATAGCGGTCGCCACGATCGCAGACGATGAACACGATCGTCGCGTTCTCGAGCTGGCGCGCAAGACGCATCGCCACCTCACATGCGCCGCCCGACGAGATCCCCGCGAAGATACCTTCGACCGAGGCCAGACGGCGCGCCATGTTCTCGGCGGCGGCCTGGCTCACGCTCTCCACGCGATCCACGCGGCTGCGGTCGAAAATCTTCGGCATATACGCTTCGGGCCACTTGCGAATGCCCGGAATGCGCGAGCCCTCTTCCGGCTGCGCGCCGACGATCTCGATCGCCTGATTCTTTTCTTTCAGGAACTGGGACGTGCCCATGATCGTGCCGGTCGTGCCCATCGACGAAACGAAGTGCGTGATGCGCCCTTCGGTATCGCGCCAGATTTCCGGGCCAGTGGCCTCGTAGTGCGCAAGCGGATTGTCGGGATTGCCGAACTGGTCGAGGATAATCCCCTTGCCGTCGCGCTGCATTTGCTCGGCGAGATCGCGCGCATATTCCATGCCGCCCTTGACCGGCGTAAGCATGATTTCGGCGCCGTAAGCCGCCATGCTCTGACGGCGCTCGACCGAGAGGTCCTCCGGCATGATGAGCACCATCTTGTAGCCGCGGATCGCCGCCGCCATGGCGAGCGCGATGCCCGTGTTGCCGCTCGTCGCTTCGATGAGTGTGTCGCCGGGCTTGATGCGGCCGCGCTCTTCGGCTTTATGGATCATCGAGAGCGCCGGGCGGTCCTTCACGGACCCAGCCGGGTTGTTGCCTTCGAGCTTGGCCAGCAAGACGTTGTTGCGGGCGCGGATTTCGTCGTCCGGCAGGCGGACGAGTTGCACGAGCGGGGTATTGCCGATCGTGTCTTCAATGGTCTTGTAGGGCATGGGGATGGCAGTGAGGCGCGATGACGTGACCCGTCGATTCTAAACCACGCGGGCAGCGACCGCAGGGGACCCATGACGCCGGTATGGACGCCGGCTGGCGACTCGACCATCATGGGCTGCAAAAAGCCCGCGGCCCGGGCCGCGGGTCAACGTCGCGGGTCGACTTCACCTGAGCGACACCTGAAGGAAACTGCGCCCCGCGACGGCGCAGCACGACGCGCGGGGTAACACACGAGCGCGAGCGGCCTGCTACTTCTTGACCGCCACGGCAGCCTGAGGTGCGCCCGCCTTCGCGGGCGTTGCCTGCGCAACCTTCGCCTGTGCTGCATGGGCATTCGCGGGACCGATCGCCAATCCTTCGGCCTGCAAACGTTCGACGGTATGGCCGCCCATGCCCTTCACGCGCTTGCCGAGGTCACTGGCATCCTTGTACGGGCCGTGCGCGCTGCGCTCGTCGAGAATGGCCTTGGCGCGCGCGGGCCCCACCCCCTTGATGCCGCGAAGCGCGTCTTCGTTGGCGGTGTTGACCTCCACGGCCGCAAAGGCGTGGCTGAATACGGCCAGAAGCGCGGCCGCCGCAAGGACTTTTCGGAACATGCTGGATCTCCCTCAAAACGCCGGCGACCATCGCCGGCGAGGAGAGTCCAGTTTATGAAGTCAGGGCTTCGCGTTACACCTGGCCAGAAAGCCAACGTACGTAACGATCCACGCCTTCCTGCACCGTCAGGAACGGCGCGTCGTAGCCCGCTGCGCGCAGCTTCGACTGGTCCGCCTGCGTGAAGCACTGATACTTGCCGCGCAGCGCATCCGGGAACGGGATGTACTCGATCAGCCCTTCCTTGACCTGCTCCGCGAGCGAGAGCGCGGGCTTGCCTTCCATCGCACGCAGCGTGTTCACCACGGTCGTGGCGATGTCGTTGAACGGCTGGGCACGGCCGCTGCCCAGATTGAAGATGCCCGTCTTCTCCGGATGATCGAAGAAGAACAGGTTCACCTTCACCACGTCCTCGACGGAGACGAAGTCGCGCGTCTGCTCGCCCGGCGCATAACCGTTGTATTCGCCGAACAGCTTCACGCGGCCTTCGGCGCGGAACTGGTTGAAGTTGTGGAACGCAACCGACGCCATGCGCGCCTTGTGCGTTTCGCGCGCACCGTACACGTTGAAGTAGCGAAAGCCCGCAATCTGGCTTTGCGCCGTGGGCAGCACGCGGCGGATCACCTGGTCGAACAGGAACTTCGAATAGCCGTACACGTTCAGCGGCGCTTCCACTTCGCGCTCTTCGACGAAGCGCGTCGAGCCGCCGTAAATCGCCGCCGACGACGCATACAGAAACTGCACGCGCTGCGCGAGGCACGTGTCGAGCACGGCGCGGCTATAGCGGAAGTTGTTGTCCATCATGTAGCGGCCGTCGGTTTCCATCGTGTCCGAACAGGCGCCTTCGTGGAACACCGCGCGCACGTCGCCGAAATCGCCGCGCGCAAAGCGCTCGACGAACTCGGTCTTGTCGATGTAGTCGTCGATCTCGCAATCGACGAGATTCCTGAACTTGTCCGCGCGGGTGAGATTGTCGACGGCGATGATGCGGTCTTCGCCGCGTTCGTTCAGCGCCTTGACGATGTTGCTGCCGATGAAGCCGGCCGCGCCGGTGACGATGAGGGTCATGATAGGTCTGCGGTGACGAGGTTCACGCGAGGTTGATGCCCCGCCGGAAAAACGCTGCGGAAATTCCGGCCGGGGTGCGAGCGCTGCACGCTCGCATGCGCAACATTATTGAAAGAGTTCGTCGTAGTCGACGGTGGCCGTGCCGAGCTTGCCGACCACGATGCCGGCCGCGCGATTCGCGAGCGCGACGCCTTCGACGAGCGGCAATCCCGCGCCCAGCATGACCGCGACGGTCGCGATCACCGTGTCGCCGGCGCCCGAGACATCATACACTTCGCGCGCATCGGCCGCCGCGTGCAGCGCGCCGTCATCGGAAAAGAGCGTCATACCCTCTTCTGAGCGCGTGAGCAGGAGCGCATCGAACTGCAGTTCGTGGCGCAGCTTCGTCACGCGCGCGTGCAGGTCCTCCTCGGACTTCCACGTGCCCACCACTTCGCGCAGCTCCGCGCGGTTCGGCGTGATGAGGCTCGCGCCGCGATAGCGCTCCCAGTCGTCGCCCTTCGGATCGACGAGCACCGCCTTGCCCGCGGCGCGCGCCTTCGCGATCATCTGCGTGACATGCGTGAGCCCACCCTTCGCGTAGTCGGAGAGCAGGATCACGTCGTGCGTGGGCAGCAGCGCGTCGAAACGCGCGAGGCCGGCGAGCAGGATCTCGTGCGCGGGCGTGTTTTCGAAGTCCACGCGCAACAACTGTTGCTGGCGCGACAGCACGCGCAGCTTGATGGTGGTCGGCAACGCGGGATCGCGCTCGAGATACGCGTTCACGTTGCTTTCGTCGAGCAGCTCGACGATACGCTCGCCGGGTTCGTCATGGCCCACCACGCACAGGAGGCCCGCGTGAGCGCCGAGCGCCGCCGCGTTGCGCGCGACGTTCGCGGCGCCACCCAAACGGTCTTCCTTGCGCTGCACATGCACGACCGGCACCGGCGCTTCCGGCGAGATGCGGTTGACGTCGCCGAACCAGTAGCGGTCGAGCATGACGTCGCCCACCACCAGCACGCGCGAGGTCGCGAGCTTCTCGCGCGGCACGACGCGCACTTCCGGCGCGATGGCAGCAGCAAGCGCGGCGACGGGCGCGGCTTCAGGCTGCGGAGTTTGCGAGATTGACATGGGGCCGCCCAATCGAATGATAGTCAATGCCGAGCTCGGCCATGGCGTCGGGCTCGTAGAGGTTGCGTCCGTCGAAGATACGCGGTGCCTTGAGCACCTTCTTCAAATGCGCGAAATCGGGCGCCTTGAAGGCGGTCCATTCGGTGACGATCACGAGCGCGTCGGCACCCGTGAGCGCGTCGTCCTGGCTCGATGCGAACGTCAGGCGCGCGTGCTGCTCAGGCGCGTGTGCGAGATCGAGCGCGAACACGCGCTGCGCCTCTTCGGCTGCGACCGGGTCCCACGCCGCCACCGTGGCCCCGCGCGAGAGCAGGTCGGCGATCAGACGGCGGCTCGGCGCTTCGCGCATGTCGTCGGTGTTCGGCTTGAACGCGAGGCCCCACACGGCGAAGTGCTTGCCGGTGAGGTCGTCGCCGCACACGCTGGCGATCTTCTTCACGAGCACTTCCTTCTGGCCGTGATTGACCTCCTCGACGGCTTCGAGCACGCGCAGGTTCTGGCCCGACTCGGCGGCCGTGCGGATCAGCGCCTGCACGTCCTTCGGGAAGCACGAGCCGCCATAGCCGCAGCCGGCATAGAGGAAGTGATAGCCGATGCGCGGATCGGAGCCGATGCCGCGGCGCACCGACTCGATGTCGGCGCCCACGCGGTCGGCGAGATTCGCCATCTCGTTCATGAACGAGATGCGCGTGGCGAGCATGGCGTTGGCCGCGTACTTCGTGAATTCGGCGGAGCGCACGTCCATGTAGATCGTGCGTTCGTGATTGCGGTTGAACGGCGCGTAGAGGCGCTTCATCTTCTCGCGCGCCACGGTGCCGTTCTCGTCCTCGTCGAGACCGATGATGATGCGGTCCGGACGCATGAAGTCGTCCACCGCCGCGCCCTCTTTCAGAAACTCGGGGTTCGAGACGACCGAGAAGCGGTGATCCACGCTATGCGAGAGGCCGCGCTTCGCCAGTTCTTCGGCCAGCACGCCGTGCACGCGCTGCGCCGTGCCGACCGGCACCGTCGACTTGTCGACGACCACCTTGAAGCCGTTCATGTGGCGGCCGATGCTGCGCGCCGCTTCGAGCACGTACTGGAGATCGGCCGAGCCGTCTTCGTCGGGCGGCGTGCCCACGGCGATGAACTGCACCTCGCCGTGCTCGACGCTCGCGGCGATGTCGGTGGAAAAGGTAATGCGCCCGGCCGCGCGGTTGCGCGCGATGAGTTCGAGCAGGCCCGGCTCGTGAATCGGGACGCCGCCGCCATTCAGGATATCGATCTTGCGCGGATCGACATCGAGGCAAAACACGTCGTGGCCGATTTCGGCAAGACACGCACCGGTGACGAGGCCGACGTAGCCGGTACCGACAATGGTGATCTTCATAGGCGCTCCGGTGACAGATGCGGATGTTGGAATGTTTGTGGGCGCGGCCGGCTGGTGCCGGGCTGGGCACGCGCGCCCTTAAGGCTCAGCTCGACGCGGGAACCGGCTCGACACGGCGCGGCGCATAGGTTTCCCAGCCGCTGCAGCCCGGACACTGCCAGTAGAACAGGCGCGCCCGGAATCCGCAGTTCTGGCAGGTGTAGCGAGGCAGGTTCTTGGTGCGCTGCTGGAGCAGCTTGCGCATCAGCTCGAGTTCGCTGCGGCGCGGCTCTTCGGCCGTGGCCTGCTGCGCTTCGAGCAGGCGCGCCATGCCGGCGAGGTTCGGCGACTTCTGCATCTGCGTGCGGGCGAGCGCGTGCGCCGCATCGGGGCCGCGCAGCGCGGCGACATACTTGTAGGCGACGTCGAGCAGATCGTTCGACGGATACGCGTCGACCCACGTCGTGAGCAATTGTGCGCCCTCTTCGGCGCGGCCGAGCGTCTCGTAGGCCTTCATGACCTTTTCGGCGACGAGCGGCAGATAAGCGGGGTTTTGCGCTTCGACATCGCGCCAGTGGCCAAGCGCAGTCTCGCAATCGCCGCTTGCCGCATCGACGTCGCCTGCGAGGATCGTCGCGCGCACGTTCTGCGAATTGGCCTTGAGCGCGAGCGCCAGTTGACGGCGCGCTTCGTCGGGCTTTTTCTGCTGGAGCGCTTCCTGCGCGAGTTCGCAGTGGAACTGGGCGATCTCGAGGTCGAGCGACGCCGCGCCCATCGTTTCGAGATGACGTGCCGTGTCGATGCAGCGGTTCCAGTCCTTCTCGATCTCGTAGATCGCGAGCAGTGCACGCTGAGCGCCGAGCGCGAAGTCGCCCGACTTGAGCTTGCCGAAGGTCTCTTCGGCGCGGTCGAGCATACCGGCCTTCAGAAAATCCTGGCCGAGTTCATAGAGCGCGTGGTCGCGCTCGTTCACGGGCAGGTCGGAACGCGAAAGCAGATTCTGATGCACGCGGATCGCGCGGTCGGTCTCGCCGCGGCGGCGAAACAGATTGCCGAGCGCGAAGTGCAGCTCGACGGTTTCGGGGTCGAGCTTGGCGACCTCGATGAACGCGTCGATGGCCTTGTCCGGCTGCTCGTTGAGCAGAAAATTCAGGCCGCGAAAATACGAGCGCGGCAGGTTGGCGCTTTCGGAAAGCAGTGCCTTCAGGTCGTAGCGCGACGCCATCCAGCCGAGCGCGAAAGCCACGGGAATGACGAGGAGCCACCAAAAATCGAGATCCATGCGAGCGATGGTATGAGCGGAAAATCAGCCGCACGCGTTCAGGCGCGCGGCACGGCAATACAAATCAGATGAGCGGCGGCAGCGGCGGCTCGACGCTCGGCGTGGGCGTTTCACGCGCCACCCGCAAGTCGCGCTTGAGGCGGCCGTTTTCCATGCGCAGCCGGAACACGCCGGGCAGCGCAGAAAGCAGCCCCGCCAGCAGCCCCACGACAAAAAACGCGAGGCCGATCAGGATCAGCGGGGCCTGCCACGAATATCCGGCCAGAAAGTTCAGCGTCGCGGTTTGCGTGTTGGCGAGCGCAAGGACGAGCAGCAGTACGAACACCAGCACACGGATCACCCAGGCGATCAATCTCATTGAAGGGTTCTCTTGGCAGTTGAGAAAGGCGCCGGCACGGCGGACATGCTGCGCCGCAGCACAAGCCGCGCCGAAGTGTCCCGTATTGTAATTGAACGGCTCGCGGGCCGACACGTGTGAGCGAGCACTGAGCCAGGCAACCTGGCTTGCCGGAACTAACCGCGTCCAAAAGGCGCAGACGAAAAAAAAGCGCCGGGGTTGTTCACCCCAGCGCTTTTTATCGGTCCATGCATTCTGGCCATCTGGCATTGACCGCCGACGACCGCAATCGCCCGATCGAAAACGATCCAACGCTTACAGGTCGTCGTCCGGCTCGTCCGCCTTCAGCGGCTCGCCCGAATTACGGTCGACGCGCTCGCGCAGTTCCTTGCCCGGCTTGAAGTGCGGCACGAACTTCTCAGGCACCAGCACCTTTTCACCCGACTTCGGATTGCGACCGACGCGCGACGGCCGACGATTCAGGCCGAAGCTGCCAAAGCCACGAATTTCGATGCGATGGCCCTTGGCAAGCGCCTCGGACATCGCATCGAGCATCGTCTTGACCGCGAAATCCGCGTCCTTGAGAACAAGTTGCGGAAATCGCGTAGCCAGCTGCGCGACCAATTCAGATTTGGTCATACTTCAGCTTGCCCCCGTTTGAGGCTTACTGGTTCTGGCCGTCGAGCTTGGCCTTGAGCAGCGCGCCGAGGTTGGTCGTGCCGGTGGCAGCCTGACCCGAATCAGCCGACATGGTGCGCAGGGCTTCCTGCGTTTCAGCCGAGTCCTTCGCCTTGATCGACAGGTTGATGCCACGCGACTTGCGATCGATGTTGATGATCATCGCGTTGACCTTGTCGCCTTCCTTCAGCACGTTGCGAGCATCTTCCACGCGGTCTTGCGCGATTTCCGAAGCACGCAGGTAGCCTTCGACGTCGGCGTTCAGCGTCACGACTGCGCCCTTGGCGTCAACCGACTTGACCACGCCGTCGACGATCGAACCCTTGTCGTTGACAGCAACGAAGTTGCTGAACGGGTCGCCTTCGAGCTGCTTGATGCCGAGCGAAATGCGTTCCTTCTCGACGTCGATGCCCAGAACCACGGCTTCGACTTCGTCGCCCTTCTTGTACTTGCGAACGGCTTCTTCGCCAGCTTCCGACCACGACAGGTCCGAAAGGTGAACCAGACCGTCGATGCCGCCAGGCAGACCGATGAACACGCCGAAGTCGGTAATCGACTTGATCGCGCCCTGGAGCTTGTCGCCCTTCTTGAAGTTGCGGCTGAAGTCATCCCACGGATTCGGCTTGCACTGCTTCATGCCGAGCGAGATGCGGCGGCGGTCTTCGTCGATCTCGAGGACCATGACTTCGACTTCGTCGCCCAGCTGGACAACCTTCGACGGAGCAACGTTCTTGTTGGTCCAGTCCATTTCCGACACGTGAACCAGGCCTTCGATGCCCGATTCGACTTCGACGAACGCGCCGTAGTCGGTGATGTTCGTGACCTTGCCGAACAGACGCGTGCCCGACGGGTAACGGCGCGAGATGCCTTCCCACGGATCGTCGCCCAGTTGCTTGATACCGAGCGAAACGCGGTTCTTTTCCTGGTCGAACTTGAGGATCTTCGCGGTGACTTCCTGGCCAACCGAGAGAACTTCGCTCGGGTGACGCACGCGACGCCATGCGATGTCGGTGATGTGCAGCAGGCCGTCGATGCCGCCGAGGTCCACGAACGCGCCGTAGTCGGTGATGTTCTTGACCACGCCGTTGACGATCGCGCCTTCCTTGAGCGTTTCGAGCAGCTTTGCGCGCTCTTCGCCTTGCGTGGCTTCGATCACTGCGCGGCGCGACAGCACGACGTTGTTACGCTTGCGGTCGAGCTTGATGACGCGGAATTCGAGGGTCTTGCCTTCGTACGGCGTCGTGTCCTTGACCGGACGCGTGTCGACGAGCGAACCCGGCAGGAACGCGCGGATGCCGTTGACCATGACGGTCATGCCGCCCTTGACCTTGCCCGTGATCGTGCCGGTCACGAGTTCGTTGTTGTCGAGAGCCTTTTCCAGCGACAGCCACGAAGCGAGACGCTTCGCCTTGTCGCGCGACAGGATGGTGTCGCCGTAGCCGTTTTCCAGCGCGTCGATCGCGACGGAAACGAAATCACCCGCCTGCACTTCCACTTCACCCGCGTCGTTCAGGAATTCTTCGAGCGGAATATAGGCTTCGGACTTGAGACCAGCATTGACGACCACAAAGTTGTGGTCGACGCGCACGACTTCGGCGGAAATCACTTCGCCGGCGCGCATGTCCTGGCGGGTCAGCGACTCTTCGAACAGAGCCGCGAAAGATTCGGTATTCGGGGTGGAGGTTTGCAGGTCGGACATAAAAATCTGGATTTGCATGGTTTTCGCTACCTCGCCAGTCGGTCTTGACTGCCGGGCGTTGAGGCCGGAACACGATGCTCGCGGCGCAGATGCAAAAGCCATACGGGGTTAAAGGGTTTAACACACGCCCTGTTGCTTTCCAGGGCACCTACTCGTACTGCTTACTGCTTACTGCTTACTGCTTACTGCTTTCTTTACTGCGCTTTGCCCCGTTCGCGGATTACCGTACGGGCCGCAGTTGGCTAGACTCCTGATACCACTGCACCACCTGTTCGACCGCCTGGTCGACGGAGAGCGCCGAAGTATCGAGAAGCTGCGCATCTGCTGCAGGCTTGAGCGGTGCGGCCGCGCGGTTACTGTCGCGCGCGTCGCGTCCACGCAAATCCCGAAGCAAGTCATCCATATTAGCAGAAAAACCTTTTTGGATCAATTGCTTATGCCGGCGGGCCGCACGGGCCTCCACGCTGGCCGTTAAAAACACCTTCAGAACAGCGTCCGGGAAGATCACGGTGCCCATGTCGCGGCCATCCGCAACGAGCCCGGGAAGCTTGCGAAACGCCCGCTGGCGCGCCACGAGCGCGGTGCGCACGGCCGGATGCGCAGCGATCATCGAGGCGCGGTTGCCCACTTCCTCGGCACGGATTTCGTTCGAAACTTCAACGCCATCGAGCTGCGCAAGCCCCTCGCGGAACGTGATATGGAGATCGTCGATCAGCTTCGCAAGGTTCTCGGCGTCGTCGGCCGCAATCGCGTAGCGCATGCTCGCGAGCGCCGCCAGGCGGTACAGCGCGCCGCTGTCGAGCAGGTGAAAGCCAAGTTGCGCGGCGACTAGCGCGGCCACCGTGCCCTTGCCGGAAGCACTCGGGCCGTCGATCGTGATGACGGGCGTCGGATAAAAGGGACGGGTCGATTTCATGCGGCAAAGGTACTCGGCTTCATTGAATCAAGGTTGCGCGAGCGCCAGGAAGCGCTCGAAGTAATCGGGGAACGTCTTGCCGACGCACTTCGGGTCGTTGATGCGCACCGGCACGCCGCCGAGGCTCACGAGCGAGAAGCACATCGCCATGCGGTGATCGTCGTAGGTGTCGATCGCTGCGTTCGGCGTGAGTTGCTCGGGCGGACGCACGATCAGGTAATCGGGGCCCTCTTCCACGTTCGCGCCCACCTTGCGCAGTTCCGTGGCCATCGCGGCGATGCGGTCGGTTTCCTTCACGCGCCAGCTCGCGATGTTGCGTAGCGTAGTTGCGCCGTCGGCGAAGAGCGCCGCCACGGCGATCGTCATCGCTGCGTCGGGAATCAGGTTGAAGTCCATGTCGATGGGGTCGAGCTTGCCGTGATCGTTGCCGATCCCGCGCACCTCGATCCAGTCATCGGCGACCGTGACGTTCGCGCCCATGCGCATGAGCGCCGCGGCGAACGCAACGTCGCCCTGGATACTCGATCGTCCCACGCCTTCCACACGCAGCGGGCCGCCGCCGATCGCGCCCGCGGCGAGAAAGTACGACGCGCTCGATGCATCGCCCTCGACCATGATCTTGCCCGGCGACTGGTAGCGCACGCCCGCCGGGATCTCGAAGCGGTGCCAGCCGTGGCGCTCGACCTTCACGCCGAAGCGCTCCATCAGCTTGATCGTGATTTCGATGTAGGGCTTGGAGATCAGTTCGCCGTCCACTTCGACGATCGTCACGCCGTCCTTGGCGCGCACGAGCGGCAGCGTCATCAGAAGCGCCGTGAGGAACTGGCTCGACACATCGCCGCGCACGCGGATGGGCGCCTCGACCGAAACCGGCGCGGGGCGGATGCGCAGCGGCGGATAGCCTTCGTTTTCTTCGTAATCGATCTTCGCGCCGATCTGGCGCAGGCCGTCCACGAGGTCGCCGATGGGTCGCTCGTGCATGCGCGGTACGCCGTGAATGCGGTAGTCGCCGCCGTTCACCGCGAGCGCGGCCGTGAGCGGACGCACCGCCGTGCCTGCGTTGCCGAGGAAGAGATCCGCGCGCACCGCCTGGAACGCGCCGCGCGTGCCCTGCACGATGCAGGTGTCGTCCTCTCGTTTGAGCTTCACGCCGAGCTTTTCCAGTGCGTCGAGCATCACGCGCGTGTCGTCGGAGTCGAGCAGGTTCGTGATGGTCGTTTCGCCCTCGGCCAGCGCGGCGAGCAGCAGCACGCGGTTCGAGATGCTCTTCGAACCGGGCAGACGGATCGTGCCGGACGCACGGGTGAACGGTCCGAGATCGAGGTGTTCCATGAGCGTGTCCTGAGAATGCCTGGTGTTACCTGAGGTTGCCTGGGTTGCGGCGCTCGCGCCGTCGGGCTGGGTCCTGCTTGCTTATTTGCCTGGTGCTGTATCGATGGCCGCCGCCGCGCTCTTGCCGCCGCGCTCCTGCCACGCCTCGCGCGCGGCGCGCGAACGCGCGAACACGGTTTCGAGCGCTGCGCCGTCGCCGGCGTCGATGGCCGCGCGCAGCTTCGCCAGCACTTCAGTGTAGCCGTCGAGTTCGGCGAGCAGCGCGGCGCGGTTCGCGAGGCACACGTCGCGCCACATTTCGGGGCTCGACGCGGCAATGCGCGTGAAGTCGCGGAAACCGCCTGCCGCGAACGAAAATTTCAGCTGGGCGTCGGGCGAAGCGAGAATCTGGTCGACGAGCGCAAACGACAACACATGCGGCAGATGGCTCACCGAAGCGAACACGCGATCGTGCTGCGCGGCCGGCATCTCGCCGATCAATGCGCCCGTGGCGCGCCACATCGCGGCGATGCGCTCGACCGATGCCGGCGCGTTTTCCGCGAGCGGGCACAGCACGACGTTGCGGCCCACGTAGAGATCGGGCAGCGCGGCGTCGACGCCGCTCGATTCGCGCCCGGCGATGGGATGCCCCGGCACGAACTGGGCGATGCGCGCGCCGAGCGCGGCACGGGCCGCGGCGATCACGTCGCTCTTGGTGCTGCCGGCGTCGGTGACGATGGTTGCTTGCCCCAGGTGCGGCGCCATGCGCTCGAGCAGGGCCTGGGTTTGCGCTACGGGAGCGGCGATCAGCACGATGTCGGCGCCGTCGAGCGCGGCGGCGAGCGCCGCTTCGTCGTCGAGCGTCGCGGCGGCATCGATCACGCCCAGTTCGAGCGCGCGCGATACCGACTTTGCACTGCGGCCCACACCGATCACCTGCACGCCTTCGCCGCCGTGCGAGCCTCGCTCGCGCAACGCGCGCGCGAGCGACCCGCCGATCAGGCCCACGCCGAAAATCACCAGTTTGTTAAACGAAAACGCACTCACGACGTCACCGAAAAAAGTAAGGGTTGCGCGCTCATTGCGCGCCAAGCGCTCGCTCGAGGGCCGCGACGAATGCCGCGTTCTCCTCGGGCAAGCCGATCGTCACACGCAGCCATTGCGGCAGGCCATAGTTG
>NZ_JBFRCN010000007.1:0-201968 GCF_040965835.1 Paraburkholderia sp. BR10872
GATGGCACCGGCGGCACAGGGTAGCCGTGCGGATTGATGCCGGTGGAAAGGTCGATCCACGCGTGCCAGGCGATGCCGTAACGCTGCGCGGCTTCGTGCAGATCGCCGGGCAAGTTCTTCGGGCTCGCGGGCGCGCGCTGCGGATTCGCGCTCGGCGCGCCTGCCCTGCTGGCCGCGTTGCGCGCGCATCTGGGCGCGTGGACGGTGAGCGGGCCGGCGCGCCACGCGGTCACCCATGCGTTCGAAGACAGCGCGTGGCAGAACGAAATGCGCATTCGGCTCGCCGCCGAAAGCGCGCGCCTCGTCGCGCTGCTGCGCGCTCACGGCTTCACGCCGCACGCCACGCCGCTGTTCGCGTGGCTCGCGGACCCACGCGCGCCGGTGCTGCAGGACGCACTCGCGCGCCACGCCGTATGGACGCGCCGCTTCGACGCACCGGCCAGCCTGCGCTTTGGCCTGCCCGCGTCAGAAAGCGAATGGCAGCGCTTCGAAAGCGCACTCGGACAAGCCATGCGGGCGATCGGCTGATGCGCGCAGCCGTCATTGCGTTGGCGCTGCTGGCCGCGACGCTCCTGCCGTGCGCCGCGCATGCGACCGTCACCGCCATCGACGACGCGGGCAACACCGTCACCCTCCCCGCGCCAGCGCAGCGCGTAGTGAGCCTCGCGCCCCACGTGACCGAACTGCTCTACGCCGCAGGCGGCGGCGCGAAAGTGGTCGGCGCCGTGGCCTACAGCGACTACCCGCCCGAAGCGCAAAAAGTGCCGCACGTGGGCGACAACCGCGCGCTCGACCTCGAGCGCATCGCCGCGCTCAAGCCCGACCTCATCGTGGTCTGGCGTCACGGCAACGCTCAGCAACAGCTCGATCGTCTGCGCGCGCTGCACATCCCCCTCTTTTTCAGCGAGCCACACAAGCTCGACGATGTCGCGACCTCGCTCACGCGCCTCGGTGTGCTGCTCGGCACCGAAGACGCTGCGCAGGCCGCCGCGAATGCCTACCGCCGCGACATCGCGCAGCTGCACGCGCGCTATGCGCAGCGCGCATCCGTGAGCGTGTTCTACGAAGTCTGGGATCAGCCGCTGATGACCATCAACGGCTCGCACATGATCAGCGACGTGATCGCGCTCTGCGGCGGCCGCAACGTGTTCGCGGCCCTCGAACCGCTCGTGCCGACGGTATCGACGGAAGCCGTCCTCGCGGCCAATCCCGATGCGATCGTCACCGCGTCGCAAGGCGCGACGTCGCCGGAGCGCCCGCTGCCGGGCCTCGAGCGCTGGCGCGCCTGGCCGGCGCTAGCCGCCGTCGCGCGCGGCAATCTCTTCGCCATCGACGGCGATCTGCTCACGCGCCCCGCGCCGCGCATCGCCCAGGGCGCGGCGCAGTTGTGCGAGGATCTCGACCTCGCCCGCTCGCGCAACGCCGCCGCGCATTGATTCGCTATCCTCAGCGACTTACCAGGCGTTCCAGCGCGCGAGCAGCCACAGGGCGCTCGACGAGTCGTAACGCAAATGCACGATGGCGCCCATCTCCAGCGGCCAGCGCACACAACGCGCGAGCGGCATGCCGAGCGCGCGCGCCGTGACGGTGCGGATCACGCCCGCATGCGTGACGGCCCAAACGGTGCGCTTCTCGCGCGCGTCGAGCGTATCGAACCAGCTGCTCACGCGCGCATCGAACTGCGCGACGCTCTCACCGCCATGCTCGCGCGCATGCTCGAAATTCGCGGCCCATGCGTCGATCTGCGCGCGCTCGATCGCGTCCCAGCGCTGCATCTCCCATGCGCCGAAATCCATCTCCGCGAGGCGTGCTTCGGCTTGCGGCGTGTGGCCGCGCAGACGGCCGAGCGCCGCCGCCACGCTCGCGCAGCGCGTGAGCGGGCTCGTTTCGATACGCTGCGGTTCGCGCACGCCGAGCGCCGCGATCCGCTCAGCGAGCGACGCGGCCTGCTGCGTCGCGTCGCCCGCGAGCGGCACATCGCTCGCGCCGTAGCACACGCCCGCATCCACCGCCACGGCGGGATGACGGATCAGAACGAGATCCATGCGAGTCCCACGAGGTAGATGGCGATCTCGAACACCTGTTGCGCCAAGCCGAGACAATCGCCCGTATAGCCGCCGATGCGCCGCACGAAGTAACGCCCCAGTGCATAGCGCAACACGGCGAGCACGCCGAGCGTCGCGACGCCCGCGCGCCAGTCGGGCGCACCGGACCACACCGGCCAGAACAGCCACGGCAGGCCGAACACGCACGCGCACAGCCACGCGGGCATGCTCATGCGCTGCGCGACGGGCTTGGCCTTGCCCTCGGCACGCACATACTCGAGCGAGACGAGATAGCTGATCGCGCACGCGCGGCTCGCGGCGTGGCCGGCGATCATCAGCATCGCGGCGCGTGCCGGCGGCAGCGCCGCGAGCGTCTGCCACTTGAGCGCGAGCGCCACCACGAGACCGATCGCGCCAAATGCGCCGATGCGCGAATCGTGCATGATGCGCAGCACGTCCTCGCGGGCGTACGCGCCGCCGAATGCGTCGAGGCAGTCGGCGAGACCGTCTTCGTGAAAGGCGCCCGTCGCGAGGAGCGTGACCGCCATCGACAGCAGCACGGCCACGTTCGCCGGAAACACGCGCAGCGCGGCGAGATAGACGAGCGCCGCGAGCGCGCCGATCAACGCGCCGACGAACGGAAAGTAACGCGCCGCCGCGTTGAGCCAGGCGGGCTCGAAGCCCACCCAGCGCGGCACCGGCACGCGCGTGAAATAGCCGAGCGCCGTGAAGAAATAACGCAGCTCCGCAAGCGGATTCATCGCGCGACGCTCAGGCGTGGCGATCACTGCGATTGTCGACGCCGGCCGACTCGAAGCTCGCCATGTCGTTGAGGAACGCGACCGCCGCGCGCAGCAGCGGCACCGCCAGCGCCGCGCCCGTGCCCTCGCCCAGACGCAGGTCGAGCGTAAGCAGTTCGCGCGCGCCGAAGTGATCGAGCATGCGGCGATGCCCCGCTTCGTTCGATGCGTGCGCAAACACGCAGTAGTCGCGCACGTTCGGCGCGAGCGAGTCGGCCACGAGCAGCGCCGAGGTAGCGATGAAGCCGTCGACGAGAATCGCCATGCGCGAGCGCGCCGCTTCGAGATATGCGCCCGCCATCATCGCGATTTCGAAGCCGCCGAACGCGGCGAGCACGTCGAGCGGCTCGCGCGCATCGGCGTGATGCGCGAGCGCCGCCGCGAGCACATTGCGCTTTTTCGCGAGGCCCGCATTGTCGAGGCCCGTGCCGCGCCCGACGCATTCATCGATCGGCACGCCGCACAACCGGCTCATCAGGCACGCGGCCGACGACGTGTTCGCAATGCCCATTTCGCCAAAGCCGATCACGTTCGTGCCGAGCGCCGCGTGATGACGCACGCGCTCGGCGCCCGCCGCAAGCGCGGCGAGGGCTTCGTCGCGCGTCATGGCGCGCTCGTGCGCAAAGTTGCGCGTGCCGGCCGCGATGGGCACATCGACGAGTGTCGGCGACGGCGGCAGCGGCGACGCCACGCCCGCGTTGACGACTTCGAGCGTGAGTCCCGCCACGCTGCTGAACACGTTGATCGCCGCGCCCCCTGCCACGAAGTTCGCGACCATCTGCGCGGTCACGGCCTGCGGGTAAGGGCTCACGCCTTCGGCGGCGATGCCGTGGTCGCCTGCGAAGACGATCATCACGGGACGCTCGACGCCCGGGCGCGTCGTGCCCTGGATCATGCCGAGCTGGCGCGCCAGGGTTTCGAGGCGGCCGAGACTGCCGGGCGGTTTGGTCTTCGTGTCGATGAGGCGTTGCAGTTCGTCGCGCAACGAGAGATCGAGCGGTTCGACGGCGAGCAGTTCGGTAAGCGATGACGTCATGGTGTATTTCGTTTCAAAGTGATGCGGGCGACAGCGGCGCACTAGTGCACGCCATTCGATCCCGGCGAATGCGGTGATGAAGATGTCGGTACGAGTGCGGGTACAAGCGCCTCGTGCGCGCCCTCGCGTATCAGCACGAGCGGATGTCCGAATGCGGCGCTCGCGCGTTCCGGCGTGAGCACATCGCGCACGGGGCCCGCGTGAAAACCGCCGCGGCCATCGAGCAGGAGCGCGTGCGTCGCGAAGCGCCGCGCAAGATTGAGATCGTGGCACGAAAGCAGCACGGCGCGCGCTTCACTGCGCACCCAGTGCGAGAGCGCTTCGAGACACGCAATCTGATGATGCAGGTCCAGATGGGCGAGCGGCTCGTCGAGCAGCAGGAGCGGCGCGCCCTGACACAGCGCGGCGGCAAGCGCGACGCGCTGGCGCTCGCCGCCAGAGAGCGACAGCACATCGCGCGCCGCGAACGCTTCGAGGCCGAGCGTGGCGAGCGCGGCGTGCGCGGCGGCGCGATCGGCATCGGCTTCCCAGCCCCAGCCCGAAAGATGCGGATAGCGATTGAGCAGCACGGTGTCGATCACGCTCGCGCTGAAGGCGTCGCGCTGGTCCTGCGGCATCAGCGCGCGACGCTGCGCGAGGCGCACCGGCGGCCACTGTGCGAGCGCGATGCCCTCGACTTCGACGCGTCCCGCCGAGGGCTCGCCCAGGCCCGCGAGCGCACCGATCAGTGTGGTCTTGCCCGCGCCATTTGCGCCCGCCACACACCAGATTTCGCCGGCGGCAAACTTTTGCGTGAGCGATTCCACGAGCGTGCGCGCGCCCGCGCGCAACGTGAGCGCGTGGACCGCGAGCAGGGGGGGATGCGTATCGCTCATCGTCCGCGCCTCGCGAGCAGCATCCACAGGAATACCGGCACGCCCGCGAGCGCGGTCACGACGCCCACCGGCAACTGCGCGGGCGCCGCCACCGTACGCGCGACGAGGTCCGCGCCCATCACGGCCACGCCGCCCGCGAGCGCGGCGGCCGGCACGAGCATGCGCTGGTCGTTGCCGAACGCGAGGCGCAGCATGTGGGGCACGACGAGCCCCACGAAGCCGATGGTACCGCCCGTCGTCACCGCAGCGGCCGCCGCGAGCGACGCAGCAAGATAAATGCCCACGCGCAGACGCAGCACCGGCACACCGAGCGCCTGCGCGGCAGCGTCGCCGCGCAGCAGCACGTTGAGCATCGGCGCGGCGGGCACGATGCACGCAAGGACCACGCCAAGCGTTGCGAGCGCGGGCCATGGCCTGCCCGCGCCATTGAGGTCGCCCGTGAGCCAGAACAGCATGCCGCGCAGGCGCGTGTCGGGCGCGAGCGTGAGCAGCAGTGTGATCAATGCGCCCCAGCCTGCCGCCGTCACCGCGCCCGTCAGGAGCAGCCGCGGCGAGCTGTCTTGTGGCTCGCCGCGCCACAACTCGCGGCGCGCGAGGC
This sequence comes from Paraburkholderia sp. BR10872, assembly GCF_040965835.1. Classification (NCBI taxonomy): domain Bacteria; kingdom Pseudomonadati; phylum Pseudomonadota; class Betaproteobacteria; order Burkholderiales; family Burkholderiaceae; genus Paraburkholderia; species Paraburkholderia sp. BR10872. The sequence goes on from NZ_JBFRCN010000007.1 coordinate 5,355, forward strand.
CGAGCACGAGCAGGATCGAAACGAACGCACCCGCACACGCGCTCGCCTGCACGCCCCACCACGCCACACCAGCGATCATCGCCACGAGTGCGAATGCGGCAGCGCCGCCAGACACACCGAGCACGTAGGGCTCCGCAAGCGGATTGCGCAGCAGCACCTGCAGCAGCGCCCCCGCCAGCGCGAGCAAGCCGCCGCATGCAAACCCCGCCAACGCGCGCGGCAAGCGCAGCGTACGCACGATTTCGATCGCCACGTCCGGCGCGCCGTGCACGTCATGCGTGGGAGCGAGCGCCGCCAGCGCCTGCGCAAACGTCACGCTCACGCTGCCGGTTGCAAGCGATGCAGCGAACACCACGAGCGCCACGGCTGCGAGCGCGGCCCAGATCATGCATGCACGGCGCGCGCTCATCGAGCGGCGCGGCAGCGCGTGTAATGGCGGCACGGGCGGCACAGGCGGTACAGCATGGGACTCATCGCGGCTCATGGAACGCATCGGGGAACTCGGCAGCGGATTTCAATCAAGCTCGCACAAAAAGACAGCAGGGGTATAGCAGGCCACGACAGAGCGCAGTATTTTGGTCGCCAGGGATTCTGCATGACGTGGCATAAGCCGTTCGCGAAAGCACTGGCAAAAGACCATGAATCCGTGATGTTATAACGCGCAGACCACGATCGAGACGATGCGCTGCGCGCGCGGCCTTGGCAAATTACGTTCCCGCCCAGCGTATGCAGCACACGTAGCGAGGGTTTCGGGCCTGATTCCGGTAAGAAGCCGGGTTGTTACGTCTGGAAACGACACAATTATCAAAATACGCGTTAATCCGCGCTAGAATGCCTGTCTTTAGAGGACGCAGCACATGCTCAACGAACTCGAAACACTCTCACAAAACATCGGGCGGCTGATCGAGATTAATCAGCGCCAACATGAAGCACGCCTCGCACTCGAAGAGCAACTCGCGCAGCTGCGTGCGCAATGCGACGAAACACGCACCGAACTCGAACAGGTCCGCGAGGAGCGCGCCGCGCTGCAGGCAGAGCGCGATGCACTCTCGGCCAAGATCGACGATGCGCAGGTGCGTCTGAACGCGATCCTCGAAAAGCTGCCACGCGCACGCGCTGGTAACGAGCGCGACAACCAGCTCGATCTGCTCGAGCCGTCGCAGAGCACCGACGACGACAGCAACGCGGCCCGCCACGGAGAAAATGCATGACCACCAAGCAGATCGAAGCGACGATACTCGGCCAAACCTATCGCCTCGTCTGTTCGCCGGAAACGGAACAGGCACTGCTCGAAGCCGTGGCGCGCGTGGACGCCGAGATGTCGAAGATCCGCAATCACAGCAACGTGCGCGGCACCGATCGCATCGCCGTCATGGCGGCGCTCTCGCTCGCCTCGGAACTGCTGCGCCTGCAAACCAGCGTGCGTCACGGGGAAGCATTCCCAGCCGAAGAAATCCGTCGTACAATGCGCCAAATGAACGAACAACTCGGCGCTGTCATTCATCAGTACGGTGTGCAATAAGCGCTGATGTACACCGCGGTTGTAAGCCGCAGTATTACGCAGCAACGTGCGGTATGATGTTGTTCAAAGGTAGCGTTGATTTGTTTAGAAACGCGCGTTTCTAAACACGCTGCCAACCAGTTTAGTCAGCTTCCCTGCCTGGTTCGCCAAGGTCATATATTCCTTGAACCAATGCCATGTGCACGGTTGCGGAAATTTGTAGCACGGGCGTGCGCGTCACACAGTCTGATGTACCCGAAGTGCTGCTAACTGCGACCAATTCTGAACCCTCGGTTCAGGATGCCGGCCTAGCGGCTATGGCGGGGACCTATTCAAACGGCATCGGACGACAGTCCGATGCCGTTTTCCTTTGTGCGGCGTGCATTGGCGACTTTCGCGGCATGCGCGCTCGCCCCTCCCCCCTTTTCGACGTGAACTTCGACTCATGCGCTACTGGCTGATGAAGTCCGAACCCGACGAAGCAAGCATCGACGACCTCGCAAACGCGCCGCAGCGCACGCTGCCCTGGACCGGCGTCCGAAACTACCAGGCGCGCAATTTCATGCGCGACACCATGCAGCAAGGCGACGGCGTGCTGTTCTACCACTCGAGCTGCCCCGAGCCCGGCATCGCAGGCATCGCGCAGGTGTCGTCCACGGCCTACCCCGATCCCACGCAGTTCGATCCGAAAAGCCCTTACTACGACGCGAAATCGACGCACGAGAATCCGCGCTGGATGCTCGTCGACGTCGTATTCAAGAAGAAGTGCCCGCTGATTTCTCTCGCCGCCTTGCGCGAGCACGAGGAACTCGCGGACATGCGCGTGCTCGCCAAGGGCAACCGCCTCTCGATCACGCCGGTCACCACGGCCGAGTGGAACTTCATCACGAAACATCTGATGTGATGCGGTTCGGCCTCGATGGCCGGCACGCATACAGCATTCGTGCGCGACTTCAAGCACAATCGCGCACAGTCGCGCGTCACAACAGATGCCTCGCGCGCGACGCCAGTTCTGCAAGGAGCCTCAATGAACCGAAAAACCGTCGTCACGCTCGCCGCCGCATTGGCTGCCGCCCTCCCCCTCGCCCTGACGCTCGCACCGGGCGCCGCGTTCGCACAGAGCGACGCGCGCTTGCAGCAGCCCTCGGGCGTGCTTTCGCTGTCCGCGCAGGCGAGCGCCGAAGTGCCTCAGGACGTCGTCAACATTACGCTGTTCTACGAACAGGAAGCGAACGATCCCGCCTCGCTCACCGCGACGCTCAATCAGCGCGCCGACTCCGCGCTTCAACGGGCCAGAGGCGTCGCGGGCGTGACCGCGCACTCGGGCCAGTTCTCGATCTTCCCTTCGACGGATCGCGACGGGCGCATCTCCGCCTGGCGCGGCCGCACGGAAGTCGTACTCGAGTCGCATGATTTCGCGGCGGCATCGAAGCTCGCCGGCGATCTCTCGTCGATCATGCAGGTGGGCAACGTGCAATTCTCGCTGTCGCCCGAAGCGCAGCGCGCCGCCGAGCAAAAACTTTCGGGCCAGGCAATCGCCTCGTTCCGCGACCAGGCCCTCTCGGCCACGCGCGCGTTCGGCTATAGCAGCTACTCGATTCGCGACGTGAACGTGGGGCACTCGGGCGTGATGCCGCGCCCCATGATGATGATGAGCGCACGCGCGGCTTCGGCTGACGCGAAGATGTCGTCGCCCGTGCCGCTCGAAGGCGGCACGTCCACGGTGACGGTCAACGTTTCCGGCTCGGTGCAGATGAAGTAAGGTGCGCCATACGAGCCACGCAAGCACGCAAGTAAAAAGGCCACGGTGAAAACCGTGGCCTTTTTCATGGGCTAAAACGCGAGGTGCGTTCGCGCGCGTGTCAGCTCTTCGCGCCCGCTACCTGCGCGCGGTCGTTGCCGTCCTTGCCACGTTTGGCGCGGCGATACGCCCACGCCATCAGGCCAATCCCCACGATGATCATCGGCAGCGAGAGCCACTGGCCCATCGAGAGGCCGAGCGCAAGCAGGCCGAGGAAGTCATCGGGTTCGCGTGCGAACTCGACCGTGAAGCGCGCGAGACCATAGCCGATCAGGAACATCGCCGAAATCGCGCCGACGGGGCGCGGCTTGCGCGCGAACAGAATCAGCACGATGAAGAGCGCAATGCCTTCCAGCGCGATTTCATACAGTTCCGAAGGATGGCGCGGCAGCAGATGGTACTGCGCGAACACTTCGTTCAGGTGCCACTGCGCGGCCAGTTGCGGATGCGCGGCGAGCCACGCGGCGTCGTCGTTTGCGGCGCCGGGAAACAGCATGGCCCACGGCGAATCGGGCGAGGTCACTCGGCCCCACAGCTCGCCGTTGATGAAGTTGCCGAGACGGCCAAAGGCGAGCCCCGTGGGCACCATCGGCGCGACGAAGTCCGTGACCTGCAGCCAGGTGCGCCCGCGTTGCCACGCGAACAGGATCATCGCGAACGTCACGCCGAGGAAGCCGCCGTGAAACGACATGCCGCCTTCCCACACCTTGAAGATGTCGAGCGGATGCGCGAGATACCAGCTCGCCTTGTAGAACAGCACGTACCCCAGGCGCCCGCCCAGGATCGTGCCGAGCACGCCGTAGAACAGCATGTCGTCGATGTCTTTCGCGGTCCAGCCTTGCGCCGCCACGTACGGCAGACGCAGACGAAGACGGCCGATCACGATCGCCAGAATGAAGCCGACGAGATACATGAGGCCGTACCAGCGCACGGCGAGCGGCCCCAGATGAATGGCGACGGGGTCGAAGTTCGGGTGGATGAGCATCGTGGATGAAGTCTTGTCGGCGATATCGAATGAAATCGGGTTTGTAAGCAGTCGCGCGCCGCTCACACAAGCGGGCAAAGCGCGTTGGACGTTAGCAAGGCGGCGAGGTTCGCCGCCCGCGCGTCACGGCGTGACATTATCGCCGACGCGAGGGGGCGCAAACCAAAATGCACGTTTGGCGATGCGCGGCGAGTGTCACGGTGACAGATGACGCGCGCGGCACACCCAGCTTCAGACTAGCCCTTGCGCGCCGGGCCACCCGCCGTCGCCGCGTGCGCGCGCACGATCTCGATGAACGCCGCGAGCACCGGGCTCACCTCGGCCGAGCGCCAGACGAGGCCCGTTTCGATGGCCGGCACCGCCCCGGCGAGCGGCCGGTACACGACGCCCGTGCGCCGCAGATGGCGCAGCGACTGCGGCACGAGCGCCACGCCCATGCCGGCCGAGACGAGGCTCACGATCGTCTGCATCTGGATCGCTTCCTGGCCGATCAGGGGCACGAGGCCGGCCGCGCCGTAGCAGTCCATGATGGTGTCGTAGAAGCCGGGGGCCAGATGGCGCGGGAAGACGACGAGCGGCACATCGGCGAGATCGCGCAGGCTCACGGGCTCGTCGTGCCAGTCGTCGGCTGAAGGGCCGCCAAGGCGCACCGAAAGCGCCGAGGGCATGGCGACCACGAGCGGCTCGCGCGCGAGCCGCTGGTAAGCAAGCTGAGCCGCGTGGCGCAGCGGCACGGGTGCAATGACGAGGCCGGCGTCGATGCGCCCCGCCACCAGTTCTTCCACCTGCACGTCGCTCGTGGCTTCGGCGAGCTGCAGGCGCACGCGCGGATAGCGCGCGCCGAACTCGCGCAACAGAAGCGGCAGCAAGCCGTAGTCGGCGGTCGAAACGAAGGCCAGCGCGAGCACGCCCGCCTCGCCGCGTGCGAGGCTCTGGGCGAGCGGCCGCAACGCTTGCGCGCTCGCCAGCAGGCGCCTGACCTCCGGCAGCAGATCGGCGCCCACGGCCGTCAATTCGACCGAACGACGCGTGCGCGCGAACAGCTCCACCCCCAGCGTCTCCTCGAGCGCGCGAATGGCCTGCGAGAGCGGCGGCTGCGTCATCGACAGGCGCGCCGCCGCGCGGCCGAAATGCTGCTCCTCGGCCACGGCGACGAAATAGCGAAGCTGGCGCAGATCGGGGATTGTCGGGTTCATCGGCGGCGGTTCTCGAGCTGTTTCATGCTGATATGTTTTTCGACTCAATAGACCACGAATAATATATTGGACAGCGTTCTCGCGAAATCGCATGCTTCGATAGACGTGCCGGCGCGCCCCCAAAACACAACCCACTCCCGGCATCCGAGACAAAATCCACCGGAGGTCCCCATGCCCTATAACCGTCGTTCGAAGCACATCACGCAAGGCGTCGCCCGTTCGCCCAACCGTTCGATGTATTACGCGCTCGGCTACGAGAAAGCCGACTTCGACAAGCCGATGATCGGCGTCGCCAATGGTCATTCGACCATCACGCCGTGCAACGCCGGCCTGCAGCGCCTGACCGACGCGGCCGTCGACGCCGTCAAGCGCGCCGACGCGAACCCGCAGACCTTTGGCACGCCCACGATCTCGGACGGCATGTCGATGGGCACCGAGGGCATGAAGTACTCGCTCGTCTCGCGCGAAGTCATCGCCGACTGCATCGAGACCTGCGTGCAAGGCCAGTGGATGGACGGCGTAGTCGTGATCGGCGGCTGCGACAAGAACATGCCCGGCGGCATGATCGCGCTCGCGCGCATCAACGTGCCCGGCATTTACGTGTATGGCGGCACGATCCGCCCGGGCAACTGGAAGGGAAAGGCGCTCACCATCGTCTCGGCGTTCGAGGCCGTGGGCGAATTCACCGCGGGGCGCATGACCGAAGAAGATTTCGAAGGCGTCGAGAAAAACGCCTGCCCGTCAACGGGTTCGTGCGGCGGCATGTACACCGCGAACACGATGAGCTCGTCGTTCGAGGCGCTCGGCATGTCGCTCATGTATTCGTCGACGATGGCCAACCCCGACGAGGAGAAAGTCGACTCGGCGGCGGAATCGGCGCGCGTGCTGGTCGAGGCCGTCAAGCAGGACCTCAAGCCGCGCGACATCATCACGAAGAAGTCGATCGAGAACGCCGTGGCGCTCATCATGGCGACGGGCGGTTCGACCAACGCCGTGCTGCACTACCTCGCCATCGCGCATGCCGCGGAAATCGAATGGACCATCGACGACTTCGAGCGCATGCGCAAGAAGGTGCCGGTGATCTGCGACCTGAAGCCTTCGGGGCAATACGTCGCCACCGACCTGCACGAGGCCGGCGGCATTCCGCAGGTGCTCAAGATCCTGCTCGATGCGGGCCTCCTGCATGGCGACTGCATCACTATCACGGGCAAAACCATCGCGGAAGAACTCAAGGACGTGCCGTCCGCGCCGCGCGCGGACCAGAAGGTGATCTTCCCCATCAGCCAGGCGCTGTACAAGGAAGGCCATCTGGCGATCCTCAAGGGCAACCTCGCGACGCACGGCGCGGTCGCCAAGATCACCGGTCTGAAGAATCCGGTGATTACGGGCCCCGCGCGCGTGTTCGACGACGAGCAGAGCGCGATGGAAGCCATCCTCGCAGACAAGATCAAGGCCGGCGACGTCGTCGTGCTGCGCTACCTCGGCCCGAAGGGCGGCCCCGGCATGCCGGAAATGCTCGCGCCGACTTCGGCGATCATCGGCAAGGGGCTTGGGGAGTCGGTTGGGCTCATCACCGATGGGCGCTTCTCGGGCGGCACCTGGGGCATGGTAGTGGGTCACGTCGCGCCGGAAGCGTTCGAAGGCGGCACGATCGCGCTCGTGCAGGAAGGCGACTCGATCACCATCGACGCTCACACGCTGCTGCTGCAACTGAACGTGGACGACGCCGAACTCGCGCGCCGGCGCGCGGCCTGGAAGCAGCCCGCGCCGCGTTACACGCGCGGCGTGATGGCGAAGTACGCGGCGCTCGCGCGCCCGGCGAACCAGGGCGCGGTGACGGGCTAGGCGGAGCCTGGCGTCATTCGAATCTCGACCTGCAGTCAAGCAAAGGGCGCACGTCCAGGACGTGCGCCCTTTGCTTTTATAATGCGACGACACAGCCGGCGCATACGCGGGCGGAGACCAGTATGAAACGGAAGTCGCAAGCGAAGAACAAGATAGCGACGCTCGCCGCCGCGCTCGCCATCGGCCTTGCCGGCGTACTCGGGTCGGCCCCGGCCCGCGCGCAGCATGTCCCCACCGGCCTCGCGCTCGCCCAGCAGCAGAACTGCATGAGCTGCCACTCGGTGACCCGCAATTTCATGGGTCCCGCCCTGCGCGATGTCGCCGCGAAGTACGCAGGCAAGCCCGACGCGCCGGCCTATCTCACCCACAAGATTCTGGAAGGCGGCAGCGGCGTGTGGGGCACCGTGCCGATGCCGGCCAACACGCAGTTGAACCCCGCACAGGCGGCGCAACTCGCGAGCTGGATCCTCACGCTCAAGTGAAGCGGACGATGTGACGGCGGGGCCACGAGGTGGCCGCTCGCCGCCGCGCGCCCAACTGAATCAGGCCGAAGGCGGTCGCCCCGCGCGCGCCGCCAGTTCTTCGCGCACGGCGGCCTTCACCCAGTTCGTGAGTTCCGTTTCGAGCGCAAGACCGATTTCACGCGACACCTGACCCACGAGCCAGTTCGTATGTTCCTGCATCGCGGCGCTGCAGCGCGCCTCGATCACGGCACGGCCTTCGCCGGTGAGCCAGGTCAGGCAACGGCCGCGCAGCCGCTCGACGAGCGCGTCGGCGTCGTGCGCGAACAGGCCCTCCTCGCGCTCGGCCACGGCGGCCTGGACGGCAGCGGCCGTCGCGCTCTTCGCCTCTTCGACGTTGTGCGCGCGCAGCGGATTGCCGCTCACCATCACCTCGTTCAAGAGCGGAATCGCAGCATCTTCCGAGTCGTGCATGCCGGACATGTTTACCTCCATCGATCGGGGCAGTCGGCCTTGCGCCGGTACGCCTCGCGCGTCCGGCCTCAGCCGCCCTGCTTGTAGTTGTTGAGCGCGTAACCGCGGTCGCGGTAGAAACGATAGCGCTCACGGCCCGACGCGAGTTCGTCGGGCGCATCGCCAATCACTTCGAGCAGGCGCTCGAAGCGTGCGAACTGCGGCGGGACCTCGGCGCCGAGATTGAGCAGCACACGATGATGCGGTGCACGCTCGAGATCCGTTGCCAGCACGATGGGCGATTCGCCCGCTTGAGGGCTCTCGGCCATGCAGTGCGGCACGAAGTCGAGCGGCGAAAAGGTCCACAACATTTCGTCGAACGCGCGCAGGCGCGCGGGCTCGGCCAGCACGACCGCCTGCTGGCCCGCCTGATACGCCTTGCGCACGAGGCGGCACGCATACAGCAGCGAGTCGCCGACGTTCGTGTGGAAATCGATGCGCGTCATGCCCGCACCACTCTACACACCGTCAGGTGGGCAGCAATCGCCATTCCTGCCCTCATTGCCCGGCACGATCGATCAGGAACTGGGCGAGCAGCGGCACCGGACGGCCCGTTGCCCCCTTGGCCGCGCCGCTCTTCCACGCCGTGCCGGCGATGTCGAGGTGCGCCCACGGGTAGTTTTCGGTGAAACGCGACAGGAAGCACGCCGCCGTCACGCTGCCCGCCGGACGCCCGCCGATGTTGGCGAGGTCGGCGAAGTTCGACTTGAGCTGGTCCTGATACTCGTCGTCGAGCGGCAGGCGCCAGGCCGGGTCGTTCGCTTCGCGCGAAGCGTCGAGCAGCTCGCCCGCGAGCGCGTCGTCCTTCGAGAAGAGGCCGCTGTTGTGATGGCCGAGCGCGATGATGCAGGCGCCCGTGAGCGTGGCGATGTCGACCACGGCGGCCGGCTTGAAGCGCTCGGCATAGGTGAGCGCATCGCACAGGATCAGGCGGCCTTCGGCATCGGTATTGAGCACTTCGACCGTGAGGCCCGCCATCGTCGTGACGATGTCGCCCGGCTTCGTGGCGTTACCCGCGGGCATGTTCTCGCAGGTCGGGATGATGCCGATCACATTGAGCTTGAGCCCCATTTCGGCGACCGCGCGGATCGTGCCGAGCACCGAGCCCGCGCCGCACATGTCGTACTTCATCTCGTCCATGCCCTCGCCGGGCTTGAGCGAAATGCCGCCCGTGTCGAACGTGATGCCCTTGCCGACCAGCACGATGGGCGCGGCCTTGGCGCTGGCGCCCTGATAGTGCAGCACGATGAACTGCGGCGGCTCGACCGAGCCCTTTGTTACCGAAAGAAACGAACCCATCTTGAGCGTCTCGATCTGGCGCTGGCCGAGCACCTCGACCTTGAGCTTCCAGTCGCGCGCGAGCTTCTTGGCCGTGGCCGCGAGATAGGTCGGCGTGCAGACGTTGCCCGGCAGATTGCCGAGGTCGCGGGTGAGATCCATGCCGTTGGCGAGCGCGACGGACTGCTTCGCCGCAAGCTTCGCGGCCTTCTCTTCGGCGGCGTCGATGCTGAAGACCACGCGCTTGAGGGCACGCTGCGAGACGTCGGGCTTGCTCTTCATCTGCGTGAAGCGATAGGTCTCGTTGCGCAGCGCGAGAATGGCGGTGCGCACGCCCCAGTCGCCCGTGCGCTCCTTCACCGGCAATTGCGCGAGCGTGAAGGTGACCTGTGCGATCTTCGTGCCGAGGATCGCGCGCCAGGCGGCCTTGACCGCGTCGCCGTACGCCTTCTGGCCGAACGCGTCCTGCTTGCCGAGACCCACGAGCAGCACGCGCGAGGCGCCGATACCGCTCACTTCCGGCAGGAACAGCGTGGAGCCGGCCTTGCCGTCGATGTCGCCGGCCTTGACGACGCGCGCGATTGCGCCGCCAATGGCGCTGTCGATGGCGAACGCCGCGCCCGAGAGGGTTTGCGCCTCGAACACGCCGACCACGACACAATCCGACTTGCCGGTCAGGAAGGGGCCGTCCCCGCCTTTGCTCCAGTCACAGGCTTTTATGCTAAAGTCCATCGCGCTTGTCCTCGGATAAAATCAGGGCTTAGGATGAAAGCCGCAATTATCCGCTATTTTTCCCGCGGCGGCTCCTGGGCGGTTGCGCGAGCTGCGCGCCTCCCGGCAAGGTCCGCCTGCCCTGCCCATCAAGAATGATCTTCGAACGTTCCCTGCAGCGCGAACTCGCGTACACGGCCGGCGCCGTGTTCATGGTTCTGCTCACGATCATGCTGACGACGATGATGATCCGCATCGTCGGCTTCGCCGCGTCCGGTCAGATCGACCCGCGCGACGTGCTGGTGCTGATCGGACTCACCGTGATCGGCTACATGGCCGTCATGCTCATCGTCACGCTGTTCGTGTCGATCCTGTTCGTCCTCACGCGCTGGTACAAGGATTCCGAAATGGTCGTGTGGCTCTCCTCCGGGGTGAGCCTCACGCGTCTGATCAAACCGGTCGCCACCTTTGCCGCGCCGATCATCCTGCTCGTCGTGTTCTTCGCGTTCATCGGCTGGCCGTGGTCGAATGCGCAAAGCAAGCTGATTCGCGCGCGCTTCCAGCAGCGCGATGAAGTGTCGCTGCTCGCGCCCGGCCAGTTCCGCGAATCGCCCACCACGCACCGCGTGTTCTTCATCGAGAGCATGAGCCCCGACCAGGGCCGTGTGGAGAACGTGTTCGTCACGAGCACGGAAAACGGCAAGGTGAGCGTCATCGTCTCGAAGACGGGCCACACCGAGACCATGAAGGGCGGCGACCGCTTCGTCGTGCTCGAAAACGGCCGCCGCTACGACGGCGAGCCCGGCCACCCGGACTTTCGCATCAGCGAATTCCAGCGTTACGGCGTGAAGATCACGAGCCAGCCGCTCGTGAACACGCCTTCGGCGAGCACCACGTCCACGCCGGGCCTTTTGCGCCACCCGACCAACGACAACCTGGGCGAACTCGCCTGGCGCGCCGGCCTGCCGCTCATCGCGATCAACCTGATGCTGCTCGGCATTCCGCTGGCCTACCAGAACCCGCGCCGCAGCCGCACGATCAATCTCGTGATGGCGGTGCTGATCTACCTCACCTATTCGAACCTGCTCAACGTCGTGCAGTCGCAGATCGAGCAAGGCAAGATGCCCTTCGGCGTCGGTCTCGTCCTGCTGCACGCCGTGGTGCTCGCGCTCGTCGTGTTCATCTTCTGGATACGCGTGCGCAACCGGCCGCTCTTTACACGTGCGATGTTCCGGCGCGCCTCTCCTGGCAACTGAGAGGGAAACTGACCGATGCGCATCTACGAAAAATACTTCGCTCGCCAGGTCTACCTGACGTTCATCTTCATCCTGTTCGCCTTCTCCGGCCTGTTCTTCTTCTTCGACCTCATCAACGAGCTGAACTCGGTCGGCCACGGCAACTACAAATTCCAGTACGCGGTGCTGCGCGTGGCGCTCCAGGCGCCCTCGCGGCTCTACGAGATCATCCCGGTCGCGGCGCTCATTGCCGCGATCTACGTGTTTGCGCAAATGGCCGCGAACTCCGAATACACGATCTTTCGTGTGTCGGGTCTCGCCACCAACCAGGCGCTGCGCTCGCTGCTCAAGATCGGCGTGCCGCTCGTGCTGCTCACCTACCTGATCGGCGAAGTGGTCGGCCCTTACACCGACCAGCTCTCCGAGCGCGTGCGTCTCGAGGCGTTGGGCTCGGCCGTGTCGAGCAACTTCCAGTCGGGTGTGTGGGTGAAGGACACGCTCTCCGCACGCGCCGACGGCGAACAGGTCACGCGCTTCGTGAACGTCGGCGAACTGCTGCCCGATGCGACCATCACGAACGTGCGCATCTACGAATTCGACTCGCAGTTCCGGCTCTCGAACGTGCGCCTCGCGAAGAGCGGCACGTTCCAGCCGCCGGGCCACTGGCTGCTCAAGGACGTGACCGATACGCAACTGATCGGCGTGCCGCCGCCGCAGAACCAGCCGGTCGACGCGCTCAATCCGGTCTATCGCGCCGAGCAGACTTCGGCGCCCGAATACTCGCTGCGCTCGGAGCTCACGCCGAACATTCTCTCGGTGCTGCTCGTTTCGCCCGACCGCATGTCGATGTTCAACCTGTTCCGCTACATCCAGCATCTGACCGAGAACCATCAGGACGCGCAGCGCTACCAGATCGCGTTCTGGCGCAAGCTGCTCTACCCGTTCGCCGTGTTCGTGATGCTCGTACTCTCGCTGCCGTTCGCGTATCTGCATACGCGCGCCGGCGTGGTGGGCATGAAGGTGTTCGGCGGGATCATGCTCGGCATGAGCTTCCAGCTCGTCAACACGCTGTTCTCGCACGTGGGTACACTGAACACCTGGCCCGCGCCGCTCACGGCGGCGACACCGGGGCTCATCTATCTCGCGGTCGGGCTGATCGGGCTCAAATGGGTCGACCGGCATTGATGCCGGTAGCGTTCAGCCGATAGTTCGGCCGCTAATTCGCACAGGCTCGCAAGCATGGGCACGCACGGCATGATTCTCTTCGGCCACGGCGCGCGCGACGCGCGCTGGCAGGAGCCGTTCCAGCGGCTCGCCGCGAAGCTTTCCGCCACGCGCGGCGATGCGGGTCCGGTCGGCCTCGCCTTTCTCGAACTCATGACGCCGAGCCTGCCGGATGCGATCGCCGGCCAGGTCGCGGCAGGCTGTGACACGATCACGGTCGTGCCCGTGTTCTTTGGTCAGGGCGGCCACGTGCGCCGCGATCTGCCCGCGCTGATCGCGCAATGCCAGAGCGAGCATCCGGATGTGCGCCTGCGCTGTGCGGGCGCTGTCGGCGAGGACGATGCGGTGCTCGATGCGATCGTGCGGTACTGCATCGAAAACGACCGCGATTGAAACCACTCACGCATAAAAAACGGGCTCGCCTCTCAGCGAGCCCGTTTTGTTTTGCCGCCCTCTATCGCGTGGCGCTTAATTTCCCACATTTTCCTGCCGATAACCCAACTGGAAACCCGCTCATGTCAGCGCAGTGAACCCATGCATTCTTTCAGATCGGCACCCAACTAGACGCTTCCCGTGTTTCCCAACTCTGTCAGGCGTGCGGCCGTTGTCGCGGGCCACCATCCTTTCATCGTGGGCGCGCTCGGCACGCTGCTGGCAATGGGCGTTTTGGGTGTGAGCCTACTTACACTCGTCGCCGCGCGCGCGACAGCGATCCAGCACGCTCACGAGACATCCAGGAACGTGGCTGCCGTCCTGACAAGCAATATCTCGCGCACCGTAGACGCCGCTGACCAATCGTTGCGGCTGCTAATCGCGGCGCTTGACAAGCCGGCAGTCCAGCATATGGGCGCTGACGTGCGGCACGAACTGCTGTTCAACGCCACAGCCACTTCGCGTTACGTGACCGGCATGGGCGTGACGGATGAGCGTGGGCAATTGCTGGATGGTTGCTGTTCGAGCACCCATCACTGGAACTTTGGCGACCGCGATTACTTCCTCGTGCATCGCCAGTCGGCAAAGGTTGGGTTGTACGTTTCGGCGATATATCGGGCGCGTTCGCGCGGCGGAATCGAAGCTATGGCGCTGAGCCGACGGATCAACGGCGCCGACGGTTCCTTCAAGGGCGTGGCGCTGGTGGCGATCGATCTGGAGTATTTCCGGCACCTGCTGGACGGGCTCGATGTCGGTTCGCATGGCGTGACGGCAATCGTTCGCACCGACGGTACTCTCGTCGCACGAAATCCTTATTTGCCACCAGCCCTCTCCCCAAACTTCAACAAGTCGCCTACGTTTCCGCGCATGGTGAACCAGGATACAGGCTTCTATGCTGCCCGTTCCTCGACCGACGGCGTGCTGAGGCTTTACACATTCCAGCGCGTGCCCGGTACGCCGCTGATCGCTGTTGTCGCGCCAGCGCTTGACGACGTGCTTGCCTCATGGAGAACCCTTTCGTGGATCGTGGGCGCTTCCGCCTTCGCGATCAGCATCGCTTTTTGTGCCGTAGTCTGGCTGCTCGCGTTCGCGCTGCGCGACCGTGCACTCGGTGAAGAGCGCCTGACCGAACTTACGCAGACTGATGCGCTAACGGGTCTAAAGAACCGTCGGGCACTCGATGAGGCGCTGCAAAATGAGTGGGAACGACTGCAGCGCAACGACAGCCAGCTATCGGTGCTCTTCGTGGATGCGGATCATTTCAAGCAATACAACGACAAACACGGACATGCGGAAGGCGACAAGGCCCTGAAGCATCTCGCGCGATGCATTGCGCAATGCGTTAGCCGTCGTGGTGATTGCGCCGCGCGGTATGGCGGAGAGGAGTTTGTGGTCGTGTTGCCCGATACGCAACTGAAGGACGCGTTGCGCATGGCCGAGAGCATCCGCGAGACGGTGGAAAGACTATGGCACACACCGAATGAAGCCTGTAGCGCGGCGCTCCATCCGTTCACCGTCAGTATCGGATGCTCAACAGGCTGGCGTGGGCATCCGGCGACCCTGGTAGAACTGACCAAGGCGGCAGACTCCGCGCTTTACGAAGCCAAACGGGCAGGCCGTAATTGCGTCAGATCGGCAGGCCAGGCTGCCGCAGACTAGGCGCCCGCAGTGCAGTACAGAATCGCCAGCAATTCACTGGAAACCGTGATACCGGGATGAATCAGGATTGTCGCGATGTTTGACGAGTCAGAATCACCAGTTCACCGGGGGGTGCTAGCGATCAACAAATGGGCAGCCGGTTCGTGGGTGGCTTCAGCGCCACCGAACCAGGAATGCCTGCACGTTGCCAAAAAGCAGCGTGCTGGCCTGCCTGTCACGACAGGCCCCATTCTGGCGTATGAAGACAATATGGGGATTGCCGCAAGCTTATAACGATTAAATTACGCCGCTGCGCGACGGCTCCGACTGTCGTCCTGCGCTTCGTCCTCGCGTTGCGCCTGCCCCGAGCGTTCGGCGAACGCATCGCCGATCATGAGCAGGCTCGGCTGCGCCGGGTCGAGCCAGTCCTGCGCCTCGCCCGCTGCGAGGCCCGCCAGCGTCAGCGTCAACGTGCGCTCGCGCGCCGTGCTGCAGGCTTCGACGATCGCCACCGGCGTGGCGCCCGCGCGGCCCGCCTCGATCAGCTGGCGCGCGATCTCGGGCGCGCTGTCGCGGCCCATGTAGAACACGAGCGAATCGGCGTTGACCTGCTCGCGAATCTCCTCGCTGCCCGCCGCGCGCGAATACGTGGCAAGCGCCACGCTGCGCGCCACACCGCGCAGGGTGAGCGAGCGCTGCAGCGTCGCCGCGCTCGCCAGCGCCGCCGTAATGCCCGGCACGACTTCGAACGCGATGCCGGCCGCTTCGAGCGCGCGCATTTCCTCGTCGGCACGGCCGAACAGCATCGGATCGCCGCCCTTCAGGCGCACGACCACGGCGTGCTCGCGCGCCGCATCGACGAGTTGCTTGTTGATGAAGTGCTGCGCCGTGGAACGCTGCCCGCAGCGCTTGCCGACCGCGATGTACTTCGCGCTTGGCGGCGCGTACTCGAGCATGGCCGGCTCGACGAGCGCGTCGTGCAGCACGACGTCGGCGCTCGCGAGCAGGCGTGCGCCGCGCACCGTGATGAGGTCCGCTGCGCCCGGTCCCGCGCCGATCAGATATACCTTGCCCATATGCTTCCAATCCATTGTTGCGGCCGCGCGCGGCCGCAATCTCGCGCAGCGCCTTACGCCGAGTACGCGCGGATCATGCCCGCGGCCACCGTGTGATGCGTCGCTTCGTCGATCAGCACGAATGCGCCGGTGCCAGGATTCGCATCATACAGGTCGCAGACGAGCGGCTTCTGCAGCGAGAGCGCCACGCGGCCGATATCGTTCATCGCGAGTTCGTGGCGGTCGGTCGCGTGCGACAGCGTATGCACGTCGAGCACCTGCTTGACCGCGCCGATCTTCGCGAACACCGTGCTCGTGGTCTGCTTGAGCAGGTACTTGCGCTGCGGCGAGAGCGGCTCGTCGTCGAACCAGCACAGGTCCGCTTCGAGCTTCTTCGCGGGTTGCGCGGCATCGGCCGCCGGCACGAAGGTGTCGCCGCGCGAAACGTCCACGTCTTCCGCGAGACGGATCGTGACGGTCTGGCCCGCGAATGCGCGATCGACCTGCGCCGTGCCGCCCGGCACCGGCGCGATGATTTCGGCCACCGTTGCGCTGCGGCCCGCCGGCAGCACCGAGATGGCGTCGCCGAGCTTCACTTCGCCCGCTTCGACACGGCCCATGTAGCCGCGGAAGTCATCGGCGCTGGAACCGTCCTGGCGCGCGACCCACTGCACCGGGAAGCGCAGCGCTTCGCCCGTGGCCTGCGCGAGCGGCAGTTGTTCGAGCACGTCGAGGAGCGGCTCGCCCGCGTACCACGGCATACGCTCGCTCGCGGCGACGATGTTGTCGCCCTTGAGCGCCGACACCGGCACGAAACGCACGTCGGTGAGGCCGAGCTGGCGCGCCAGCCCGACATAGGCTTCGCGGATCAGATTGAACGTCGCTTCGCTGTAGTCGACGAGATCCATCTTGTTGATCGCGACGATCACGTGCTGCAGGCCCAGCAGCTTGACGATGGCGCTGTGGCGCTTGGTTTGCGGCAGCAGTTGCGTCACGCCGTTCTCGACCGTCACGCGCGTCGGGTCGATCAGAATGATCGCGGCGTGCGCCGTCGAAGCGCCCGTGACCATGTTGCGCGTGTACTGCTCGTGGCCCGGCGTGTCGGCGATGATGAACTTGCGCTTGGCCGTGGCGAAGTAGCGGTATGCCACGTCGATCGTGATGCCCTGCTCGCGCTCGGCCTCGAGGCCGTCGGTGAGCAGCGACAGGTCGATCTCGTCGCCCACCGTGCGCTTGTTCTTCGCACGCGACAGCGCCGAGAGCTGATCGCTCAGAACAGCCTTGCTGTCGTACAACAGGCGGCCGATCAGCGTGCTCTTGCCGTCGTCCACGCTGCCCGCCGTGATGAAGCGCAGCACGCCGAGGTCTTCAGGTTGATGCGTCGTAACCATGTCTATTCTTTCCTCTGCGTGCTCTTTAGAAATAACCTTGCTTCTTGCGCTGTTCCATCGCGGCTTCCGACGCCTGGTCGTCCATGCGCGTCGCACCGCGTTCCGTGATCTCGGTCACGGCCGTTTCGGCGATGATCTTCTCGACGTTGTCGGCATCGCTCGCCACCGGGCACGTGCAGCTGATGTCGCCCACGGTGCGAAAACGCACCTGCGCCATTTCGCTGACTTCGCCTTCCTTCATCGGCGTGAGCGGCGTGACCGGCACGAGCAGGCCGTTGCGGCGCACGATCTCGCGCTGGTGCGCATAGTAGATCGACGGCAGTTCGAGCTTCTCGCGCTCGATGTATTGCCACACGTCGAGTTCGGTCCAGTTCGAGATGGGGAACACGCGCAGGTGCTCGCCCTTGTGCAGACGCGCGTTGTACAGGCTCCAGAGTTCCGGGCGCTGCGCCTTCGGGTCCCACTGGCCGAATTCGTCGCGGAACGAGAAGATACGCTCCTTCGCGCGCGCCTTCTCTTCGTCGCGGCGCGCACCGCCGATCATCGCCGTGTAGCCGTATTGCTCGATGGTTTCCAGCAGCGTGACCGCTTGCGCGGCGTTGCGCGAATCGGTTTCGCGGCGCAGGCGCACGGTGCCCTTCCTGATCGAATCTTCGACGTGACCGACCACGAGTTCCGCGCCGATTCCGGCTGCGCGGCGATCGCGGAAGTCGATCACTTCTTCGTAGTTGTGGCCCGTGTCGATGTGCACGAGCGGGAACGGCAGCGCGGTCTTGCGGTTCGCGCCGAGGCCGAACGCCTTCAATGCGAGCGCCAGCACGACGACCGAGTCCTTGCCGCCCGAGAACAGCAGCGCAGGCTTGCTGCATTCGGCGACGAGTTCACGCAGGATGTGGATCGACTCGGCTTCGAGCCAGTCGAGATGGTCCATGCGGTTCGCCGTGACCTGGAGCGGTGCGTTCACTGCTGAGTCGAGCGTGGTGCTCATGTTCGGATCCTTCCTTTGTTCGCACCCCTTTTGCTGGGCGCGCGGTACTCGGTATTCGACGTTCGCGCCGTCGTTTCGACAGCGCGACAAAATTCAATCTTAGTTCGCCTGGCCGATGGACGACACTTCGGACGACACTTCGGACGACACTTCAACGACCGGAATGGCCGACACGGACGTGATGTGCAAGCCACATTCCTTCGTGTCGCGCGATTCCCACCACCAGCGGCCCGCGCGGCTGTCTTCGCCGGGACGGATCGCACGGGTGCAGGGCTCGCAGCCGATGCTCGGATAGCCGCGGGCGTGCAGCGGGTTCACGGGCACGTCATTGGCGCGCAGGTAAGCCCAGACATCGGCTTCGGTCCAGTCCGCGAGCGGATTGAACTTGTCGATGTTGCGCGCTTCGTCGCGTTCTTCCTCGTGCAGCTCCGCACGCGTGACCGACTGCTCACGGCGCTGGCCCGTGACCCAGGCGGAAATGCCCGACAGCGCACGGTTCAGCGGTTCGACCTTGCGGATTTCGCAGCAGCGCTTGCGCAGATCGACGCTCTCGTAGAACGCATTCAGGCCGTGCTGGGCGACGTATTCGTCGACGGCATCCTGTTGCGGATGAAACTGCTCGATCTCGTAGCCGTAGCGCTCGCGCACCACGTCGATCATGCCGAGCGTTTCGGCGTGCAGGCGGCCCGTGTTCAGCGAGAAGACGCCGATTTTCACGCCGCGCGAAAGAATCGCGTGCGTGAGCAGCATGTCTTCGGCTGCGAGGCTGCTGGCCAGCTTCACGTCGGCGTGACGCGCCGCAATCGAATCGAGCAGCGCGTCGAGGCGCCCGATCTTCGCCTGCAGCTCAGCCGTGATTTCGTTCGCGACGGTGCTCATGCTGCCGAACCTTGTCGCGCTTGTTGGGCCAGACGGCGGCGGAACAGCGGCGACGGTTCGTCGAAGGCGCCCTGGTATTGCACCGTGAACTCGGTGAACGCCTTGAGCGCGTCGTGGATGTCCTTGTCGGCGCGCACGGCGAACGCATCGAAGCCGCAGCGCTCGTGAAAACGCAGCTGGTCGCGCAGCACGTCGCCGATCGCGCGCAGCTCGCCCTGGAAGCCATAGCGCTCGCGCAGCAGACGGCCGATCGAGAAGCCGCGGCCATCGCGGAACACGGGGAAGTCCACGCCGATCAGCGCGAGCTTGTCGAAGTCGGCGGCGATATCGGCCGGTTCGCTGTCCGGCGCGAGCCACACGCCGAGTTCGTCCTTGCCGCGCGAAGCGACCAGTGCATCGCGCTGCGCTTGCCAGTAAGCGAGCGGCACCAGCACCTTGCCCGTGGGCAGCGCGGCAACCTCGGGCAATGCGCCGTCTTCGGCCGCACGCACGACTTGCCAGTTGTCTTCAACGATCTCGCGTTTTTTGATGATCAATGCCATTGCTCGAATCTCGTAGTCTCGTTGCGTGCTTCAGTTGCGTCCATTAAGCGTGGGCCGGCTGGCGCGATGCGTACACGCGCTCCTTGAACGGCGCGATGCCGATGCGGTCGTACGTATCGATGAAACGCTCGTCGTCGATGCGATGCTCGACGAACGTGTCGATCACCTTCTGCACCACGTCGGGCATCTCTTCCGCCGAGAACGACGGGCCGATCACGCGGCCAAGGCGCGCGCCGTTGGCGCCGTTGCCCTGCTCGCCGCCGAGCGTGACCTGATACCACTCCGAACCATCCTTGTCGACGCCCAGCACGCCGATGTTGCCGACGTGGTGGTGACCGCATGCGTTGATGCAGCCCGAGATGTTCAGCGACAGGTCGCCCAGGTCGTAGACGAAGTCGAGGTTGTCGAAGCGCTCCTGGATCGCCAGCGCGATGGGAATCGACTTCGCATTGGCGAGCGAGCAGAAGTCGCCGCCCGGGCACGCGATGATGTCGGTCAACAGGCCGATGTTCGCGGTCGCGAAACCTTGCGCCTTGGCCTTTTCCCACAGCGCGAACAGATCGCGCTTCTTGACGTCGGCGAGGATCAGGTTCTGCTCGTGCGAGACGCGGATCTGGCCGAACGAGTATTCATCGGCCCAACCGGCCACGGCTTCCATCTGCACGTCGGTGGCATCGCCCGGCGCGATGTT
Organism: Paraburkholderia sp. BR10872; assembly: GCF_040965835.1. Taxonomy (NCBI): domain Bacteria; kingdom Pseudomonadati; phylum Pseudomonadota; class Betaproteobacteria; order Burkholderiales; family Burkholderiaceae; genus Paraburkholderia; species Paraburkholderia sp. BR10872. Next base: position 25,721 of record NZ_JBFRCN010000007.1, read on the forward strand.
GCGCGGCTTGAGCGAGAGCGTGACCGACGCGTAGCCCGGCACGCGGTGCGGGCGCACGTTGCGCTCGACCCAGCGCGAGAAGGCGCGGTTTTCCAGCAGATGCTTCTCGTACGACGTATCCGTGTCGGCGATCTTTTCATACGCCGGCGGCACGAAATACTGGGAGACGCGATCGAGTTCTTCCTGCGTGAGGGTCGAAGGGCCGTCCTTCAGGTGCTGCCACTCTTCTTCGACCTGCTCGGCGAACTTCGCCGGCGAGAGCGCCTTCACGAGGATCTTGATGCGCGCCTTGTACATGTTGTCGCGGCGGCCATAGCGGTTGTACACGCGCAGCACGGCTTCGCAGTAGGTCAGCAGGTGCTGCCACGGCAGGTCGCGTTTGATGATGCTGCCGACGATCGGCGTGCGGCCAAGACCGCCGCCCGCCAGGATGCTCGCGACGATTTCGCCCTGCTCGTTACGGTCGAGGTAGACGCCCAGATCGTGGATCTGCACGGCGGCGCGGTCTTCCTTCGAGCCCGACACGGCGATCTTGAACTTGCGCGGCAGCCACGCGAATTCGGGGTGGAACGTCGACCACTGGCGCAGGATTTCGGCCCACGGGCGCGGATCGACGATCTCGTCGGGGGCGACGCCCGCGAACTGGTCGGCGGTGATGTTGCGGATGCAATTGCCCGACGTCTGGATGCCGTGCATCTGCACCGACGCCAGCTTGCGCAGGATTTCCGGCGTTTCTTCGAGCTTGATCCAGTTGTACTGGATGTTCGAACGCGTCGAGAAGTGGCCGTAGCCGCGGTCGTGCTCGCGCGCGATCGTGCCGAGCATGCGCAGCTGGTCGCTGCGCAGATTGCCGTACGGAATCGCGATGCGGTGCATGTAGGCGTGGCGCTGATAGTACAGGCCGTTTTGCAGGCGCAGCGGACGGAACTCTTCTTCGCTCAATTCGCCCGACAGACGGCGGCGGACCTGGTCGCTGTATTGCGCGACGCGTTCGTCGACGATGGTCTGGTCGTACTGATCGTATTGGTACATTCGGGGACCCCAGGGTTTGGTTCAATCGCGGCGTTCCGGTTACGCCGCGCTCCGACTTCTCGACTTCGCTCTTTCCGCTCTGTCCTGCCTCTGGCGAGGCGGCCGCGCCTTCAATCGCGCCGGTCATTTGCTAATGACCAAAACAGATATCCATATTGGAAAAGTTGGAGGAATGGTAATAAACTCGCCTTATATTTCAAACGACTCAAAAATCAGGTCGATATGCAAACAGGTTATAAGGATTATCTATGAACCTGCACCAGTTCCGCTTCGTCCGCGAGGCCGTACGCCAGAACTTCAACCTCACGGAAGCGGCCAAGGCACTGTATACAAGCCAGCCGGGGGTCTCGAAGGCGATCATCGAGCTGGAGGACGAGCTTGGGGTCGAAATTTTTACGCGCCACGGCAAGCGCGTGCGCTCGCTCACGGAGCCGGGCCGGATCATCCTCGCCTCGGTGGAGCGCATTCTGCAGGAAGTGGAGAGCCTCAAGCGCGTGGGCAAGGACTACGCGGCGCAGGACCAGGGCAACCTCACCATCGCCGCCACGCACACGCAGGCGCGCTACTCGCTGCCTGCCGCCATCGCCGAATTCAAGCGGCGCTTTCCGAAGGTGCACCTGTCGATCCTGCAAGGCAGCCCGACCCAGGTCGCGGAAATGGTGCTCCATGACCAGGCGGATCTGTGCATCGCGACCGAGGCCATCTCCGGCTACAAGGAACTGGTGTCGCTGCCCTGCTTCACGTGGCATCACGTGGCCGTGATGCTGCCCGACCACCCGCTGCTCGAGCGCAAGCCGCTTTCGCTCGACGATCTGGCCCAATATCCGCTGATCACCTACGACAATGCGTTCGCCGGGCGTACCAAGATCAACGACGCGTTCCGCCTGCGTGCGCTCTCGCCCGACATCGTGCTGGAAGCCATCGACGCCGACGTGATCAAGACCTACGTGGAACTGGGCCTTGGCGTCGGGATCATGGCCGACATCGCCTTCAACGCCGAACGCGACCGACATCTGCGCGCGGTGCCCGTGGGACACCTGTTCGGCAGCAACGTCACGCGCGTCGCGCTCAAGCAGGGCGCTTACCTGCGCAGCTATGTGTATACGCTCGTCGAACTGCTGTCGCCGAGCCTGAACCGCAAGCTCATCGAGCAGGCGCTCAAGGGCGAGCACGAGACTTACGAGCTGTAGCGTCGGGCGGCCGCGACCTCAGCCGCGCAGGAAGAAAAATCAGAGAAAATCCGCATTACAACAACATCACTTCTCGCCTGGAGACTCAACGGATGAAGCTGTACCCGCTTTTGCGCCCGCTCGCCGCGGCTTGCGCCCTTGCCGCCGCCACGTTCGCCCCGGCCGCCCACGCCGACATCAAGGTCGGCATCGACCTCTCGAGCACGGGGCCCGCTGCCGCCATCGGCATCACGAGCAAGAACGCCATGCTGATGTGGCCCGACACGATCGCGGGCCAGAAGGCCGACTACATCGTGCTCGACGACGGCTCGGACCCAGGCGCGGCCGTACGCAACATCCACAAGCTCATCAACGAAGATCACGTGGACGTGATTGTCGGGCCGAATATCACGCCGGCGGCGCTTGCGGCGCTCGACCCGGTGGCGCAAAGCAAGACGCCGATGATCACGCTGGTCGGCTCGGGCTCGGTGGTCGAGCCGCAGCAGGGCGCGCGCGTGTGGGCCTTCAAGATGGCGCAGACCGATGCCGCCATGGCCGACGTCATGACGCGCTACATGGCGGCGCATGGCGTGAAAAGCGTGGGCTTCATCGGTTTCGCGGACAGCTACGGCGACAGCTGGCTCAACGAATTCACAAAGTACGCGAAGGAACGCAACATCCAGATCGTGGCGACCGAGCGCTACAACCGTACCGACGCCAGCGTGACCGGCCAGATTCTCAAGCTGATGGCGGCCAGGCCGGACGCCATGCTGATCGCGGGCGCAGGCACGCCGACCGTGCTGCCGCAACGCACGTTGATCGAGCGCGGCTACAAGGGGCCGATCTACCAGACGCACGGCATCGCCACGCCTGAATTCATCAAGCTGGGCGGCAAGGACGTGGAAGGCACCCTGTTCCCGACCCAACCCGTGGTGGTGGCGCGCACGCTGCCGGCCGACCAGCCGGCGCAAAAAGCGGCGCTCGTGTTCGTCGACGCCTATGAGGCAAAGTACGGCCCGGGCACGGTCACGCAATTCGCAGGCGACGCGGCAGGCGTGTACCCGCGCCTGCAAGACGCGGTCGCGCGCGCCCTAAAGACCGGTCAGCCGGGCACCGAAGCGTTCCGTGTGGCGTTGCGCGGCGAGCTGGAGCACGCGCACGAAGTGGTCGTGCCCAACGGCATGGTGAACACGAGCCCGACGGACCACGTGGGCCTCGACCAGCGCGCTAGCGTGATGGGCACGGTCCGCGGGGGCAAGTTCGTGTATCTCGCGCAATAAACCGAAGCGCTATGGCCGCGAGAGACGGCAAACCGCGACACGAATGCGCGGCCGCCCGTCGCCGCTCATTCGAACCGTTCAAGGCAGCAGGCAAACGCGCTGATGGCGAAGAACCGTCAAGCCATCATCTCTCAGGATTCGCCTTGTATGCGCGGCGCGCTGTCTGTCGAAACTTGTCGGCAACGCCAGGCAAGCCCTGTCCGGCGATTCAATCAACATTGCCAGCCTGTTTGGCGAGCGGTTTACGCGGGCGCGCGGGTAACGTTTTTTTAACCGACTCGCCCACAAAAATGCGGACAGGTTCTTTCAGACGCAATGAATGAACAAAACCCCGTGCGCGGCCAAAATCTGTGCCAGATCCGCAGGGAACCTGGCCGTCAGGGTGGCCGCCGGAGCCAAAGGCATCAGCACCGGCAATAGCGTTCCTTCATTCACAAGCATCGCTATCTGCTGCTTCCACGACAAAACCGTTGCGTACCAACTGCCAGGCTTCGTGGTGCTGCATCCGGCTTCGACCAGTTCGGGTTTCAGACGCTTGAGCGGCTTCTGCGTACAGTAAAAGTAAAGCATGAAGAAAAAGAGCAATCCTGTGAAAAAATGCGGTCGTACGCCGGTTGTGCCAGCATGACGTACATCTGACGGAGAAATTCCCATGAGTACGACTACCCGCTCCGCCCGCCTGGGTTTGCGAGCCACGCCGCAGCAGGAGGCAGTACTGCGCCGCGCAGCCGAGATCGCGCACAAATCAATGACCGATTTCATTCTCGACAGTGCCTGCCAGGTTGCCGAACGAATCCTGCTCGACCAGCGTTTATTCCTCGTGACCGAAAGCCAATCGCAAGCGCTGCTCGACATGCTTGAAGGGCCGGCTCAAGACAACGCGGGCTTGAAGGAGTTGTTTTCTCGAACGGCGCCTTCGGAGAACTGATGCCGCTGTCTCCACCGCAGGCACTGGTCGCAAGCCACGATTGGAAGACTTCGATTGTGGCAAGCCCGGCCTGAATGACTGGCTCCTGCGCCACGCACGCCAGGCTCAGGCAAGCGGTTCGACCAAGACCTTCGTCGTCGCCGACGGTCAAGGGTGACCGCCGGAGCCAAAGGCATCAGCACCGGCAATAGCGTTTGCTCATTCACCAGCAGCGCGACCTGAGGCCGCCATGGCAAAACAGTTGCGTACCAATTGCCGAGCTTCGTCGTGCTGCTTCCAGCCTCGACCATGTCGGATTTCAGCCGTTTGAGCAGCTTGTGAGTGCAGTCGAGATAGAGCATAGAAAGGGGAGCAACCTCGTACCAGGAGAAGATGTACGCCGAGCTAACATCGCGTACCTCCAACCGACTCCGGTGCGATGAGCGGTAGGCCCAAGCATGGTTCGGCACGGCTCACCGAGGCATGCCCCTGAAATTATACGCAGGTAGCGTATAATTTATTGATGCAAGCGACCTTCATTGAACTGCCGCCGTTTTCCCGTGAGCGCGAGAGCTACCTGGCGGATGACGAGTACGCCGTCCTGCAGAAAGAGCTACTGGCTAATCCCGAGGCTGGCGACAAGATCAAGGGAGCCGGCAGTCTGCGGAAGTAGAGGTTCGCCGACAAACGCCGCCAGAAAGGCAAACGCGGTGGCCTGCCAGTGATCTGTTACTACTGGGTCAGCGGTTATCAATTCTGGTTGTTCACACTGTACGACAAGGACGAAATGGCAGACCTCTCCCGTGACGAGCGCAAAGCCTTCGCGAAGCGACTGGAAAGAGAGGTCACGATACGGAGCAAGCAATGAAGAAGCGAAATCTGTTTGCTGAATTGACCGAGGATCTCGACGCCCTTGCTGGCGAGCGCGAAGGGAAAATCACGCTGCGCAAGATCAAGGCCGATGTGCCCGATACGCTCGAAGTTTCGCCGGCAGAAATCAAGGCCGTGCGCGAAGCCTCTCACGCGTCGCAAGCCGTCATGGCCCGAAGCCTGCGCATCAATGTGCGCACGTATCAGAATTGGGAACAAGGCAAGGCCAAGCCCAACGCACAGGCGGCCACGCTGATCCGACTGGTCGCCAAGCACCCGGAAACGCTTCAGATGCTGGAAGCGCTCTGAACGATTGCGGGCAACGTCCACCATCGACTGTCGTCGTCCCGCCCCAAGCACCGTAACGCGACGATATTTCTGACGGTATACGAGCTGCTTTTCTTGATCCCGTCTATGTGGGACTTGGCGTTCCTGCCAGACTCAACATGATCGCGCGGTACACCGAACGGATTCTGTCGTCGGCACCTATAGGACGCCCATAGCTTGTCAAACCAGCGGGAATTTCGAAATTAACCGTGCGTCCTAGCGTCGACTTACTCGGCGATCCGCTGTCGGAACCACTCCGCCAGCGCAGCTTCGTCGAGCACGCCAGCAGCAACCATTTCCATGGTCCTAACGGCGTCGGCCGGATCAAACTTCAACCGATAGCCGTTATCTGCAAGGAAAAGCCGGGCAACCACCCAAGCGGTTCTCTTGTTGCCGTCCGCAAAGCCATGATTCCGCGCCACCACAGTCGGTGTTCAGGGACAGAAAGATGGCCATCCCGTTCGGGACGCAGTGGCGTGAATGCCAAAGGCCCAATGACCGGCGATGCTCTTGAAGTTGGTGCGAACGCGGTCGGCCGGTTTGCACCACGGCGCCGGGTCGCGTGCATACTCGATCGTGGTGCCGGAGGCGTGCGACGCCTTTGCGCGGTGAAACAAGATGTGCCGACCGACTTCCATCTCGGCGTTGTAGTCGACCAGCAGCAAGGCGACGTCGGGAATGTCAGCCACGCGGCTGACCTCCTTGTAGACGGTTACAACGAGTCCAAGCTGGGCGAGTAGCGCGGCGATCTGCGTCTCGCCGAGGTAGTACGGCCCCCGTGCAGGATGCTTTGTCTTGGCGACAGCGATCTCCCTCACTTCTTCGATCGTCTTGCCCGAGAGCATCGCGGCGCACGCAAAGACATCGTCGAAGTCGTTGGTCTGCGCGACGAACGGGAACGCAGGCGTGAAGGTCGTCGGTGTGCTCTCAACTTTGGTTGGAATTGTGATAGCAGCCATGGAAGCTCCTGAAAACGCGAAAAATAGAGCGCGCAGCAACGCCTGCCGGCGGCATCGGACACTTCGGGCAGATCAGAGAAAGAAAAGTGAGGCGAAAATCCGGCAAATTTCCTGCGGATTCGCTCTGGCATGCGTTGCGGCGCGAGCGGCGAGCCGAGAACCGGCGAATTGACGGTTTTTCGACCGTATCGTCATTTTATAAGGACCATATCGCCCTCTCAACGGCCAAATAACTTTGGTTAGGCACGTGAAAGCCCCCGAATTTCCAGCGTTTCGGACGGGGCCGGACGTCCTGTTTTCTCCGTTTCGACGCATCCAGCGCGCCGAGGGACAGCGATTCCGACCGTATTATTGTTTTATAATAGAGTCTGTTGCTGATCAATAATCGAGGTGTGTGATGGTTGCTGAGACTCGAACGCTGACTGCCCAAGTGCCGGTCGAACTGGCAGAACAAGTGGACGCTCTGTCAGAGCAGATCGAGCGGCCGCGGCAGTGGATCATCAAGAAAGCGTTGGTCCAGTACCTCGCGCGCGAGGCCGAAAAGCGTCGTCTGATTCAGGAGGGCCTAGACGACGTTACCGCCGGGCGCTTCGTGTCAATGGAGCAGGCTCGTGCGTGGGCAAACAGCCTCGGCACGGATAACGAACTGCCGGTGCCGAAAGCGTGAGCGTCAAGGTCATCCCCACCGGCAAGGCGATGTCAGACCTTGAAGTCATTGCCAGGCACGTCAAAAAGTTCAATGATGCCGCCACTGCTCGCAAGGTCGTCAATGCGTTGCTCGATGAGGCGGAACGACTCGGACAGGACCACTTCCACCGGCTGGGCGAAGAGCTCGACGGATACGACGGACCACCGGCTCGCGAGGTACATCGCTGGGTCTGTCTCGCGGGCCGATACGAACTGCACTACGAGGTTTTGCCGCCGTATGCAGAAGAGCCCGCGACCATTGCTATCCTTCGCGTATGGGACACTCGACAGGACCGTTGAAGGAGCAACTGTAAATGGGTTATTACATTCGCACCTTCGCGACCTTGAACCACGAAGGTTCACAGGTTTGGAAAATCGAAGACGACGTCGCCATCCGGATCGGAGTCTCTAACCCTGAACGGAGCCCGGGTTGCTAGGCCAAGGGCAAAGCGCGCACGCCGTACGAATTCGGCGTCAAGGTGTCGATCACGACGACCCACAAGGAAGGGCTCGTGATCGGAGCGCGCTCGATGCCGGGCAATCCGTATGACGGCCATACGCTGGCCGAGGCACTGGAGCAGGCGGCAATCCTAAGCGACGTGAGGCCGGAAGTGGCGGTTGTTGATCGAGGCTACAAGGGTGTCGCCGTAGATGGCGTGAAGATCTATCACCCGGGATTGCGACGCGGAATTACGCGGAATCTGCGCGCGATGATCCGACGGCGAAGCGCGATCGAGCCGGCCATCGGTCACATGAAGGCCGACGGCAAACTCGATCGGAACTGGCTCAAAGGCGCACTCGGCGATGCGATGCACGCGGTGCTGTGCGGCGCCGGCCACAACCTGCGCATCATCCTCAGAAAGCTGCGGCTTTTTTACGCCCTCATTCTGATCGCTTTGCGCAACCGCTCGCCCACTGTCGTCTTCACGGCATGATGGCCGCGCCGCGCAAAACGAATTATTCAGGTCCGACTAAGAACTCCAGTTACTGCTTCCCGTCGACTATCAAATTTAAAGGAGAAGTTCGATCCTGGCGGGCAAGCAATTTTCCCGGATCCGCTTTCCGCAGGAATAAAACGACGTCCGCCGCTGGAGTCGGCAGTCCATTCATCCAGATTTCCATGACCACGCGACGCGCCATTCACGCTCGGGAGATGCTGCGCCAGACGCCACCCGCCGCGCTGCTTGCCAGCACGGCGTCGATAAAGCGCAGTCCCTCCACGCCGTCGTCGACCGTCGTCAATAGCCGGCTTGCGCTCGGCGCGGGCTCGCCGGCCTCGCGCGCGAGGATCTGCGCGGCTGCGTCGCGATAGAGCTGCGCGAACGCTTCGAGATAGCCTTCCGGATGCCCCGGCGGCACGCGCGTCGCGTGCCGTGCGGCGGCCCCCGTCACGCGGCCGCGCGTGAGCCGCTGCGCCTCGCCGCCCTGCGGCGTGAACCACAGCAGGTTGGGCTCCTCCTGATCGAACGCGAGGCTTGCCTTCGTGCCATACACGCGCAGCCGCAACGCGTTCTCCGCGCCGCTCGCCACCTGGCTCGCCCACAGCATGCCGCGCGCGCCGTTGGCGTAGCGCAGCATGGCCTGCACGTGATCGTCCACGCGGCGGCCCGGCACGAAGGTGTGCACTTCGGCCGCAAGCGCTTCCGGCACGAGCGCACTCACGAAGGCCGCCAGCTGATAGGCATGCGTGCCGATGTCGCCCAGACACCCCGCCGGGCCCGCGAGCGCGGGATCCGTGCGCCACATCGCCTGGCGGTTCGCGCCACCGCGCTCGACCGGATTGGCGAGCCAGTCCTGCGCATACTCGACCTGCACGATGCGCACCTCGCCAATCTCACCCGCCGCGACCATCTCGCGCGCATGCCGCACGAGCGGATAGCCCGAATACGTATGCGTGAGCGCGAATACGAGATTCGCGTCGCGCGCGTGCCTGGCGAGCGCTTCGCCCTCGGCGAGCGAGACCGCGAGCGGCTTGTCGCAGATCACGTGGATGCCCGCCTCCATGAACGCATGCGCCACCGGCGCGTGCAGATGGTTCGGCGTGACGATGGCCACCGCATCGATGCCGTCCTCGCGCGCGCCTTCCACGCTCGCCATCTCGCGCCAGTCGGCGTAGCTGCGCGCGAGGCCGAGCGCCTCGGCGCTCGACTGCGCGCGCGCCGCATCGGACGACAGTGCGCCCGCGACGAGTTCGAAACCATCGTCGAGACGCGCCGCGATGCGATGCACGGCGCCAATGAACGCCCCCTCGCCGCCGCCGACCATCCCGAGCCTGAGTCTTCGAGTCATTGCGTGTCTCCTGCGAGAATCTCGTTCAGAGGCCCAGCACGCCCTTCACCTGCGCCGCATCGACGCCGCTGCCCGCGAAGTCGTCGAACGCGTGCTCCGCCACGCGAATGAGGCGCCGCTTGATGAACTCCGCGCCCTCGCGCGCGCCATCGTGCGGATGCTTGAGCGCACACTCCCACTCGAGCACCGCCCAGCCCGGATAGTCGTACTGCGTGAGCTTCGAGAAGATCGCGCCGAAGTCGATCTGCCCGTCGCCAAGCGAGCGAAAGCGCCCCGCGCGCTCCACCCATGTGCTGTAGCCGCCGTACACACCTTGTTTGCCCGTGGGGCGGAATTCGGCGTCCTTCACGTGAAAGGCCTTGATGCGCGCGTGATAGAGGTCGATGAACGCGAGGTAATCGAGCTGCTGCAGCACGAAGTGGCTCGGGTCGTAGAGGATGTTCGCGCGGGGATGCTCGCCCACTGCCGCAAGAAAGCGCTCGAACGTCACGCCATCGTGCAGATCCTCGCCCGGATGCAGTTCATAGCAGACGTCGACGCCCGCTGCATCGAACGCGTCGAGAATCGGCCGCCAGCGGCGCGCGAGTTCGTCGAAGGCGGCTTCGACGAGCCCCGCCGGCCGCTGCGGCCACGGATAGACGTACGGCCACGCGAGCGCGCCCGAAAACGTCACGTGCGCGCTTAAGCCCAGATTCTTCGAGGCGCGCGCGGCCAGCATCAGCTGCTCGATGGCCCATGCCGTGCGCGCGTCGCGCTTGCCGCGCACCTGCGGCGGCGCGAAGCCGTCGAACAGCGTGTCGTAGGCGGGGTGCACGGCCACGAGCTGTCCTTGCAGATGTGTGGAAAGCTCGGTGATCGTCACGCCCGCATCGTCGGCCTGCTGGCGCAGGTCGTCGCAGTACGCCACGCTCGACGCGGCCTGCGCGAGATCGACGAGGCGCGCATCGGTGGGCACCTGGATGCCCTTGTAGCCGAGCTGGGCCGCCCAGCCGGCCATGTGCGCAAAGCTGTCGAACGGCGCGTCGTCGCCAAGAAACTGCGCGAGGAAAATCGCCGGGCCCTTGATCGTCTTCATCGCAAGCCCCGTCCTCAGAACGGCGAATCGGGGAAGTAGAACTGCTTCGCGTTCTCCTTGGTGATCAGCACCGAGGGGATGATCGTCGTGGGCGGCAGCGACTTGCCCTGCAAACGTGCTTCGGCCGTGAGCTTGATCGCGTCGTAGATGAACTTCGGCGAATACGACACATCGGCCTTGATGAGCGGGTCGCCGTCCATCACGCGCTTGACCATCTCCTTCGAGCCCGCGCCGCCGAACACGATCTTGATGTCGTTGCGCTTGGCCTGGTCGATCGCCTTGAGCACGCCCACGGCCATGTCGTCGTCGGCGGCCCAGACGGCGTCGATGTGCTTGAAGCGCGTCAGGTAGTCCTGCATCGTCTTGAACGCGTCGTCGCGGTTCCAGTTCGCGTATTTCGCGTCAAGAATCTTGATGCCTGGATAGTTCTTCAGCACGTTCGTGAACGCCGTCCAGCGCTCGTTGTCGAGCGTGGTGGGAATGCCGCGCAGCGCGACGATGTCGCCCTTGCCGCCCAGCTGCTTCGCGAGATATTCGGCGGGGATCTTGCCGAACGCCGTGTTGTCGCCCGCCACATAGGCATTCTGCGCGCTCGTGTCGGTCAGGCCGCGATCGACCACCGTCACGTACACGCCCTGCTTCTTCACCTGCGCAACGGGCTGCGTGAGCGAAGCCGATTCGTACGGGAAGATCACGAGCGCGTTGATCTTGTTGACGGTCACGAGGTCCTGCAGCTGGTTCGCCTGATCGGGCGCATTCGCCGCCGTCTTGACGATGACCTTGAGGTCCGGGTGGGCCTTTTCGAGGTCCTTCTTCGCCTCGTTCGCCCACCAGACGATGCCGCCCGTGAAGCCATGGTCGGCCGTGGGAATCGCCACGCCCAGCGTGACCTTGTCGTCGGCGCGCGCCGCGCCCGCACCGAACGTCGCCGCTACGCCAAGCGCCAGCGCGCCCGCACACATCGTTCGAATCATCTTCTTCATGATGCCGTCTCCTGTCGTGCGCTCCCGCGCCCGTTCCTGCGTTGAGTTTTCGCTGCCTCCTTCGACTTCCCCACCGCCCTGCCAGATCTGCTTCGAATCCTTACCGTCTGCCGCGCTGCAGGAACGCGACGGCAATGATCGCCACGCCCTGCACCGCCGCATTCAGATACACGCTGATGATGCTCGTGAGATTGAGAATATTGGCGATGACCGAGAGCAACACCGCGCCGACCACGGTGCCCGCCACGCGCCCTTCGCCGCCCTTGAGCGCCGTGCCGCCCACCACCACCGCGGCGATCGCCTCCAGTTCCCACAACAAGCCCGTAGTCGGCGTGGCGGAGCCCAGACGCGGCACATAGAGCACCGTCGCCACGCCCACGCACACGCCCAGCAGCACGTAGGTTGCGCACTTCACGCGATCGACGCGGATCGCCGCATAGCGCGCGACCTGCTCGTTCGAGCCGATCGCCTGCACGTGCCGTCCGAACGCCGTGCGGTTGAGAATGAGCGCACCGCCCGCCGCCGTGAGCGCGAACACCCACACGGGCACCGGAATGCCAAAGAGGCTCGCGTAATAGACCGGCCCGTAGAGATCGACGAGATTGTTCTGCAGCGTGAGCGCGCCGCCATCGGCAAGCCATGTCAGCACCGAGCGGAAGATGCCTAGCGTGCCGAGCGTGACGATGAAAGGCTCGATGCGTCCGCGTGTGATCAGCAAGCCATGCGCGAGCCCAAACGCCGCGCCGAGCACGAGCGCAATCGCAATACCGATCGCGACGATGGCCAGGGGTGCAAACGCGTGTTCGCTCGCCGCCAGCGTATTCATCACCCAGATCATCACGCCCGCGATCAGCGCGGCCATCGAGCCGACCGACAGGTCGATGCCGCCCGAAATGATCACGAACGTCATGCCCACGGAAATGATGCCGATGAACGAGGTGCGCGTGAGCACGTTGAGCAGGTTGCCGGCGGTGGCGAAATCGCGGTTGAGCAGCGTGCCGAGCACACAAAGCAGGATCAGGCCGATGAGCGGCCCGACGCCTGCGAGCCGGTGCACGAATCGCGCCGCGGCCGAGCGCGCGCCACGGCCTTCGGACGTAGCGTCAGTGGGTGCCGGTTGCATGAGCGATCAGCTCCTCTTCGTTCAGATGTTCGTGCCCGAGCGTGGCGACGAGCCGGCCCGCGCGCATCACGGCCACGCGATGCGCGAGCCCGATCAGCTCGACCAGTTCGGACGAGATCACGACGACCGCGCGCCCCGAGGCCGCGAGCCGCTGGATCAGGAAATAGATGTCGCGCTTCGCGCCCACGTCCACGCCGCGCGTGGGCTCGTCGAGCACGATCACGCGCGGGTCGGGCTGCAGGAACTTGGCGAGCGCGAGCTTCTGCTGGTTGCCGCCCGAGAGCATGCGCGCGCGGCTGTCGAGGTCGCCGGTGCGGATGCCGAAGTCGCGCACCGCTTTCTCGAGCGCGCGGCGGCCCGCCTTCAGATCGAGCAGCGGATGACCGTAGCGCTCGAGTGTCATGAGCGTGAGGTTGTCCTGCAGCGTGAGGTTCATGTGCAGGCCGCGGCCCTTGCGGTCTTCGCTCAGGTACGTGAGGCCGTGGCGCATCGCGTCGCGCGGGTGGCGCAGCGTGACCGGGCGGCCGTCGATCTCGATCTCGCCTGCGTGCTTGTGGCGCAAGCCCACGATCGCCTCGAACGCCTCGCTGCGTCCCGCGCCCACGAGTCCCGCGAAGCCGAGAATCTCGCCCGCGCGCACCTCGAAGCCCAGATTCTCGACCCAGCCCGGCACGGTGAGATGCGTCACGCGCAGCGCCACGGGGGCAAGCTCGGGCGCCGCGCCTTTCTCCGGAAACATGTCGGAGACGTCACGGCCCACCATGAGGTTCGCCATCTGCTGGCGCGCCAGGTCCGCCGTCGCGCTCGCGGCCACGAAGCGGCCGTCGCGCATCACGACCACGTCGTCGGTGATGCTCTCCACCTCGTCGAGCTTGTGCGAGATGTAGACGAGCGTCGTGCCAGATGCGCGCAGCTTCGTCATGAGCGCGAAAAGGCGCGCGGTTTCGGCGAGCGTGAGCGTGGCCGTGGGCTCGTCCATGATCAGGAGGCGCGCGTGCCGCGAGAGCGCCTTGGCGATCTCCACGAGCTGTTTTTCGGCGACGATGAGGTCGCGCACCTTCACGTCCGGGTCGCGCGCGAGGCCCACCTGCGCGAGCAGTTCGCGCGCTTCGCGGCGCATGGCAGCGTCGTCGACGAGCCAGCCTTTGCGCTTCTCGTGGCCGAGGAAGATGTTCTGCGCGATCGTCAGGTGCTCGGCCAGGTTGAACTCCTGGTGGATCAGCACGATGCCGGCGGCTTCGGCCTCGCGCGAGCCGTCGAAGCGGCGCGCCACGCCGTCCACCAGTATCTCGCCCGCGCTCGCGTTTTCGTAGCCCGCGAGAATCTTCATGAGCGTCGATTTGCCCGCGCCGTTCTCGCCCAAAAGGCCGTGAATGCGCCCCGGCGCGAGCTCGAAGCTCACGCCGTGCAGCACGCGCACGGGACCGAAGTCCTTGCGGATGTCGTTGAACTTGACGGCGACGCTCATGCGCGTGCGCTCCTCCAGTGGCCTTGTCGGCGGGCTCCGGCGGGCGGCGCTCGCCGCCCGCCTTCGCTCCGCTGGTCTCCCCTGCTATGTGTTCGTTTGCGTTATTTCGACTTCACCCGCTCTCGCGCACCACCAGCCGATGCGGCAGCAGCACGCCCGGCACGCTCGCGCGCGGGTCCGCGAAACGCCGCAGCAACAGACGCGCGGCCGTCTCGCCCAGTTCCCGCATGGGCTGCGCGATCGTCGTGAGCGGCGGGTCGATCTGCGCGGCGAGCGCGATATCGTCGAAGCCGACCACGGCGACGTCGCGCGGCACGCGCCGTCCCGCGCCGCGCAGGCCATTGACCACGCCCACCGCGAGCGTGTCCGACACCGCGAAGATCGCGTCCGGCGCCTCGCCGGCCGGCAACTGCATGAGCGCGGCGGCGGCCTGCGCGCCCGCGTCGTAGTCGAGGCAGTTCACGTTCACGCGCCACGCGTCGCGCATCGCTATGCCCGCTTCGCCGAGCGCATCGCGCCAGCCTTCGCGGCGCTGCCGTGCGTAGAGATAGTGCTCGTCGGAGTTGATGAGCGCGACACGTCGCCGCCCCCGCGCGATCAGATGCCGCACGGCGTCGTGCGCGGCCCGGTAGTTGTCGATGCCGACATACGGCACGCCGACGTCCGGATCGAACTCGCAGCAGGCCACCCACGGCAGCGCCGTCGATTCGGCGGCCAGCGCATGTTGCACGGTTGCCGGGTCGAGGCAGATCGCCCCGTCCGCGCGATGGCGGCGCAGCAGGTCGAAGTAGCTGCGCTCGCGACCGGCGTCGGCGCCCGTGTCGCACAGCAGCAGGAAAAACCCGTGCTGGCGCGCGACGCTGTCGATGCCGCGCACGATCTCCGCGTAAAACGGGTTGCCGAAGTCGGGCACCATCGTCAGGAGCAGGCGGCTTTCGGCCGTGCGCAGGTTGCGCGCGAGTTCGTTCACGCGATAGCCGCTCGTCTCGATCTCGGCGAGCACGCGCTCGCGCGTGGCGGCGCGCACGTTCGCATGACCGTTGAGCACGCGCGAAACCGTCGCGACCGAGACCCCCGCGCGCTGCGCCACCGCCGCGATCGAGCCGCCGCGCGCGGCGGTATCGGCGCGGGCGTCTTCAGACGGCTGCGGCTGCAGTTGCGACGTTCTGGACGAGCGAGCGGACATGGGTGAAGGCGATGGTGACCGGTTCGGAAGCCTGCGGCGGCCGCGGCGTGAGCCGTCTGGGCGCGTCAAAATGTAATCGATTACATTTTTGGTACGAGAACCGCAAAACCGCAAGGCTCACGAAGCCAGGACAAACACCGATCCGTCAATCCCGCCGGAACCCCTTCGGGCTGCCGGCGGCGCGGCCGGGCCAGCAGCCGGTTTGCTACAATTCTCCGATTGCCCGACACCCTTTTTGCCGGGCTTGGACCGAACCGATCCCGACCACAACGCCGAGTCACCATGAACATCGAACAAGCGCGTTTCAACATGATCGAACAGCAGATTCGCCCCTGGGAAGTGCTCGACCAGGACGTGCTGAACCTGCTCTCGATCGTCAAGCGTGAGCATTTCGTCCCCGAGGCCTATACCGCCCTCGCGTTCGCCGACCTCGAAGTGCCGCTGCCGAACGGGCAGCACATGATGGCGCCGCGCGTCGAAGCGCGCGTGCTGCAGGAACTCGCGGTGAAGAAGCATGAGAGCGTGCTCGAAATCGGCGCGGGCTCCGGCTACATGGCGGCGCTGCTCGCGCACCGGGCGCAGAAGGTGCTGAGCGTGGAGATCGACACCGAACTCGCCGAATTCGCGCGCGCGAACTTCGTCAAGAACGGTGTGCTCAACGCCGAAGTCGTGCTCGGCGACGGCGCACGCGGCTGGGCCGCAAACGCGCCGTACGACGTGATCTGTGTCTCGGGCGGCCTGCCGGTCGTGCCGCAGGAACTGCTCGAGCAGCTCAAGGTGGGCGGGCGACTGGCGGCTTTCGTGGGCGGCGCGCCCGTCATGGAAGCGCAGATCATCACGCGCATCGACGAAAAGCAGTTCCGTATTGCCGGCGTGTTCGAAACGTATGTCGAGCCGCTGCAGAACGCCGTGCATCCGCCGCGCTTCAAGTTCTAAGGCGCTGCCAACCTGCCGCATCGCCGGGTTCCGTGCACGGCAGCCCGGCTTACTTACCCGATTGAGTGTTCCATGCAGAATCTGACCGCCCCCGCCCTCGCCGAATGGCTTGCCGACACCTCGCGCGAGACTCCCGTACTGCTCGACGTGCGCGAGCCGTGGGAAATCGAAACGGCAAGGATCACCGGCAGCCTGTCGATCCCCATGCGCGAGATCCCTGCGCGAAGCGAGGAGCTGGACGACGAGGCGCAGATCGTCTGCATTTGCCACCACGGCGCGCGCAGCGCCCAGGTGGCGATGTTCCTCGAGTCGCGCGGCTACACGAAGGTGTTCAACCTGCAAGGCGGCATCGACGCCTGGTCGCGCCAGGTCGATCCCAAGGTGCCGACGTACTAGGCAGGCCCACGCCAGCTTAAGGAAGGGGCGCGGCTCAGGCCGCGCCCTTTGTCATTTCTGGACCATTCGCTCCGGTCCCACTGCGTGCAGCCACCGGCACGCCCCTCATGCACAACGATGCAGCGTGCCCCGACGCGCCATTCGTCCGGCTTCATGCACACGCGCACTGAGACGATGCAGCGCGCCCGAACATGCATCTCGCTGCACCACAATCGCCCGCCCGTTGCGTCACCGCCGATGCGCCCCGCATCGCCGCGCGCCTTATGGGGCAAGCCTGGCGCTCGACCTTCACGCTGGCACAACGCTTGCAGAAGGGTATGCGCAAGACAGGCCACACACACCGGGCGGCGCGCAAGACGACAAAACGACCCCGCGCCACGGCCCACGACTCACTCACGGACAAGAGGCACAAAAATGAAACGTCGCAGTCTGTTGAAACTCGGGACGATGTCGGGCGCACTCGCGGCCGCGGGGCGCATGCCGTTCGCGCACGCGGACACCGGCAGCGGGCCGATCAAGGTCGGCATCCTGCACTCGCTCTCGGGCACGATGGCCATTTCGGAGACCTCACTGAAAGACACCGCGTTGATGACGATTGCCGACATCAACAAGAACGGCGGCGTGATGGGGCGTCAGATCCAGCCCGTAGTGGTCGATCCGGCCTCGAACTGGCCGCTCTTCGCCGAAAAGGCGCGCCAGCTCCTCACGCAGGACAAGGTGGCCTGCGTATTCGGCTGCTGGACTTCGGTGTCGCGCAAGTCGGTGCTGCCCGTGTTCGAGGAGCTCAACGGCCTGCTCTACTACCCCGTGCAGTACGAAGGGGAAGAAATGTCGCGCAATGTGTTCTATACGGGCGCGGCGCCCAACCAGCAGGCGATTCCCGCGGTGGAATACCTGATGAGCGCCGAAGGCGGCGGCGCGAAGCGCTTTTTCCTGCTCGGCACCGATTATGTGTATCCGCGCACGACCAACAAGATCCTGCGCGCCTTCCTGCACTCGAAGGGCGTGAAAGACAGCGATATTCAGGAGGTCTACACGCCGTTCGGCCATAGCGACTATCAGACCATCGTCGCGAACATCAAGACGTTCTCGCAAGGCGGCAAGACTACGGTCGTGTCGACCATCAACGGCGACTCGAACGTGCCGTTCTACAAGGAACTCGGCAACCAGGGCATCAAGGCGACCGACGTGCCCGTGGTCGCGTTCTCCGTGGGCGAGGAAGAGTTGCGCGGCATCGACACGAAGCCGCTCGTGGGACACCTCGCGGCGTGGAATTACTTCATGTCGGTGAAAGGCCCGAACAACACGAAGTTCAAGGAGCAGTTCGAAGCCTGGGTGCAGGCGAACAACCTGCCCGGCGGCAGCAAACGCGTGACCAACGACCCGATGGAAGCGACGTTTGTCGGCATCCACATGTGGAAGCAGGCCGTGGAAAAGGCGAAGAGCACCGACGTCGACAAGGTGCGCGTGGCCATGATCGGCCAGACCGTGGCAGCGCCCTCGGGCTTCACGCTCACGATGGACGGCAACCACCACCTGCACAAGCCGGTGATGATCGGCGAGATTCGCGGTGACGGCCAGTTCAACGTCGTCTGGAAGACGAAGACCGCCGTGCGCGCGCAGCCGTGGAGCCCGTTCATCGCCGGCAACGAAGGCAAGCCGGATGTGGTCACCTCGAACGCGCTGCCCGCCTTCCTGCGCCGCTCGCGCGTGGCCTGACGTTGTCTTCGCGAGCGCCGCGCCGCAACGTGGCGCGCGCTTGCGTGCTCTGTCTACGGGCCGCGGCGTAACTTCAGGCTGTTGCGCTGTGGCCCGCACCAAAAAAGAAAGCACCATGGCTCTCTCACTCCCGAGGTACGCGCAAGCGGGCCTGCGCCACGCGCTCGCCGCCGCTGCGCTCTTCACGGCGCTATGCACTTGCGCGCACGCGCTCGATGCGGCCGACGTCGCGCCGCTCGGCGGCGACGACTTCGACGCGAAATCCGCGGCCATCGACAAGCTCATCGCCACGCACGACGTCGCTTCGCTTGCGCTCCTGAAAGCGCTGGCCGAGGACAACGTCACGGCAACCGATGCGGGCGAAGTGCTCGTGCAGGATGGCGCGGATGGACAAGGCGCGCGCGACGCCGCCACGGGTCAGCCCGTCGCCGCGAACATCGCTTCGAGCGCGCAGCCCATCACGCTGAACAACCTCTTGCGCTCGAAGGTCGCGGGTGCGGT
Source organism: Paraburkholderia sp. BR10872 (assembly GCF_040965835.1). NCBI lineage: Bacteria > Pseudomonadati > Pseudomonadota > Betaproteobacteria > Burkholderiales > Burkholderiaceae > Paraburkholderia > Paraburkholderia sp. BR10872. The sequence continues at coordinate 44,628 of NZ_JBFRCN010000007.1, forward strand.
CTCGGGCCTGCAACTCGCCTCGCCCGATCTGGAAACGCGCCGCGCCGCCATCGCCGGGCTGCTGAAGAACCCCGACCCGGCCATGAAGCCGATGATCGACGCCGCGCGCGCGAAGGAAACCGACCCGGCACTCAAGCGCCGTCTCGACACGCTCTGGGCGATGACCGCGCTTCACGATCCGATTGCGGCCACGCGTCTCGAAGCGGCGAAGCTCGTCGCCGCGCGCCGCGACGTCGACATGTACGAACTGCTGCGCCCGCTCGTCGCGAAGAACGCGAGCGGCGCGTACAGCGAGCCCGATGCCGATGTGCGATCAGCAGCGCAACAGGGCATCGATGCGCTCGATGCCATCCAGCGCCGCAGCGAGATCGCCGGCACGCTGTTCGCGGGCCTCTCGCTCGGCAGCGTGCTGCTGCTCGCGGCGCTCGGCCTCGCCATCACCTATGGACTCATCGGCGTCATCAACATGGCGCACGGCGAGTTCCTGATGATCGGCGCGTACGCAACCTACGTCGTCCAAACGCTCGTGCAGCGCTATGCGCCGGGCGCGTTCGACTGGTATCCGCTCTTCGCGATTCCCGCTTCGTTCGTTGCTGCCGCGCTCGTAGGCGCGGTGATCGAGCGGCTCGTGATCCGTCACCTCTACGGCCGCCCGCTCGAGACGCTGCTCACGACGTTCGGCATCAGCCTCATCCTCATTCAGGCCACGCGCATGATCTTCGGCGCGCAGAACGTGCAGGTCGAAAACCCCTCGTGGATGAGCGGCGGCGTGAGCGTCATGCCGAACCTCATCCTGCCGTACAACCGCCTCGCGATCCTCGCGTTCTCGCTGATCGTGGTGGGCGTTGCGTGGACCGTGCTCACGAAGACGCGTCTTGGCCTGTTCGTGCGCGCCGTCACGCAAAACCGCCGCATGGCGGCCTGCCTGGGCGTGCGCACCGCGCGCGTGGATGCGTGGGCTTTCGCGTTCGGCGCGGGCGTGGCGGGACTTGGCGGCTGCGCGCTCTCGCAGATCGGCAACGTCGGTCCCGATCTCGGCCAGAGCTACATCATCGATTCGTTCATGGCGGTGGTGTTGGGCGGCGTCGGGCAGATTGCGGGCACCGTCATCGGCGGCTTCGGTCTCGGGCTCGTCTCCAAGGCCATCGAGCCGTTCTGGGGCGCCGTGCTCGCGAAGATCGCCGTGCTCGTGCTGATCGTGCTCTTCATCCAGAAGCGTCCGCAGGGGCTGTTCGCCCTCAAGGGCCGCAGCGCGGAGGCATGACATGACGAGCGTCACTTCCTCTTCCGCGCGTCACACGCTGGGCGCCTCGCGAACTTCAGCCGACGGCGCCGAGACGTTCGCCCTTGGCTTGCCCGCGCGGCCGGCCCTGCTCTCGCCGCGCGCCTGGCTCGCGCTCATCGTGCTGATCCTCGTGATCGGCGTGGGCGTGCCGCTTTGCGCGCTGGTGCTGCCGCAATCGAGCGCACTGCATCTTTCCGCGTATGCGATGACGCTCGTCGGCAAGCTCATGTGCTATGCGATCGCTGCACTTGCGCTCGATCTCGTGTGGGGTTACTGCGGCATTCTGAGCCTCGGGCACGGCCTCTTCTTCGCGCTGGGCGGCTACGCCATCGGCATGTACCTCATGCGCGAGATCGGTCACGACGGCAAGTACGGCAGCGACCTGCCCGACTTCATGGTGTTTCTCGACTGGCATGCGCTGCCGTGGTACTGGCAAGGCACAGAGCATCTCTGGTATGCACTCCTGCTCGTCGTGCTCGTGCCGGCCGTGGTCGCCTGGGTGTTCGGCTTCTTCACGTTCCGCTCGCGCGTGAAAGGCGTGTACCTCTCGATCATCACGCAGGCCATGACGTTCGCCGCGATGCTGCTCTTCTACCGCAACGAAACCGGCTTCGGCGGCAACAACGGCTTCACGGACTTCAAGCGCATCGCGGGCATGCCGATCACGCATCCGGGCACGCGCACCGTGCTGTTCCTGCTGACCTTCGCCGTGCTCGTGCTCGCGTTTCTCGGCGCGCGCGCCGTCGTCACCTCGAAGCTCGGGCGTGTCGTGACCGCCGTGCGCGACGGCGAAACGCGCCTCATGTTTCTCGGCTACAGCCCGCTGGGCTACAAGCTCTTCGTGTGGACCGTCTCGGCCGTCCTGTGCGGGATTGCGGGCGCGCTCTACGTGCCGCAGGTCGGCATCATCAACCCGAGCGAGATGTCGCCGGGCAACTCGATCGAAATGGCGATCTGGGTGGCCGTGGGCGGACGCGGCACGCTCATCGGGCCGATCATCGGCGCGTTCGCCGTGAACGGCGCAAAGAGCTTTTTCACCGCGCATTTCGCCGAGTACTGGCTGTTCTTCCTCGGCCTGATGTTCGTGCTCGTGCCGCTGTTGCTGCCCAACGGCATCATGGGACTCATCGAACTCATCCGGAACCGGATCACCACGCGGAGCGAGCGCCCATGAACGGACATAGCGTGATCAGCGACCCGCTCAACCACAACCCCTTCGACGACGCCCTCAAGTACGACGAACTCGCCCTCTCCGGCGTGGCGGAACTGGGGCACGTGGTCGAACCCGGCGCGATCGACATCTCGCACGGCACGATCCTGTATCTCGAAGACGTGACCGTGAGCTTCGACGGCTTTCGCGCGCTCAACAAGCTGTCGCTCGTGATCGACGCGGGCGAACTGCGCTGCGTGATCGGCCCGAACGGTGCGGGCAAGACCACGATGATGGATGTCATCACCGGCAAGACCGCGCCCGATTCCGGCAAGGTGTTCCTCGGGCAAACGCTCGACCTCACGCGCATGAACGAGCCGGCGATCGCGCGCGCGGGCATTGGCCGCAAGTTCCAGAAGCCCACGGTGTTCGAGCAGCATCCCGTGTGGGAGAACCTCGAACTCGCGATGAAGGCCGACAAGGGCTGGTTCGCCACGCTGCGCGCGCGGCTTGGCCGCGAGGCGCAGGCAAAGATCGAGGAAACGCTCGAGGTGATCCGGCTGGAGAGCGACGCGCGACGCCTCGCGGGCGAACTCTCGCACGGCCAGAAGCAGCGGCTCGAAATCGGCATGCTGCTCATGCAAAGGCCGCAGCTGCTGCTGCTCGACGAGCCCGCCGCCGGCATGACCGACGACGAGACCATGGAACTCGCCACGCTCCTCAACCGCCTGCGCGGGAGCTGCTCGATGATGGTGGTCGAGCACGACATGGAGTTCGTCGCGGCGCTCGCGGGGGAAACCGGGCGCGTCACGGTGATGGCCGAGGGCAGCGTGCTCGCGCACGGCACGCTCGAGGACGTAAAGCGCGATGAAGCGGTCATCGAATCGTATCTGGGCCGCTAGGGCCGTTTTGAATAGATCAGCCATGCTAACCATCGAATCGCTGAACCAGTACTATGGCGGCAGCCACATCCTGCGCAACGTCTCGATGACGGTGCCCGAGGGTGAACTCACCGTGCTGCTCGGGCGCAACGGCGTGGGCAAGACGACACTGCTGCGCTGCCTCATGGGCGTCGTGCCGACGAAGAACGGTTCGATCGCGTGGCGCGGCGAAGCGCTCACGAAGCTGCCCACGCATGCGCGGGTGGCGCAGGGCCTCGCTTACGTGCCGCAAGGGCGCGATATCTTTGCGCGCCTGAGCGTCGAAGAGAATCTGCTGGTGGGCGCGGCGAGCAAGAAGCGCATGCCGTCAAGCGTGCCCGCGCACATCTACGAACTCTTTCCCGTGCTCAAGGACATGAAGGCGCGGCGCGGCGGCGACCTCTCGGGCGGCCAGCAGCAGCAGCTCGCCATCGGGCGCGCGCTGATGAGCGATCCGCAGCTGCTCATTCTCGATGAGCCTACCGAAGGCATCCAGCCTTCGATCATCCAGGACATCCGCCGCACGTTGCGCAGGCTCGTGGAAGAGATGCACATGACGGTGCTACTGGTCGAGCAGTACTACGACTTCGCCAAGGCCATCGCGGACCGCTACTGGGTGATGAGCCGCGGCGAAATCGTGGCGGGCGGCGCCGGCGCGAGCATGGATGCGGATGGGGTGCGGGAGTTGATCGCGGTGTGAAGCCTGAAATTGGCGACCAGCCGCCACGACGAATGCCGGGCAGGCTTACGAATTTTACGTGGATCTGCAGGGACCGGACGGCGCTCGTCGCCCCTGAACCACCTTTCAGGCGCATGCAACGTCAAGGCAGCTTCCAAAGCGCAACAGACCGCTGGTTGTGCGCTGGGGTCTGCGCATCTGGCGTTATGAAAGAACATATTCGAATTTATCAATCATCTTGTCGATAAGATTCGTGTCGATATTTTTCTTGCTGGGAACGATGAATAGGCACTGCCGGCCGAAAGTGTCGGCGCGAGAGATGAAGTCCTCGACTATATGATAATGGGGACGATTTGTGTAATCATCGAAGATAATTTTAGTCCCTTCATTGGATAATTTCAGTGTTGTTAAAAAACAGAGAACGCGAAATCGTCCATCAATAAGAACAATGTCGGGGTTCTGATGATTTGCCCATGGAGCATTGGCGTATCTAAGAAAATTTTGCCTTTTTTGGTAATTGATTGGAGCGCCCCACTGCCCCAGCTCACCGCAATCTACCCACTCAATTGTGGCATCTTTCCGGTCAATTCTATTCTCCACAAAATCAATCCATTCCTTGCTCGTGTCTATGCTATGAATTTTTGCATTGGTATTCTGCGCTACCCAAATCGTGCTTTCTCCGCAGCCGTACTCGAAATAAAGCCTCGATGAGGCCGTGAGTCGCTTGAACATTGCGTCATCGCCATCGAAAAGAACCTTCTTCTTTTCGGGAGATAGCAATTTCCTGGCTCCAATGGTAATCAGGGGAGGAGCGATAAGTTTAAGGCATTTAATTGCTGACATTGTTGTCTCCACTCATAATTTGAGACAATAAAAAATCCATCAATTAGGGTGGTGCAGTTTCCGAATAACCTTTAACGAACGCTTTCAGACAGGTTTACGATTTCCTGTCTGTTACGACACGAACGTTTCCCCCATGACCATGCAGGACATACAGGCGAACTTCTGTGTCCTTTCGCACAGTAGTGCCCCTAACCAGGCATCCGCTCTAGGCGCGCTGGTACGCGCCGTGCGCTTGGAGGCATTCATGGTCTGCGATGGCAGGGGCGACGCGATCCCTGTGAGGGGCGTGCAGCAGACGTGCCCACGAAGTACGGCTCGATCGCCTGGAGCGGAGAGGCGCTCACGAAGCTGCCCACCCATGCGCGCTTGGCGCAGTGCCTCGCTTACGTACCGCAAGGGCGCGATATCTTTCCGCGCTTGTACGCAGCGGTCATCCCCGCATTGCCGTTATGCGCGGCGGCGCCGGGCTTGAGCTTGCTGTAATGGAGAGCGGGTAGTCAGCCTTCATCGCGGCGAGCTCAAATGAGCTATAATGGAGGCTCATTTGATTTACGACGGAAGCGCCATGCAACTCGTTTCCCCCGAGAAGATCGCTGCAGTCATGGGACTGAGTCCGGTGCCCCATTCGATCGCCGAACTCGAGGCGCAGGTCGCAGAAGGCCTGCCCAAATCCGCCTTGCGTAACGGCGTCGAACAGATCGCCCTGACCGCGGAGGCAAGGCGCGCGCTCCAGGCACGCATCGTCCCTGAGGCAACCTACAAGCGCCGTCGCGACAGGCTGACACCTGATGAATCGGAGAAGACAGAGCGCCTCGCACGGGTCTACGCGAGCGCGGCCTACGTCTGGGACGATCCGGCGGACGCACGCACCTTCCTTGCCACGCCCCACCCCCTGCTGGAGGGGCGCGTGCCCCTTGAGGTTGCCCTGACCGAGCTGGGTGCGCGCCGCGTGGAAGAACTCCTCTGGAAGCTCTTCTACGGGCTACCGGCCTGATGAGGATTTTCCGCATTGCCGACAGGCGCCATCCGCTATGGAGCGGCACCGGCGCCATGCTCGTTGGCGGCCGATTCAACAGCCCCGGCCGTCCCGTGATCTATGGCGCGCTCACGTTCGCAGGAGCCATGCTCGAGGTACTGGTACACGCACGGATCGGCAAAGTGCCGAAGACACACGTCTGGGTCGAGGCGCAGGTTCCCGATGATCTTCCCGTCGAAAGGTTCACCCCCGGCACACTGCCTGCAGGTTGGGACGGGCCATCCACTGAAATCGCACGTGATTTCGGAAACCGCTGGCTGGAGGAATGCCGCTCCGCGGTCCTGATCGTGCCTTCTGTAGTCGCACGTGCCGAGTCCAACGCGCTGGTAAATCCCGCCCATCCAGACGCTGCGCGGATCGTCGTATCAGAAGCGCTGCCGGTCTTATGGGACGAACGCCTGTTCGTTCTACCTGCAACAGGGAGTCCGGGAAAACCGGAACAGCACTGAACGCGCAGTCACCGTGCGGTCGCAATCTTCCAGACTGGTATCACGTCGGAATTTCACCAGGCAGAGACGAACGCGCTTCAAGACCTGAGCGGCACACCACGGGTGCGCACAACGTTCCATCTCACCCAGCTGTGCATGCGCTGCGGCAACCCGGGCGAGCCGCGCGCCCGTGCACCCGTGCGCGCTTGCCCCCCTCGCCCGCTTTGCCCGCGCCTTGCAGGTGGGCTTCAGAATCCGGACAATAGAGCACGTCAAGGGGTGAGCGCGGGTTGCCTGGCCGCGCGTTCGTGCCCGCCTCCCGGTAAAGTCCGCGTGTCGGGCAACGCCCTGGAATGGAATGGGCAGCCCGCGAAGGCGCGCCACAAAGCATGCGCTGTGGGAGAACGGTGACGGCCTCCCGCTCACGTCGACATCGCTGTTGTCATACGAAAAACTGTCGTATTGCTCGACATTTCTTCAGTCAGCCTTGCCATTGGCGCTCCATACTCGAAAAACTGTCGCGCCACGCGCTCTCAGGACTGCGAGGATTCGCCGTCACTGCGGGTGTGTGCCGATGCCGGGTCGAAAGCCTCGCGCACCACCTCTTCAATCCGGGCAATGACCTCATCGGGCAGATGCGGGTACGTCTTGCGTTTGTTCGACGACAGCTTTCCGTTGTTTGATTGCACCATGCGGATGAGCGCCGACAGGTCCGGGCGGGGAAGATTGAGTTCACCGTTCAGCTGCTCAAACGCGGCGTCGAAGCCGCTTAGCCAGTGAAGTTCGCGTGGCAACTCGGTCCTCACGGCGTCGATGAGCATGCGGTGCAGGAAACGGACCTCCCCTGTCGCGTCGAAGAACCGGTAGGGTCGCCCTCCCGGTGACGAAACGACGTGCGGCGCGTCCTCGCCGGGCGCGTATCGCCACAGTCGCGTGGTCGGGCGGGAGAACCCATTTAGCACGTCGAGATACAAGCCTTCGTGGCGCTTGAAGACCGCTGAAACCGGCACAATGGCCCCGCCCTTCAATCGCCGGGCACCGTTGATCACGTGGTGGATAAGGAAGCGGTGGATTCGCCCGTTCCCATCCAGAAAGGGATGCAGGTAGACAAATCCAAAGGCCGCACAGGCGGACCGCACGAGCACGTTGGAGCACCGATATCCGCCGGCGCCCGACTGCTCGTTGATGAACGCCTCCCAGCCCCGCATGGCGCGCGGAAGGTCTTCGGGCGGTGGCGGGAAAAACGTGACACGCCCAGTTCCATCCTCGAGCCAGTTCTGTTTCGTCCGGTACGATGCCTCCTGAGCATACGTGTCCCTGACGATGACGTTCTGCAACTCGACGAGCCACTCCTCGGAAATGCGCTCTTCCTCGCCGGCCCGGGCAAGAAGCTGGACAAAGCGCTCGCCCTTGTGGCCGCTGGGCGTCTCGCGTTCGATGCTGTAGCTGCTGCGCGTCTCGGAAAGGAACAGGTAGCGGACCGCGCGCTCGTACAGTGCTGCGTCGGTGACCTGCTCCAGTGTCAGACTCGCCTCATCCAGCAAATCGTCCAGAGATGGCCCACCCGCCAGTGCAACGCGCCGCACGAGCGGGCAGAAATCGCGCGTACCAGGCAGGTTGTCTCGCACCCGGAACTTCGGGTGCCGGGTTGCGTGCGCGGAATCCGCCGTGAAGTAATCGGCCTCTGGCAGTGCATCGACGTAGGCGCCTGTGGGGCTCCTGTCGATGACCAGATTGCCGCCGGTTAGCCACTCCCAGAAGAAGCATGCCCTTCGTACGAACGCACTGTTGGGCGACTCGGACCACCGGCGCAGAAGTTCCGCCTCAGCCAGGTGCTCGAACGCCGCCTCAAGCACCTCAAGATTCACCCCCTCATTGCGAAGCGCGAATTCGATGTGCCCGATAAGTGTTTGCTCCACCGCAGTCTTGCGCGGATACCAGAATCCATTGTGGCCACGCACTTTCTGGTTCACGGAACCGTTGAGAAAAGCGGGCGCCTCAAGCGGCCGAACCTGACGTTCCAGGTTCAGGTGCTCGATGAGGTGCTGGTAGCCAACGGGTTCCAGTTCGGCCATACGACTCGAAAAACGTTCAGAAGTCTCGAAATACTATCGCAAATGGCCATTTCGAACGATAAATACTCGAAAAATCGTCGCTCCGCGCCTTATTGACAGGCGCGACCTCGTCGGCACCGTTGCACAGTGGCGGCAAGAAAAGCCGCGTCTGGCATCGCTGAATGCTCGAGCTTGCACCCTGCGATTCTTTTTCCCGCGCCGCCCCGTTGCACGAAACGGAACTTGCGCGGCTGAGCTGCGCAAGGCGGCCGACCCCTGAACTGCTGCAGCCGGTCAACGCATTGCAATCGCGCCTTGACTGGCACAATGCTCGAGCGCCTCGGCTACGACTTACCGGCTGGTGAGAGTGCCGTCCCGTTCCTGATGATCAGGATCGCGCGAGCTTTTCGCGTTCTGGACGTCCAGGACGTCATCCGTCCGAGCGCGGAACCGCCGGCGTGACATGCCAGCAGCCATGACACGCACGCTTCCCCGGCCCCTGATCAGCGCTCGCGAGCACGCGTGCTATCCTCCACGCCATTGCCCCGTCCCCCTCGCCACGCATGTCGCTCCACGTCGATCACGCCGCACTCGCCAACGCCACGTCTCGCAGCACGGCGCATCAGGAATGGGCCGCGAAACTCGAGCTCGGCTTCGAGCGCCAGGGCGAACGTACCGCACTGACGCATCGCCTGCACGCGGGGCCGTTGCGCGTGCAACGGCCGCTCTACCCCGAAGGCGACGCGATCTGTCACGCGGTGATCGTGCATCCGCCAGCAGGCATCGCGGGCGGCGACCGGCTCGACATCGACGTGAACGTGGGCGATGGTGCTCACGCCGTGCTCACGACGCCGGGCGCGACCAAGTGGTACAAGTCGAACGGCCGCGTGGCGCGCCAGCGCATCAACGTGCGCGTGGGCGCAGGCGCGAAGCTCGACTGGCTGCCGCAGAACAACCTCGTGTTCGACCACGCCCACGCCGAACTCGAATTCGCGCTCACGCTCGGCGCGGGGGCCACGGCCATCGGCTGGGACGCCACGCAACTGGGCCGCCAGGCCGCGGGCGAGCGCTGGTCGGCGGGCATGGTGCGAGCGCTCATGCGCGTAACGCGCGCGGCGCCCGAAGGCGAAGCCGACGATCAACTGCTCTGGCTCGAGCGCGCCCTCATCGACGCCAACGACCCGCTGCGCGACGCGCCGCAAGGGCTCGCTGGCTACCCCGCTTTTGGCGTGCTGTGGGCGATCGGCCCCGCGTGCAACGAGGCGCTCGCGCAAGACCTCGCCGCCATCCTGCCTTTCGACGACACGCTGCGCTCGGGCGCGACCTGCATCGCGCCGGGCGTGGTGCTCGTGCGCGTGGTCGGGCGTTCGATGGAAGCGCTGCAAAACACGCTCACGCAGTGCTGGACGGCGCTGCGGCCGTTCGTGCATGGCGTGAAGGCCGCGCCGCTGCGCTTGTGGACGACTTGAGCGCACGTCACACGCACCTCTACGGTGCGCATCGGCGCCTCCTCGCACGATAACGCAGCGCAGCATCTCCATCGCGGTGCATACGTACCTCGTGATTGGTGCATTCGCGCTGTCCCCTTCATTGGCACACACCTTGCTGAGAGCTTGCATCGATTCGTGCGCGCCGCGCGCGAGGTCGCAAGCTGCGCGTAACCTCGCTCCCGTAAGCTGGGTCGGCAGACTTGCCCCAACCGACCCACTACGATGACGCGATGAAGCTCACGCCACGCGAGAAAGACAAGCTCCTGATCTTCACCGCCGCGCTGCTCGCCGAAAGACGGCGCGAGCGCGGCCTCAAGCTCAACTACCCGGAGGCGGTCGCCTTCATCAGCGCAGCGCTCATGGAAGCGGCCCGCGACGGCAAGACCGTCGCCGAGGTCATGCACTACGGCACCACGCTCCTCACACGCGAGGACGTGATGGAAGGCGTGCCCGAGATGATCCCCGACATTCAGGTTGAAGCGACCTTCCCCGACGGCACCAAGCTCGTCACCGTCCACCATCCGATCCCCTGAGCCGGGAGGAGCCAGCCATGATCCCCGGCGAAATGCTGATCGACGACGGCGAAATCGAACTCAACGCGGGCCGCGAGACCGTCACCGTAAAGGTGGCGAACACAGGCGACCGCCCCGTGCAGATCGGCTCGCACTTCCACTTCTACGAGGTCAACTCCGCCCTCTCGTTCGACCGCGAAGCCGCGCGCGGCTTTCGCCTGAACATTGCGGCGGGCACGGCCGTGCGCTTCGAGCCGGGGCAGGAGCGCACCGTGGAACTCGTGGCGCTCGCGGGCGAGCGCGCCGTGTACGGCTTCAACGGCCAGGTAATGGGCCCGCTCTGAGCGCGGCCGGCGAATTCAGGCGAATTCATCAGGAATCCGACATGACATTGAAGATCGGCCGCCGCGCGTATGCGGAGATGTTCGGCCCCACCACCGGCGACCGCGTGCGTCTTGCCGATACCGAACTCATCATCGAGATCGAGCGCGACTACACCGTCTACGGCGACGAAGTGAAGTTCGGCGGCGGCAAGGTGATCCGCGACGGCATGGGCCAGTCGCAGCAGGTGCACGCGCAAGTCGCGGACACTGTGGTCACGAACGCCGTGATCGTCGATCACTGGGGCATCGTGAAGGCCGACATCGGCATCAAGGACGGCCGCATCTGGAAGATCGGCAAGGCGGGCAACCCCGACGTGCAGCCGGGCGTGACGATTCCCATCGGCGCCGCAACAGAAGTGATCGCGGGCGAAGGCCAGATCGTCACGGCGGGCGGCATCGACACGCATATCCACTTCATCAGCCCGCAGCAGATCGACGAAGCGCTCGCCTCGGGCGTGACGACCATGCTGGGCGGGGGCACCGGCCCCGCCACGGGCACCAACGCCACCACCTGCACGCCGGGCCCGTGGCATATGGAGCGCATGCTGCAGGCCGCGGACGGCTGGCCGATCAATCTCGGCTTTCTCGGCAAGGGCAACGTGAGTTTGCCGAAACCCGCCGAAGAACAGATCGCCGCGGGCGCGATCGGCCTGAAGCTGCACGAGGACTGGGGCTCGACGCCCGCCGCCATTGATAATTGCCTGAGCGTGGCGGAGGCAACGGACACGCAGGTGGCCATTCACACCGACACGCTCAACGAGTCGGGCTTCGTGGAAGCGACGGTAGCCGCCTTCAAGGGCCGCACGATCCACACGTACCACACCGAAGGCGCGGGCGGCGGCCACGCGCCCGACATCATCAAGGTGTGCGGCGAAGCAAACGTGCTGCCCTCTTCGACGAACCCCACGCGCCCGTACACGATCAACACGCTCGACGAGCATCTCGACATGCTGATGGTGTGCCATCACCTCGACCCGTCGATTGCCGAGGATATTGCGTTTGCCGAGTCGCGCATCCGCCGCGAGACCATCGCCGCCGAGGACATCCTCCATGATCTCGGCGCACTATCGATGCTTTCCTCGGATTCCCAGGCGATGGGCCGCGTGGGCGAAGTGATCATCCGCACGTGGCAGACCGCGCACAAGATGAAGGTCCAGCGCGGCGCCCTGCCCGGAGACAGTGCGCGCCACGACAACTTCCGCGTGAAGCGCTATGTGGCGAAATACACGATCAATCCCGCGCTCACGCATGGCATCGCGCACGAAGTGGGATCGCTCGAACCGGGCAAATGGGCCGACCTCGTGTTCTGGGAACCGGCGTTCTTCGGCATCAAGCCTTCGCTGATTCTCAAGGGCGGCATGATCGCGCTCGCACAGATGGGCGACCCGAACGCCTCGATTCCGACGCCCCAGCCCGTGCATTACCGTGAGATGTTTGCCACGCGCGGGCGGGCGCTTGCACAAACGTCGCTCACCTTCGTCTCGCAGCTCTCGCTCGACAAGCGCATGCCCGAGCGCTACGGCCTGCAAAAGCGCGTGGTCGCGGTACGCAACTGCCGCAGCGTGACGAAGGCCGACATGATTCACAATGCCTGGCAGCCGACGATCAGCGTCGATCCCGAAACGTACCAGGTCGTCGCCGACGGCCAGTTGCTCACCTGCGAGCCCGCCACGGTGCTGCCGATGGCACAGCGTTACTTCCTGTTCTAAAGTTTAGCCATGCGCACGATCGACAAACGACTCAATGCGAAGCTCGCGCCCGTTCTTGTGAAGCGGGCGCCCACGCTCACGCTGCCCTACGACGCGCGTTGCAAGAGCCGCCTCGCGGCCACGCTCGACACGGGCGAGGAAGTGGGCGTCGTGCTGCCTCGCGGCACGGTGCTGCGCGATGGCGACCTGCTCGTGGCCGACGACGGCGGCCTCGTGCGCGTGATCGCGGCGGCCGAGAGCGTGTTGCGTGTACGCGCGCCCGACCGCCTCACGCTCACGCGCGCCGCGTATCACCTGGGCAATCGCCATACGCCGGTGGAAGTGGGGGCGGACGAACTCACGCTCGAAGCGGACCCCGTGCTCGAAGACATGCTCAAGCGCCTGGGCGCGCAGGTGCAGCGCGTGGAGCTACCGTTCCAGCCGGAATCGGGCGCATACGGCGGCGGCCACCGCCACGGCCACGACGAAACTTTCGCCGACGACTACGCGCTCGCGCAGCGCGTGTACGACGAACACCATGGGCATGCGCACTCGCACGACGATACACACGGTCATTCGCACAATCACGCCCACGGGGACGATCACGCGCGTGACCACGATTGCGGACACGATCACGGTCACTGCGACGGCCACGCGCACGACCACAGCCATGAACATCGCTGAGCTCACCGCCCTGCTGCATCTCGCCTCGCCAGCGCTGCCCATCGGCGCGTTCAGCTACTCGCAGGGACTCGAAGCCGCAATCGATGCGCAGCTCGTGACGAACGCCGACGACGCCTCGCACTGGATAGCCGGCGGCCTCGCGAACGTGCTCGCCTGCGGCGAGCTACCTTTTGTGGCGCATCAGATGGAACGCTGGCGCATGCACGACGAGCACGCGTTGATCGTTGCGAACGAGGAATTCGTCGCGAGCCGCGAATCGGCGGAATTGCGGCGCGAGACCGCGCAAATGGGCTGGTCGCTGCGCCAGCTCTGCGCGCAGCTCGAATGGGGCGATGCCGAGCGGCGCGCCACGCTCGAGCGCATGACACCCATTGCGCAGCCCACGGCCTTCGCATTCGCCGCGTGGGCCCACGCGGCCGCGCCAGACGCCGCGCTCGCCGCCTATGCATTCAGCTGGATCGAGAATCAGACCGCCGCCGCACTCAAGGCGGTGCCGCTCGGCCAGCTCGCGGGGCAGCGCATCATCGTTGCGCTGCGGGCCGCCATCGAAAAAGCCGTGGCGCGCGCGCTCGCGACGCCCCCCGAGGCGCTCAACACCTTTGCGCCACAGCTTGGCGTTCTTTCTGCACGCCACGAATCGCAGTATTCGCGGCTTTTCCGCTCCTGAAACACACACACGAACCATGAATTCGCACGCACCCAGCAAACGAACCAAGAAGCTGCCGCCGCTGCGCGTCGGCGTGGGCGGACCGGTCGGCTCCGGCAAGACGACCTTGCTCGAAATGCTCTGCAAGGCGATGCGCGAGCGCTACGACCTCGTCGCCATCACCAACGACATCTACACGAAGGAAGACCAGCGCCTCCTGACCGTCGCGGGCGCCCTGCCCGCCGAGCGCATCATGGGCGTGGAAACGGGCGGCTGCCCGCACACGGCAATCCGCGAGGACGCATCGATCAACCTCGAAGCCGTCGATCAGATGCTCACGCGCTTTCCCGATGCGGACATCGTCTTCATCGAATCGGGCGGCGACAATCTCGCAGCCACTTTCAGCCCCGAGCTTTCGGACCTCACGATCTATGTGATCGATGTGGCGGGCGGCGAAAAGATTCCGCGCAAGGGCGGCCCGGGCATTACGAAGTCGGACCTGCTCGTCATCAACAAGACCGACCTCGCGCCGCTGGTGGGCGCGAACCTCGACATCATGGCCTCGGACGCGAAAAAGATGCGCGGCGAACGGCCCTTCGTGATGTGCAATTTGAAGGCGCTCGAGGGGCTCGGTGAGGTGATCGCGTTCATTGAAAAGCAAGGGTTGCTGAAGACTGCGTAGAACGCCTCATCGGCAAGCGCCCCACTCGTAAAGCGACCCGTCCTGCACCGACTTCACGAGCCTCACGTCGCATTCGTCGTTATCGAACAGATACGCGGGCAACGGCTTCGTATGGCGTAGAACGCATTAAAAGTGTCACCTTTGCGACAATAAATGTGTCACCACGAGAGCGCGGGGGACCTCGGTGATCCGACCGGTCCCTTAGCCGTCGCCCAGCCGGTCCGCCCGCGTGGGCCGTAAAAGTGTCGCCGCCGAGGTCCGACGCGCCGCAATCCAGAAATCACATTCAAATTCAGTAGCTTGTGGGACGCGAATTGTGCACAGAATCACGCCGGCACAAAGGCCGTGCCCACGGCTCCGCGTCAATGCGACGATTCCGGCGCGCCCATCGCTGCGGGACGCCCGTCGAAACGCCTCGACAACAGAAACGCAACCGACGCCGCCACGACCGGCACCAGCACCGAGCAACCGAATGCGGCGTGAAGCAACCCACGCTGCACCAGCGCGCCGGCAAGCAGCGATCCAAGACCGGAGCCGACGTTATAGGTCGCGCCGATCGACGCATTGGCCTCGTTGAAGTACGCCTTGTCGAACGTGAGCGGCACGCGAACGAACGCCGCGATGAACATCGGCGTCATCACCAGTCCCGCGACGAACGCGACGCAGCAGGCCACGGCGGCCGACGTCGTCCACAGCATCGGCAACGTGCAGAGCCCGACGAACGCCGGCATCGCTAAATACAGCTTCGACGCCATCGGGTTCGACATTCTGAGCTTGCCGTAGACGAGGCCTCCCACGAGTCCGCCCGCCGACCCTAGCGACGCGAACACGCCCGTCAGCGACGCCGTGTAATGCGCGCTCGACCACGCGGCATAGGCGATCGAGCCGACACCCATCGTCAGCGAGAAGCCGAACATCGGCACGGCCAGCGCTAAACCGGGCTGCGTGAAAACGAGTAGCCGGCGCGTTCTGCGTTTCGAATCCGCGCTGCCGGCCGGTACATCATGCGTCTCGTCGAGCACGGCGCCGACCGTTGCACCGGCATATCGCGCGAATCTGAACAACAGGAACGTGCCGCCGCCTATCGAGATACCAGCCAGCAGAATCGCCCAGTCGGGACCGACCAGCGCCCAGATGGCCGACACCAGCAACGGCGTCAGCACGTAAATCCCTTCCTCCAGCAGCGAGTCCATGGCATGCAGCGCCTGACGCTCGCCTTCGTCGGATGCGATTCTGGACCAGATGGAACGTAGCACCACACTATTGAGCGGCGTCAATGCAGCGCCGACTGTCACGAGCGCGGCGCCGATCAGCTTCGCATGCGACAGATGGAGCACTGCGAAGCCGCCGGCCACACAGGCGATCGAGATGAGCGCGAACCTCGGCAGTGCGCGCCGCGCGCTATGACGATCGATATAACGGCCGCGCCACGGCGCCGTTGCCGACGTTGCGAACATGAAGCACACGGAAACGATGCCCGCCGAAAGATATCGGTCCCCCTGCACGAACAACGCCGTCAGCCCGAACGGCAACAACCCCGACGACAAGCGGCTGACGCAAACCGCCAGCAGCAAGCCGACAAATCCGCGCTTCGCCAGCAGCGCCCGATAGGAAACCGAGGAGTTAGCCATGCGTCATTCGGCAATCAGAAGATGTTGCGTTGGGGATTCGAACACGGCGGCTTCGCTCCACGCCTGCAATAGATGCAGCGCTCTTTCGGTGACGGCCAGGTCGAGGCACGCATCGAATTCGTACGCTTCTATCGAAACCTGATGTTTATTCCGGCGCGGCGCGACCCGGCCGACGATCTCCGCGCCGGCCAGGATCGGCATGAAGTAGTGGCCGAAGGCGCGCTCATCAGCCCGCTTGTAGGCTTCAAGCGTGTACGCTTTGCCGAACAGCCGCTGCAGTCTTGGCCGATACCAGACGAGCGAATCGAACGGAGAAAGCGGCGTCACGCAGTCGAGTTTCGTCCTCGCCAGCGACTCCGCGCGCCGCGATAGCCATACGGGTTCGATCCACCCATCGACCGTCCCTTTGGGACAGTCGATGGCTTGAAGCGCGCGCTCGACCCTGTCCCGCCGAAGCCGGAAGTAATCGGCAATGTCGTCGGAGGTCGCCACGCCTAGCGCCTCGACGACTTCACCGACGAGATGGTCAATGCAATCGTTGTCCGACGGCTCGAGCCTAAGCAACGCCTCGGGAATCGCCTTGCCCGTCAAAGCGTATTCGCGATGCGTGCCGTTGCGTGTGGTCGACACGGCTTCGCCGGTCCACAACAGCCATTCGGCGGCGATGCGCCATTGCGACGAGCGGTTCCAGCCCGTCCCAGTCCCCTTGGGCAGGTCTTTCACGGTAATCACGTCCCGCTCGCGCAGCAACGCTCGCAACGAACAGACGGTATCGGCGTCGACCGCCGGACCGCGCCAGCCTTTGGCCAGCAGATGCCGGCGCATGAATGCGAACCAGGGCCACATATCCAGCGGCAGGATAGCCATCGCATGGCCCGGATAGGTAAAGATTTGGAACGGGCTATCCGCCGTCAGCAGCGACTTCGCTCGTTCGAGTGGCACGCCGCGCGACAGGCAGACCAGTTCGTGCGATTCGCGGATCGCTTTCAACGGGTCGAGCTGAACGCACTTCACATGATTGAATACCTGTTCCAACGATTGGCTCTGGTGCTCGAATCCTTGGCTTGCAACCGCGATAGTCCGCGCAACGTCGAGTGTGAGGGTAGTCGGCACTGGGATGACATGCGTTATTGAACAATAAAAAAGACGCGCGAAAGAGGCGGATCTTCAGCCGATCCGCCCTGCTTTCAGCCCAACGCTCTATATGGCTTACACGGCTGCCGTGTAGAGCGTGGTGGTGGCCGAACGCCCGGTCGCCTTCGACGGATCGAACATCGACACGCTGCACGGGCCGTGTCCGACACGGACCTGGTTATAACACTCTACCGGCAGCGGCGCCTTCAGATCGACGCCGTTCACATCGACGAACGTGACCGAGTGCGGGATCAATTTCAACGAAGGCATCGGCGCGCCTCCGGGACTGCGGGAGAAATTGGAGATCACCAGCACGTCCGCGTCCTGAATGATGCCTCGCGGCGCAGGTCCGACTTGGATATAGCGAATCACCGACATGCTGTCGATCGCGATGGCGGCGACGGCGTTGGTGCGCTCCAGCGTCGCGAACGCGACCTTGCCGTCGGCGGAGAACGCGACGGCGCGTGCGCCGCATGCGCCTTCGTCGCAATCGACTGGAATGCGATGGCTCACCTCGTCGGACGCGAGGTCGATCACCGGAATGTGGTCGGCAGCATTGCAGGCGACGAATGCATACCGGCCACCCGGTTCGATGTTGAGGCTGTACGGGTTCGAATTCTCGCCCAGGACGATCGTCGCGATCTGGCGGATACCGTCCACTTCGCCATGAGAAAGACCGGAAATATCGAGCTTCGCAATGTGCCCACCGCCCCAAATACTGACGTAAGCCGCTTTGCCGTCTTTTGTAATCGCCATATGTCGCGGATCGGCGCCAACCGCGATTTGCGTCAATTCCTTTCGGGCTTGCAGATCGACTACGGATACGGTATCGGAACCGGAATTGGATACCAGTGCATAGCGGTCGCCCGGCACGATGCCGATACCGCGCGGACCAAAACCCACTGTAATCCGGCCGACCTCTTTATGCTCGAAAGCGTCGAGCTCGGAAATAGTATTGCCGCTCGTATTTGAAACGAAACCTCGCCCGTTTTGCGTAAACTTCACGGACCCTCGCGGCGCGTTTCCGATGCGGATTTGCTTGACGACCTCGTACGCATGGCCCTCTTTGCGGATGACGGAGATGGTGCCCTGGTCGGTGTCCGTGGAATAAAATTCGACGCTCATTGCATTTTCCTTTCCTTGAATTACGTTTATAAGATAATCATCGAGAAAAACGGAGGGCGAGCTTATATTCCGATATCACTCCTTTTGAGGATATTTGTTTTGCATAAAATTAGAATATACGAATCCCCTGATGGGCGGCTTAATATATAGGCCACCTCATTCGCCATTGAAATCACGGAGCATGGATTAGCCCACCTGTGTATTCGCAGGATCAAAGTAATTGATTAAAAAAGTTCCGTCAAACAAATTTTGATGATGTCAAACCCGTAAAATGGAAATTTTCGCTTTGGCGGCGTATCGTCGAGCGGACGCAATAGCTGTCCGCTCGCACTCGTCGCAACGCTCGCGAAGGCGGCGATGAAGCACGAGGAACAGACACCGAATAGCGCAGGAACAGGCGGTGGTAATCACGGAGAAGATTGCGCGTCTTGTGCCGTAGAACAAAATAAAACTGTCAACCGTTGCGACAATAAATCTGTCACCCCGCGCCGGGCACCCGGCCCGGTGGCGGAGTGGCACTCGGATACGCCTATGGCAAGCACGTCGCCACCACCTACGAACTTCCGGTATCGACCCGGAGCGGTCTTTCGATCTGGCCTAAAACGGTCATTCACTTCTGGCTCAGGCTTGATTGCGGAGTAAGCGCTGCGCCGATACCGTGTTGACGAGGACTTACTTTCCGCCCTAGTGATTCCAAGCCATGTGCAGCAGCGCCGCGTTCGCGGCACGGCGATCGAATAGCTCGGCGATCACGGCGCCTTGGCCTCGGCAGCGAACGTTTCCAGACTGGCGTGTTCGCGTTCAGGCAGCCAGATAAACAGCTCGTTCTCATCCGAGTCCCGGATCACCAGCGTTGGAGCACCCCAGTATATGGTGCTTGTCTTGATACCCAATCTCCTGATGTGGCTGCGAAACTCATCGACCTGATCGTCGTAGATCGCAATGAAAACGCGGCCGTGACCGACCCGATGCTCAGTCCAGGACTCCGTCTGATTCAAGATAAGCTGGAAACCGTGCAGGCTAACCTGGCACACGAATGCACGACCTTCTTCCTCGTGCGTCCAATCCAACGAGAAACCTAGCGTCTTCGTGTAATGCTGAAGTGAGCGCTCGGCGTCCTTCACAAAGAATACAGCCCGAGCATCGAGATTGTTCACGGCGTTCCCTCTCCGTAAGTCAGGTGGTCAATGCGAATTTAGTCCATACATGCAAGGCATTGCTGTCGGAGGCAGCTAAAGACCCCCTCTGGACCTCAGAATTACACCGCCGAGTCTGAGTCGGGATCTTCTGTCATCTGTGCAATGTGCCACAGCACGCCAGAAGGGTCGAAGACATAAGTGACCATCAGGCCCCATGGTTCGAGTTTCGGGGCGCGCGGGGCTTCGACGCCATAACGCCCGGCGAGGTCAAGGGCATCGATTCGCGACCACCACGCGTCGACGTCATTCACCAGCAAATGCATCATAAAATTGCTAGCGAAACCTTCAACGTCAAATTTTTGCAGCAGGAAGGCGAACGGGCCGAGGTGCATGGAGGCGAGCCCCTCACCAAGCTGGAACGAGGCAAAGCCCAGGTCCCTATAGAAGCTCGCGCTGATATCAAAATCTTTTGCTGGCACAAAGGGGCGCAAAGCCACAACGTCGAGCGACACCGAATGATTGCTCATCGCTTCTCCCTCTCAATCGGCTTTCAGAGATTGCTATTCTTGGAGCTTCCAAAAAATCAGAATAGCATCGTTCCTGCCGTCGGCGCCCAGGAGTTGTCCACCGCGTCAACCTAATGTCGCAAGTCCAACGTCGCGTATCTTTGGGCACATCGGCAGCGAGTGGAAATTTCCCCCGAGATGGCTACTCGGGCGCATCGGTCTCTCAGCGTTTTGCGTGGAGTTGTGGTATCTGCGTTTGGTTGTCGACAATCTTGGCGCTGATGTGTCGAATGACTCAAACCGGCCGCCTTGTTGCCCGACGCGATCGACGACCCGGAAGCGACATTCGCTCGTACCGAAAGCCGTCACGCACCC
The DNA here is from genome assembly GCF_040965835.1 of Paraburkholderia sp. BR10872. NCBI lineage: Bacteria > Pseudomonadati > Pseudomonadota > Betaproteobacteria > Burkholderiales > Burkholderiaceae > Paraburkholderia > Paraburkholderia sp. BR10872. The sequence continues at coordinate 65,018 of NZ_JBFRCN010000007.1, forward strand.
TGCTCGCGCCTGTCGCATGCGAAAAAAGTGAGAATTCGATCTCATATCAAGCAGCGAAATCGTCCGGCCCGGAGGTCGATAGCCACCAGTCGGCCCCCACGAACCACGCAGACTGGTCCGCAGGCGTTTTACGTCTTAGCGACCTGACTGCGGCAGTTGTATTTGATGCGAACGCACTGATTAATGATTCCCCGGTCGCATCATCGCGAGCGCCGATGCACTCGATGAACTTCGCCGGGGAGATGAACTTCGCCGCGTATGAGTTGGCGGCGACACGTGTCACAAGCAGCATGCCGCCTAGGCCCCGGTTTGGCGGCGTCAATGGGAAAATCAGACGGCCTCTATCATTGAGTGCTTCGAGCCAGCTATTCAATGGGTGCGTCGCCCCTGCGCTCACGTAAATCAAATCCGATCGCGGCAGCTCAGCGCTAGTTCCACTTTCTTCGACCACCCGGACGTGTTCCAGGTGAGCAAGGTTCGACGTCGCATGCGCGCTCAGATCCGGGTCTATCTCATACGCAACCACCTGACCTGCGCCACCGGTGAGGTGCGCGAGAAGTGCTGTGTAATAGCCAGTTCCTGAACCGATGTGTGTGATGGTTTCGCCTCGCGAGATGGCTGCAGCATCCAGACAACGTGCATGGAGGCTCGGCTCACCATTGTTGATACCTTGATCGGTCTTGAGCCCGATTAGGATGTCCTGATAGAGAACTGCAGCGTCGGACGTGCCGGTCGAGACGTATCCTGCCTGCGTGTATGCATTCCATGGACCGGGACCGAGATACTTCTCCCTTTCGACCGTCGCAAATGCCTGCTGGATTCTCGGGTCTTTGCACTCGCCCTTGGCTGTTATGTATCGGGCGTAGAAGTCACGAAGCAATTCTGTGTTCGTCATCGACCGCTTCTCCATAAAGGGACGGACCTATCGTAACAGGTAGAGTAGAGGTGGCGCCGCTTGTTCGGACAGGGTCGCGAGATTTTTAAGTGGAGCGTCCGAGGCGATCATGCTGAACGCTGGCCACACTTGACGGAGTTCGACCCATCGCGGCGATCGGTGAACGTTCAACTCTGCCATTGAGATACGGCGAGCGCAGTGGAATTGAGCGGACTACGCGCTACCGCACGCAAAGTCATACATCTGGAACGAGCGCCTGTACAACGTCCACCGTACGCGCCGCGGTGACGCGAGGCGAATGCCGCCGCAGCCGCGCCCATGGCGGCCCGGCGCGGCTTGTCGTTGAAGAGTTCGCGCAAGCCGCGCGCGAGATCGGCGGGGACCTGAAGCTGCGGGGCGGCGCCCGCGGCCGTGGCGTCGAAGGTGCTGAAGTTGAACTCGTGCGGCCCGATCAGCACCGGCAGGCCTACGGCGCATGCTTCGATCAGGTTGTGCCCGCCGAGCGACAAGAAACTGCCGCCGATGAAAGCGAAATCGTCGCCAGCGTGAGTAACCGCGCCTCTCCTCCAGCAGGAGGAGAGGCGGTGCTGACTACAACACGAGCAGCACAACGACGTTCCACCTGCAACGTTCGAAGGCGGCTTATCACTGGCCGCGTCATTGCGGCGATCCAATCATCGCCATCAGCGACTGGACCCGGTGGTCGCAAGTATGGTGCTGTGAAACTTCGCGCAAACCATTCGCGCTGATTCGCAGACGCTCGTCCTCGTTGTCGAGGGCCATCGCAGCTTTCGCTGCTTGTCCTCGAGATCCTGATAGACGCACAAATGCTCGTTGTCGGTGAAATAGTCGTGAAGATCCTCGGCTTTATCCGTCAACAGGCATGACCCGCTGGCAAGCACTTCGAAATACCTCATGTTCAGGCCGAGCCTGACCGTCCGGTCCGCATTGAGGGCCACGCGTGCCTTGTTGTGAAGCGCATTCAGAGGCGCACCGAGGATGACGTCTCCTTTGTGGATACGGCGCAGCATATCGCGTGGCAGCCGGCTTTTCTTGATCCACGAATGCCCATATAGCGCGATGTCCTGCGTCACCTGGAACGCGCTAGCAATGACCTGGTCACGCCACGGACTCCAGGCGCCGAGAAATACCAGATCGATTTCTTTGGCAGTGCCAGCAATCGGATAATGCTGACGAACATTGGCACCGTGCGGCAGGTAGCGAGCCTCACGACCATGCGACTGAATCGCGGCGACGACAGCGGGTGCGAATGCGAAGTAGACGTCAAAGTCGCGCGTGGCCGCTTCCAGTTCGGACCAGTTGTCGTTTTTCTCGACCCACCTGCCTGCCTTCGTGACTCTTGATTCCCGCAACCGGAAGATTTCGGCTCTTTTGCCATGAATGCACAGTACGACATCGGGCTGATAGGCAGCCACTTCTTCACTGAGCCGTGTCGCCAGATGGTTGGCCTCACTCTGGTGGTGCTTGCGGAACAAGTCCGTGCCTCTCGGGACGAGGCGAAGCGTACGGGCGAGCTTGTTGATTCTGCAAAAAATGTAGCGTGAGACCCAGTGGATCTGATCCTCGATGATGAAGGTCTTCGCCTTCACGCCAGCCTTCTCGAAAGCATCGGCGTAGTCGTCAGCCAAGGGCGGAAAGCGGGGATGCGCGATGAGGATTCGCGAGATCGTCTTCGTCATTGGCGCTTGTCCAACCGTGTCCATGTTGTCGTTGTGCGACTGGCGCACGCGCTACCGCGCGCGAATTCATACATCCGAGACGAGCGCCTCCACAACGTCCACTGTGCGCGCCGTTGCGCCGCGGTGGCGCGAGGCGAATGCGGCGGCAGCCGCGCCCATCGCGACCCGGCGCGGCTTGTCGTTGAAGAGAGTTCGTGCAAGGCGCGCGCGAGATCAGCGGGATCTTAACCTGCAGGGCCGCCCCCGCGGCCGTGGCGTCGGCGGTGGCCTGCGTGAAGTTGAACACGTGCGGCCCGATCAATACCTGCACGCCTACTGCGCACGCTTCGACCCGTTTCTCCCCACCGAGTCGCAACAGACTGCCACCAATGAATGCGAGGTCAGCGATGGCGGAGTAAGCGCCCATCTCACCCATCGAGTCGCCGCGCAGGACGCTTACGTCCTGAGGGAACAACCACACACCCGCATGCGCCAAGGCCACCGCATCCAAACGGATCGTCCGCACGTGCGCAATGATATGGTACTCATTTATTGAGAGAAGGTCGGCGGCTCGAATAAATGAACATACTCATGCGCCAGCAAACGGAAATCCTTCGAGACAGCCGGTTCTTCATTTGCGCCGCGTTTATACTCTTGTGCTGCATTCGGCCACTTATGGGCTTTGCTTATGCTGCTAATGCGCGCTTTTAGGGGCTTCATCTTCCTGTTCGTGGTCATCGCCGGCGTGCTCTTCGGTTCGGCGGGGACGCTGTACGATGGGCGCGCGTGGGCGATGCTGGCGGTGTTCTTTGTATGCGCCGGGGCCATCACCGTCTGGCTCTGGTTCCGCGACAGGGCGCTGCTGGAGAGGCGAGTGAAGGCGGTACCTGGCTCGGAGCCCGATCCGATGCAGAACGTCGTCCAGGGGCTGGCGGGATTTGTCTTTCTGGCCATCTTCGCCGCGTCGGGGTTCGACAGACGCCTCGGCTGGTCCCAGGTGCCCACCGCCGTTTCGCTCGCTGGCGACTCTATGATCGCCATCGGCTTCCTGATTGTTTTCCTTACCTTCCGCGAGAACACTTTCACCGCCAGCACGATCGAGATCGCCGAGGGCCAGCACGTCATCGACACCGGTCCCTATGCCATCGTGCGCCACCCCATGTACGCCGGCGCGCTGATCATGATCGCCGGAATACCCCTTGCGCTGGGCTCGTGGTGGGCGCTTATCCCGGCTGCCTTGATCGTCCCGGTCATCGTGTGGCGGCTGACGCGCGAGGAGGTCTACCTGGCGGCCAACCTCGCGGGCTACTGCGACTATCGAAGCCGGGTACGTTACCGGCTGGCGCCGCTTCTCTGGTAGTCGCGCATGCTGTCGATGGGCGGCCTAACATTCCGTTCAACCCGGACGGCTTCGCCGCCGGTTACCTTAGGCGTCCCTCGCTGCTGCAGTTATCTGTTCACGTTTCGTGGGCGACTTGCGCTAGCGATTCCAAGGCGTCGCCGGAGCGCGAGTACATCAGACACACGGTGGCATAATAGGCTTTCGGTCATAGGATAAGGACGTTGCGGGCAGGCTCATGCAGAGTGAAAAAAGGAAAGTCGAACCGGTCCATGGTTTTATAGATAGAAGCCTTCGCGTTCCTCATCCGGGAATCATTCAGGATGAGGTCGAGAATCTCTCTTTTTATAAGAAGATTTCGCTTCTGAAAAAGCAGTTGCATAAATGGTCGATACTTTCATTTAACCGGCAGCTCGGCCTGTATACGGAAGCCGCGGACTTGCATGATGGCGCCCGGATTTTATTGGCGTACAGCGGCGTCAACAACATCGGCGACGCGTTGATGGATCTTTCCGGGCGGGCATTAATTGGCAGCACCCCGTACAAGCTGGATGTTGTGCTCGATCCGTCACTGGCCGAGCTCTTTCGGCATGACCGGTACATATCGAAAATCTACACGGATTATCGTCAAGTCAATTTCAGCGAATACGATTTCATCATACTGAACAAGCTTGGAATTCGCGTAATAAAAGAAAAAATCAGGCATGCGAGCCAATCCAGATTTACCAGCCTGATCGGATGGTATGCAGGGCGCAATTTCAATCACATACAGTTCAGCTACTACGCGTTCAACAAGATTCTGAAATGCGGGATCGCCGAGATGGACCTGTATAAAAGTGCCCGACTCGTCCTCGACGCTCCCAGGTGCGATGATTTTCCATCGGAGGGTTGCGCCGGGAGAGTCGCCATTTCGGTGGGCGGCAGGGAATCCCCCCGTATCTACGGTAAGTGGGCAGAGGTTCTAGCTCGGCTCGACGATGATGCGGGGTTGTCGCGTTATGAGTTCGTCCTGGTCGGATCGGATAATGGACTCGCGGAAGCAAACGATCTGATCGGCATGCAATTCACGAATCTGAAGCTCACCTCATTGGTTGGCAAGTTGAAGATCCATGAATGCTTTTCCCTGATAAGCCAGAGCAGGCTATTTGTAGGGGCGGACGGCGGGCTTCTGCATATTGCGCACGCGGCCGGCGTGCCGACCATCGCTTTGTTTAGCAATGACATTGACCCGAGAACCCGCTACGTCGAGAACGATTTTTTTAAATGTGCTCCACTGACGGGGGCCAGTGATGTGACGAGCATTGAGCCAAATGATGTGGTGAATGTCATGAAAGATATTCTGCCTGGGTGAACCGCGCGAGCAGACCGATTGCCATGCTCTGTTCGAGCTTGGCGCAATCAAAGCTCGTTCAGGTCGGCAAGCGGTGTACGCACAACCTGCCGTTGAGGTGCGGCGAGCGCGGTGGAACTGAGCGAACTACGCGCTACCGCGCGCGAATTCATACATCCGAGACGAGCGCCTCTACAACATCCACCGTGCGCGCCGTTGCGCCGCGGTGGCGCGAGGCGAATGCGGCGGCAGCCGCACCCATCGCGACCCGGCGCGGCTTGTCGTTGAAGAGTTCGTGCAAGGCGCGCGCGAGATCGGCGGGATCCTGAACCTGCAAGGCCGCGCCCGCGGCCGTGGCGTCGGCGGTGGCCTGCGTGAAGTTGAACACGTGCGGCCCGATCAGCACCGGCACGCCCACGGCGCACGCTTCGATCAGGTTTTGCCCGCCGAGCGGCAGGAGACTGCCGCCGATAAACGCGAGATCGGCGGCAGCGTAGTAAGCGCCCATCTCCCCCATCGAATCGCCGAGCAGCACACTCACGTCCTGCGGCAACACGCGCACGCCCGCGTGCGCCGCAGCGGCCGCAGTCGCGGGGGGCGCCCAGCGCGAGCGCCGTTCGAGCTTGTAGTTCCTGCGCTCCACGAGTGCTGCTACCTCATCGAAGCGCTGCGGATGGCGCGGCACGAGGATCAGAAGCGCGTCGGGCACATCGAGTGCCGCGAAGGCCTGCAGCACGAGCTCCTCTTCCCCTTCGCGCGTGCTCGCCGCCACCCACACCGGCCGCTCGCCGATCGCGCGCCGCCATTCGCGGCCCCGCGCGATCAGCGCCGGCGGGCTCGCCATGTCGAACTTGAGGTTGCCAAGCACCGCCACGTTGCGCGCGCCAAGCGAGGTGAGGCGCTCCGCATCGGAGGGACTTTGCGCGAGCACACGTGTGAAACCGCCGAACACCTCGCGCGCGCCCGCGCCGAACTTCGCCGCGCGCTTGAACGAGCGCGCCGACATGCGCGCGTTGGTGAGCACGAGCGGCACGTCGGCACGCTTGCACTCGTCGATGAGCGTGGGCCAGACCTCGGTTTCCATCACGAGGCCGAGCGACGGCCGCCATGCGTGCAGGAAACGCCGCACGGCGTGCGGCATGTCGTACGGCAGGTAGCAGCGCAACACGCGGTTGCCGAAAAGCTGCTCGCCGGTGGCGCGGCCGCCCGGCGTCATGTGCGTGAGCAGAATACGCGCGTCAGGCCGCGCCGCCAGCAGCCCGTCGACGAGCGGCTGAGCCGCGCGGGTTTCGCCCACGGAGACGGCATGCACCCAGATGAGCGCCGCATCGTCCTCGGGCAAACGCCCTGCCGCATAGCCGAATCGCTCGTCGATATGCTCTCGATAACCGCGCTCGCGGCGCGAGCGAATGAATAGCCGCAGGACCGCGAGCGGGGCAATGAGCCACCAGGCCGCGCGATAGATCGCTCTCAGCATCGTGCCTCCGCGTCGGCCACGGTCATGCGAAACGCCGCGGCCGCGCGGCAGGAGGCGTGGATCGGCAAGCTCATCGCACGTGGATTCAAACCAGTTCCTTGCCCTTGAGGCGTTCGAGAATGCCGAGCGGCGCCCATTCGGGATGCACCATCTCCTTCACCGGCAGGAAGAAGGTCTGCTCCATCATGAACTGACCGGACATCACGGCATGCGAAGTGTGATCGGAGAAGCACACCCAGACGCTGCCCGGCGGAAAACCGATGGTCTCCTGCGGGCACGCCTTCTGGTAATCGAGATCAGCCTTCATGCCGTCGTGGAGATTGAGCATCAGATGGTCGTACTCACTGCGCTGCGACTTCGTGATGTGCAGCAGGTTCTGCAGCCACGCCGAGCCCGGAAACTGCGGCTTGATGTTGGGCAGGAAGCGCTTTGCCATGTCCTCGAACGGCTCGCCCACGCGCCACACGCGCGGCACGCCGTTCGGGTTGACGTTGGTGAACACGCGCAGGATGCGCTCGCCGTAGTTCGGACGCGAGGGAAAGGCATCCACGTGCAGGCGCGAATCGTCCTTGCGCCACGAGGTCTCACGCGTTTCCACCTGATGCAGGCGCAGGCTCGTAGGCGCCACGCGCAGCTTGCCGGTGTATTCGGGAAAGAGGCCGCCCACCAGCGTGCGAGCGCACGTCTGGTAGCGCGCGATCAACGCACGCACGGCCGTCTGCGTGACAGTGTCGCCGAGCACGCCGTGCAGCGCGCCGCCGTTCGGGTCGAGGCTGATGTTCTTGCGCTTGGGGTCGGCGATCGCGGGGTCGAGCAGCGCGCGCTCGCCGCCTTCGATCGCGAAGGCCAGATTCGGAAAATACAGCACCTTGCCCTGCTCGACGGCGTCGAGCAGCGTCTCGCGCGGTTGCGAGAGCTGCTGGCCGTGCCAGTCTGCGGACGTGATTTCGATGATCTGGGATTCGTTCATTGTTCGCCCCTGGAAGCGATGGATCTGATTGCCTGCCGGTGTGGCGCGGTGCGAGCGTGGTGTGCGCTGTTGCCCGCTTCGTTGCCATCTCGCGCGATTCATGCCGGCGAAGCCCTGGCGCTCGCTCGTGCACATTTGTGCACCCTCGCGAGCGCCGATTCTTATACCCGCAGCCTCAGTGGTGCGCCTTGACGCGCCGCAGCCCCTCAGTTTGTCAGGCGCCTGCGCTGCGGCGCCGCGCCGCTACAGCAGCCCGAAGCTCGCCAGCGCGCCCTTCACCTGCGCAAGCGTTGGCGGCTGGCCTGCCGTGCCCAGATTGACGACGTTCGGCGACCAGTAGCCGCCCGTGCGCCAGGCGGTCGCGAAATTGTACAACTCGACGGTCGGGCGCTTCAGCGCGGCCGCGATGTGCACGAGCCCCGTGTCCACGCCCACCGTGGCCGCCGCGCCGTCAATCAGGCCCACCACCGCCGGCAGCGGGAGCTTCGGAGGCACGACCGCCGCTTCGCCGAATTCGCGCGCGAGGCGCTCGCTCGTGGCGCGCTCGGCCTCGCTGCCCCAGGGCAGCACGAGCGACGCGCCGCGCCTCACGAGCGCCTGGCCAAGCTCGATCCAGTGCTGGTCGGGCCACTGCTTGTCGGCGCGCGACGTGGCGTGCACGAACACCACGTAGGGGACTGGCAGGTTCAGCCCAACGCCCGCGAGCGCCTGCGCGGCGCGGTAGGTGTCGAGGCCGAACTCGATGTCGTCGGTGGGCGACGGCGGGGCGAGATCGAGCGCGCCGGCGACCAGTTTGCGCGTACGCTCGACCACGTGGGTGCGCGGCTCGATGCGAATCGAGCGGTCGTAGAAGAAGCGCACGGGCCATTCGTAGCCCGCGCCATCGGTGCGGTTGCCCAGGCCGACGAGTGGCCCGCGCGCCCAGCTCGCCACCCACGCCGTCTTGATGAGCCCCTGGCAGTCGATCACGAGGTCGTACTTCTCGGCCACGAGCGCGCGCCGGAACGTGCCGATCTCGCGCCAGTTGGCGGCAGAGAAGAGGCCTTTGCGCCAGCGGCGCAGCGAAAACGGGATCGCGCGGCGCACGCCCTCCACGAGCTCGACGAGCGACTGGAAGCCTTCTTCGACGAGCCAGTCGATCTGCGCGTCGGGGTACCGCCGCCGGATATCGGCGATGGCGGGCATGTTGTGGACGACGTCGCCAAGCGACGACACGCGCACGATGAGGATCTTTTGCACGCTCAGGGTACTTTGTGCGGACAGATTAAAAAGGTGGGCAATTTTAGCGCGCCGCACGCAAATGCAAAGAAAAACCGGGGAAATGCGCGGAAAGGAATGCAAACGGCGCCGCGCTGTAACTGGCGCGGCGCCGTTAGGCGCGTCATATGAACGCAAGGAGCAGCAAGGGGCGCAGCGGCCCCTGGAGGCTTAGAACGGCAGCTTCGCGTCCGGCTTCTCGGCGAGAATCACCCGCTTGAAGTCGGCCTGGATGCGCGCGAGCGCGGCATCGTTGTCGGCCTCGAAACGCATCACGACCACGGGCGTGGTGTTCGACGAGCGGGCAAGACCAAAGCCGTCCGGGTATTCCACGCGCAGGCCGTCGATGGTGATGACCTCGTCCGCGCCCGTGAACTTCGCGTTCTTCTGCAGCTTGCCGATCAGCTCGAAGTTCTCGCCTTCCTCGAGCTTCAGCTGCAGCTCGGGCGTGGCGTGCGAATTCGGCAGGTCGTTGAGCAGCTTGCTCGGATCGGCCACGCGCGAGAGGATTTCGAGCAGACGCGCGCCCGTGTACAGGCCGTCGTCGAAGCCGTACCAGCGGTCCTTGAAGAACACGTGGCCGCTCATTTCGCCCGCGAGCGGCGCGCCGGTTTCGCGCAGCTTCGCCTTCACGAGCGAGTGGCCCGTCTTCCACATGAGCGGCTCACCGCCCTTTTCCTTCACCCACTTCGCGAGATTGCGCGTGCACTTCACGTCGTAGATGATCTGCTTGCCCGGGTTGCGCGAGAGCACTTCCTCGGCAAAAAGCATGAGCTGGCGATCCGGATAGATGATCTGGCCGTCCTTGGTCACGACGCCCAGACGGTCGCCGTCGCCGTCGAACGCAAAGCCGATTTCCGCATCCGTTTCCTTGAGCGCCCGGATCACGTCCTGCAGATTCTCGGGGTGCGCCGGGTCCGGATGGTGGTTCGGGAAATTGCCGTCCACTTCCGTGAAGAGCTCGACCAGCTCGCAGCCCATCGCCTTGAACAGACGCGGCGCCAGGTCGCCCGCCACGCCGTTGCCGGTGTCGACGACGATCTTCAGGGGGCGCGCGAGCTTCACGTCACTCAAGATGCGATCGACATAGGTGTCGGCGATGTCGTACTTCGTGTAGCTGCCCTCGCCCGCGTCGAAACGGTCTGCAACGATGCGGTCATACAGCGCGAGGATCTGGTCGCCGTATATGGCCTTGCCGCGCAGGACCATCTTGAAGCCGTTGTAGTCGGGCGGATTGTGGCTGCCCGTCACGACGATGCACGAGTCCACGTTGCGCTCGCCGCCCGCGAGCTTGAGCGGCACGCTCGCGGCGAAGTAGCCCACGGGCGTGGGCACCATGCCGACGTCGACCACGGCCACGCCGGCCTCGCACAGGCCGTCAGCCAGCGCTCGCGAGAGATCGGGACCCGAGAGCCGGCCGTCGCGCGCGATCACCACGGCGTCGCCGCCCTGCGCGCGCACTTCGCTGCCGAAGGCGCGGCCGATGGCGCGCGCGGTGTCGGTGTCGAGCGTCTTGCCAATCACGCCGCGAATGTCATATGCCTTGAAAATCGATTTCGAAATCATGTTGGGGCTCACGTCCTGATGGGATTCGGGTCTATTCGTAACACGGACAGGCAGTTGAAAGCCTTTCGCGTTACGAAAAGTGGGAACCGTTACAAACTATAATTGCCGTTTTTCGGCAGTGGTATGCACCCATTTTAATGCTTCGCCGTTTCCTTTTATTGCCAAAATATTCGTCAAAAATGGCGGAAAGATCGCGCATGCCGCGTGCCTGCCCCTTTTTTAGCGTCTCCCGCCACCGCGAGGCGCGATGCTGAGCCTCAAGCGCTTTGGCAACCCCGACGTCGCCCGTGCGTTTGCGAACATCGTGTGGCTCGGCCTCGAGCGCGTCACGCAGATCGCGGTGGCCATCGTCATCAGCGGCGTGCTCGCACGCTATTTCGGCCCTGACATCTTCGGCAAGTGGCAGTACGCCAACACGCTTTTGCTCGTGCTCGCGCCCGTGACATGGGTGTGCGGCGCCGAGATTCTCGTGCCCACCATTGTCAACCGGCCGCTGGAGCAGCTCGGCACTGTGCTCGGGAGCGCATTCGCGCTGCGCATCGGCGTGTCGGCGGCGGCGCTGCTCCTCACGTGGGCCGGCATTGTGCTCGGCGTGACCGATCCGATGGTCGGCGCGATGCTCGCCGGGCTCGCCGTGACGATGCTGTTTCGTGAGCCATTTGTTGGCGTAATCAACGCCTGGCTGCAGAGCATGACGTACAGCAAGCCGCAATTGCTCGCGAGCATGACGACGGCGGTGATCAAGGCGCTGCTCGTGTACCTGCTTGCGCGCGCGGCGTTCGCGCCCGCCACCTTCGGCTGGCTCTGGGCGCTCGAATCGGCGGCGATTGGTGCGGCGCTCGTGCTCTACTTCCGGCGCCGCCACGGGGGCAAGCTCGGCTGGCACGTGGACCGCTCGCTTTTCAGGCATTTCGCGAGCGCAGGCACGGTGTTCTGGCTCGGGCTCATCTGCATGTACCTGTTTCTGAAGCTCGACCGCCTGATGCTCGAGCGCACGATCTCGTTCGCCGATCTCGGCCGCTACTCGGCCGCGCAGCAGCTCAACGAGAACTGGATCACGCTCGCGCTCATGCTCTCGCAGACCATCGCGCCCGCCTTCGTCTACCGCGTGCAGCAGACCGCGCAGCTGCGCCGTAACCTCGTGCGTCTCTTCGCGATGACGGCCGTGCTGATGGTGGCCGGCGCGCTCGTGCTCGATACGCTCGCGGGCTTCATCATCGGCCGCGTGTTCGGGCCAGACTATGAAGGCGCGATCGGCATTTTTCGCTGGGCTGTTTGGCTTTCGGTGCCGGCGGGACTCGAAGCCATCGGCAACCTCGTCGTGCTCAAATATCAGGCGAAATTTGTGCTGCTCGCGAAATGGCTGCTCGCGCTCGCGGTGGCGTTCGCCGTGAATCTCGTGGCGATACCGCGACTCGGCTCGTATGGCGCGCTGTGCGGCCTCGCGGCGGGCTATCTCGCGGCGGCCTGCGTGAACCTCTACTACATCCGCTTCAAACTCGTTTCATGATGAATTCCGCCGCGCTTCCACTGCGCGATGCACGCGAAGGCGCGCTTGCCGACGTCGCCGTGCTCATGCCCGCGTATAACGGCCAGGACGACGTTGCGCGCACGCTCGCTTCGTTCGATGAGGACGCAAACATCTATGCGCTCGTCGTCGACGACGGCAGCACGCCGCCCATCGTCGCGCCCGAGGTGCCGGGCATGTGCGTGGAAGTCTTGCGGATGGCGAAGAATGGCGGTATCGAGCGCGCGTTGGAAGCGGGTGTCGAGGCGCTCGCGGCGCGCGGGTTTCGCTATGCGGCGCGTATCGATGCAGGCGATCTCGCCGCGCCTCAGCGCCTCGCAAAGCAGCGTTTGCGTATGGAAGCGGAGCCCGCGCTTGCCGCGCTCGGCACGTGGACCCAGGTGGTCAATCGTGCGGGCGAGCCGCTCTTCATGCTGCGCCCGAGCAGCGATGCGCGCGCGCTGCGCCGTACGCGCCTCTTGCGCTCGCCGCTCGTGCATCCTTCGGTGATGCTGCGTATTGATGCCGTGCTCGCTGTAGGCAACTATCGCGTCCAGTATCCAGCCGCTGAGGACCTTGATCTGTTCCTGCGCCTCATGGAGCACTACGAGTGCGCGAACCTGCCTGAACTCGGTCTGTACTACGAACTCAATGAAGGCGGGATCAGCGCGACAAAGCGGCGCCGGCAGATCGTATCGACCTTGCGCCTGCAGTTGCGCTATCTGGACGTGCTGAACTGGCGCGACTGGGCAGGCGTTGCAAAGAGCCTGCTGCACTTCGTGACGCCGTACCGCACCCTGCACAGGATGAAGCGTGCGCTGTTCGCGCGCGGCACATAGCAAGGCAAAAGCACAGTCGCCTCCGCGATCAACGAGAGGCGTCCTCACTCCGCTCTCAAGGTCTTTGCACCGGCTGGGCTTGCCCGTCAAGATGTGCTTTCGCCGGGTCCATCTTGACCCGAAACGCCCGAAAAGCTCTTCCCGGATGGTTCCAGAAAATCAAGGCGGATCAATCGGCGTCGAAGACTAACATTGGACAGTGTCAGGAAAACCCGGGCGTTTCTAGAAAAACAGCCCAAAAGCTGGATTTGCGTCTAGCGTTCGGCGGTGCAGTCCGCGCAGGCGGCTTGTTGCGAAGCAGAGATGGATCAGGCCGGATCGAACGGGTGAATCGCGTCGAGTTGACGAGCCAACTCATCTTAGATACGAGCGGTATCGAAGCCCAGTTGAAGTGTCGTCCAGATTTCATCGCTGGTGCCAAAGAAGCGGGGAGAGGTGCAGGCCGGTATCTACCGTAATGGCGCGACGGCCTGAAACGATTTCGCCGATGCGCGTTTGCTCAACGCCGATTTCCTTCGCGAGCCGGTACGCTGCGATATCCATCGGAAGCGTGAATTGCTCCGACAGAAATTTCAGGATAGGAAACGTCGCGCGACATAGGCAGCACCTCCTGGGGTAGTCGACGATCTCAACTTCAAATACGTTGCCCGCATGAAGCGCAAACACACTCGATACGGGTCGTTGATCCTGATGTTGTGCTGACCAACCCGATCACGCCCAAGCGCTTCCAGCTCATTGCGCGGCAGCACCTTCAGGTCATTCAACGCCTGCGCACGATTGGGCATCGCAAGCCTGCGCATGGCGACTTGCTCAAAGTTCACAAAGCCGGCAACCCGGGGCCCATTGACGAGGGCAGCGCTGTCGGCACTTTTGAAGTGAAGTCGGGCGGTTGGGAGCGGTAAAATCTGGCCGCGCTCGCATGGCCTATCCGGCTGTGAGCGCGAAGCGCTTCCGTCCCGCATCATCAGATCGCCCGGCTCACATGAGAAACGGTAATATCAAACTTCGCGGTCTTCCCGCTGTTCGAAGAGACGGACGACCCGGACGACGCCGATGCCTTCGTCTACCTCATAACGCACTTCATAGCGGGACCAGAGTGCACGACGTACGTCGCCGTCGAACTGGCGCAACTGACGCCATACACGCGGCGCTAAGGGCAACTGCTCAACGAAATCGTAGAGGCCCTGCGCGACGCCCTGCGCGGCACGCTCTCCGTTATGGACGAGCTGGAACAGGACGAGACGCTCCAGGTCCTGAAGCGCCTCGTCGGCCCATTCGATTCGCAATAGCATTAGGCATCGCGATCCGTGGATTGCGGAAGAGCGGAGAACTTGCCCGCTGCGATGGAGTGCACCCAGGCGCGCACGCGCTCGTGCGCGACCGTGCGGCCCCCGCGCGCGCTTTCCAGGCCTTGCCGCGTCAGTCGATCACGCTCGTTTTCCTGCTCTACCAGATCAGCAAGAGCGCGATTCAGGATCCAGCCGCGTGGACGGTCCCAGCGCGCAGCCAGCGCATCTACCTGTTCGGCAAGCTCAACAGGCACATGCGCGGTAAAGGTCTTCGTGGCGTTTTCCATATCCAATAAGTCCCCTAATCGAGAGTAATCAAAACGATTAATATATTCTACGCCGATGCCAGGTCGCATGCGGCAGGCGAAGATGCCGCGCCGCCCGGTCTACCCTAGTCAAGGCGCCACGTTGCTGTGCACAAATAGGCGACAGCCGACCGCGCTCGCCTCGTGACGCCGAGTGCCGTGCACTTGTGTACTACCCTCATGTCTTGCTCGACGATAACGCAGTGTGTGACCCGATTTGAATCAGCGGTACTGGTTGATGCCGTAGGGGCACTGAAAGCACCGTGTCGCAGAGGGCCAAGACTCCGTCGCCGCAGCGCGGGGGCTTTCACCGCCCTCTTCCAGCCAAGACGCCCGGTAGTGCTCGGGATTGTCCAGCCACGCGATCACGTCGGCCGAACGCCACAGGGTGCAGCGTGGGCCAAAGCGGACAGCACGCGGAAAGCGACCGGCGTTCTCCAGCGTCAGGACCGTCTGCCGGGAGAGGCGAACGTGAGGGCGAAGGTCAACGAAACGCAGCAGGTAACCGGGGACGAGCGGCGCGGTCGGAATTGGAACGGAAGTTTTGCGGGCCACAGGACTGCCTCCTGAACGCAGGCAGCCTCTTTTACGGTCGTAAGGACAAGCACGCGGCGCGCGCGGCAAGAGGCGGAGGAATCCGCGCAACGCTCAGGCGTGCGCGGCCCCGGGCGGAACGAGGCGCGAGGCGGTGAGCGTGTGATCGATCAAGCCAAGCCGCAGTCGCAGACGGCCTCGCAGCCGACAGAGAATGACCGGCAGCCTGTTGAGCATGGTCCGCGCGTGCAGCTCAACGACATGCCGCAATGAAAGCGTGAGCCGACCTAGCATGGTTGCCCACGCATCGATACGCGCGGCCTCCAGCCGGTTCACCGAGCGCATCTGCTGCGCATACATCCGCCCGGACAGTCCGTAAAGAATCACGATCCAGGCGAGCACGCCTGCGAAGCAATCGAACGTGGGGCCGCGCCAGGAGTGGAGGGCGAACAGGAATGTGAGAGCAACGAGCAGGACAAACGGCCCGATAACTACGGCAGGCGCAAAGCGCCACCGGCGTGTTTCCCTGTTCACATGCTGGCGAAACCCCTCGCAGCACATGCCAATCGCGTGGGCGGACAGGGCACCTGCGTCGCTCGTGCAACAGCGCAATTGCAGTTCGAGGGAACAGGGAATCTCGCTCATGATGAAAATACGTCAGGCTCCCGGCGCGAAAATCAGCAATCCACCTGCAACGCCTCGCAATTGAGGCCGTCGGCCACGTCGCACGAACGCAGCGCCCTTACCCGGGCTGCCCCTCTCCGCCATTTTCCTCGCCCTCCGCCGCACCGATCATCGCCGCGACCAATGCCAACACTCCCCTCTTCTCCCGGGGCTTCAGTTCGCGATATCCGGCGAGCAGGCGCTCCTCATCGTGTTCGAGTGCCAGTGTTGCAGGATCCGACGCGCGCCCGGTCAGCAGGTACAGGACGTCGACGCCAATCTCGGCGATTCCTGCCAGGTAGCTCGCGTCGGGATATCTCATACCCTTCTCGTAGGTAAATTGCGCCTGCTTCTGGACGCCGCCCGCATTGGCGAACTCTGTCTGGTTCATGCTCAAACGTCGCCGCTCCTGTTTCAGACGGATCGGAAAATTATCCATTTGCGTAATTTTTGTTGACATAGACGCTTTTAATTACTAATCTGCCAAATGTACGCGTTCGAGTACCAACGGTAGTGCCCATGCGCCGAACGTCGGCCCTCGGCCTGCTTCTTCACACTTGCGGAGGAATTCTCCATGTCCGCCAATGACGAAATCCGCAGCGTCGTTCCGGTCCGCCCCGGTTTCGAACCTGCTCACGCCCAACGACTCGCTGAAAGTCTCACGCCGCCGGCGGACATTCATTTCGCAAGCGAGACGGTGGCCCATTTGCCGGCGATATGGGTGCGTGGCGTACACATTAGCCAGCGACGCTATCGCAAGTCTCACCGGTGTTCCCGCTCTCGGGTGAACCGAGAATTGCCGCTACCAGCCCCTGCACGCCTCGCTTCTCCCGGGGCTTCAGTTGGCGGTATCCGGCGAGCAGCCGCTCCTCATCTGGATCGAGGGCCAGTGTTGCGGGATCCGATGCCCGCCCAGTCAGCAGGTATAGGACGTCGACGCCGACCTGCGCAATGCCGGCCAAGTAGCTTGCGTCCGGATACCGCAATCCCTTCTCGTAGTTGGACTGCGCCTGCTTCAGCACACCACCTGCGTTCCCGAAGTCTGATTGATTCATGCCAAGGCGGCGACGCTCCTGTTTCAGTCGAGCAGAAAAGAAGGAACTCGAATGTGGATTTTCAATTGACATGAATGAATTTGTTGACTAATGTGGTTGTACCGAAGCCCCGGGCACGTCATCAGATCGGATACATCCCGGCCAAGCAAAAGCCGGCCGTTGCTCAAGGACGCCGTCAGTCACGATATGAATCACGAATCTGTTCATGTCTCAGCAGACGTTTTGCTTCTACCCGAAAGGAGAGATGCCATGTCGTTCAACTATGAAATCTGCGGCGCCCTTCCGGTCCGCGCCAGCTTCAAACATGCCCACGCCCAGCAACTCGCTGAAAGTCTAGCCAGGCCAGCGGACGTCTACTTCGCAACCGATACCGTGACCCATTCGCTCGTAATACGCGTGCGTGGCGCCCTCTCGCCGGACGAGCAGCAATCCATCGAGGACACGCTTGCACGTTTCGCGCAGAAGTGGGCGGCCGCCGGTGCAATCTTTAGCCGGCGACGCTATGGCGAGCCGTCATTCGTAGCATTCGGGCTTTCTCCCCACGTCGAACTTCTCGATGAACTTGCTGACCTGCATCTCCAGATGGAATCGCTGCTGGGTCGCCAGGCGTTCATACTCGGCGAGCTCGGCGCAACGGACCAGGAAGCCTTGGCCGAAGCGATCGTCGACGCGTGACAAGTGTACAGGGATGACTGTCATGGAAAAGGGAACCTACGTCCTGTCGGGCTCGTTGCCCGTTCACGACGACCTGGAAGCTGACCAGATAGACCGTGTCAGGCGGCACCTCAAGGGCTTCGCCACGGTGTATCTCGCACACGATCAAACCGCGCATACCGTTTCGCTGAATGTTTCCGGCACGATGCTGCGGGATGACGCGCGCATCATCGAGCGGCGCATCGAGAAGTTCGCAGAAGAAAACGGCACCGCCGGCGCCATCCTCCTGAGCGAATGGAATGGTTTGTCGGACTGGCTCATGGTTGGATTGAACTGGCATGTGCAGTGCCTCCTCAAGCTCGATGCCGTGCAGGAACAGTTCGCAAGGCTCGTGGAACGCGAACTCGACTTCGTCGTGCGGCTTGAGCCACCCGGCGACAACACCGACGGCCGCGGCCAGCCCCTCATGTGCGTTTCGATGACGACGTGACAGGTCGACCCGTCGCCAGGCGCCACCCCTCATCACGGGCCGCGCCTCCCGATGTTGGGCAGTATTCTTCCCTGCTGCCCGGTGCAGAATCGCCTTGACATGGGCCGCCCGGTCGTTGCGCCCTCAACAGCCTTTCCGGTATCCGTGGCCGAAAAAGACGCTTGAGGCGTGCCGCAAGCGCGATCAGGCGGGAACCAGACTCTCGAATCGCCGCCACCAGCACCAGTGAGCGGCCGAGGGCGCAAGCCGGGTATGGACCGCGTCTGGCTTGAACAGCGAGAATTTCACGTGCAGCCTCCGTCTCCATGAGGCCCGGAATATCGACGGCGCAATTGGGCGACCTGTGACACCACCTGACAGAGGCTGAGGCCAGCGAGGAAAACCGCAACCTGAAAAGCCGAAAGCCTGCTCGCGCAGGCTTTCGAATGTTGCTACGTCACGGCGCGCATTTGCACATCGATATAACGGGCCGCTAACGCGTACTCGGTCGTGCTTCGCACGTTGACCGGATCAGGTTGTCCCTGTCTTTATAGTCCAGTTCTGCGCATTCGACAAGAAACCGGCATCAACATGGCGTGCTAGTCCGGCGCCCGCGACCAGTCACGTACGACCTGTGACAATCAGTCACGCTCTGCGGCCCCGACGGGGCGGGGTATGCCACGCCCACCACACATGAAGCCCGCGTCGCGGGCTTCATGTGCGCTGCGCATCCAGCGCATCGCACAGCGATCTTCCGAACCACAGCGTCGTCCGGACACGAACGATGTTTGCCGTTCGCTAACGCTCTGGCCCGTTCACCGGTGCTTGCGAGGGCATCGGTTGAGGTTCGCGCTCTCGCGATCGATTGATGGATTGATCTACCACCGGTGCGCGCGGCGCCGCCCGATCGGGCGCCTCTCGAACCGTACGCGCAATGTCCTGCGCCTCCCGCTCCCGGACGAGCGCCTGTCGCGTTGCCTCGAGCGCCGCATCACCGAACTGGATGTCGAGGCGATACTTCACCACGAGCACGGCGGTACGTTCACGAAAATGCTCGCTGCCCGTCACGTCGACGCGCGGCCCGAACTTCTGACGCGCGAGCAACAGGCCGGTGAGCATGGCATCCTGGTGCGCATCGTTTGATTCGAACACGACGCGCCACCCCTCGTCTGTCAACCGCTGCTCGCCCTGGCGCAGATAGTGCACATTGCCATTTTCCGTATCGACGCGCCACGTCCAGTTTTCCATGACGTGCGCGCGCCCCGGCGGGAACGGGTAGGCGTGCGGTGAGTGCGTTGCCGAAATCCAGTTGCCCCGCGGCGGTTGCGTGACGTGCCTTGGCGCGCGACGCCGCGCCCAGCCATAAAGTTGCGCGATGGCTGCCTCATCACCCTGCTGCGCCTGCATCTCCACCCACTGGCGATAGGTCTGCGCCCTCGTGAGCGTGTCGCGTTCCGCCCGTTGCTCTTCACGCAGGCGTTCGAGTTCACGGGCGCGCTCGAATGCCTCCACGGACGAGGCTGCCCGGCGTGCAATCGATGAGAGCTCACCGTGGCGGATATGCTCACGCACGAGACGGTGCCGTTCGAGCAGCTCGCGATATTGCGTCTCGTGGCGGCGTCGCATTTCCTGCATTCCGGCCTTGAACGCGTGCTCCTGGCATCGCCTTTCATCGGCATACCTCGCGCGCAAGGCGGCCCAGCTGCTGGCACGCGCCTCCCGCCTGGCCGCATCTGTCTCGTCGATGTCACGCTCACCGTAGTGGTGCGCCGCCTCCGAGACCCGGATCACGCGCGCGGGCTCAACCCACGGCCCCAGGCGCCTTTCCAGGCTGCCCCGGCCCAGGCGCTCATCCAGGCTGCTGGGCTTGACTGGCGCGAGGCTATCGCGCCCTTTCGCATGGATTGCAAGCCCGCGCCCCCTGATGCGCAACTCCAGTGCGTGTTGCGCGAGCGCCTCGTGGAGATCCTGCCAGGTGACGCCGGGTCGGGACAGCGCAGCCAGCACGTCGCGCAGTGGCGCCCCGCCAATGTACGTGGCGAGACTTTCGATTCCGCTGAAGCTCTCCATGTCGCGCGCCCGCGCGGGCAGGCTGTGTCGCGCGTTGCCCGGCGATGGAAGGTCGCGCTCAACGACGGGTTCTCCGTCACGCTCAACGACCACAAAGGGCCCACGATCGTGTTCCCAGCCCTGACGCAGTTCCAGCTCGCGCATGCAGCGACCGAGTTTCAGGTAGCTCAGGCCAGGATGCACGGCGTGGCCCGTTTGCAGGTTCACGCGGTTCACGACGACGTGCAGATGTACCCTGGCAGTATCGCGATGAACGGCGAATACGTACTGATGCTCCCCGTGCGGCATGCCCAGTGCTTCGAGTGCGCAGCGGCCTGCCTCGAACACCTGGGCGCTGTGCGGCTGCTCACCCTCGCGCCAGGCAACGACGAAATGGAAAACCGGTCCGCGCACACGGACGTTACGGTGCGCCACGGCGCGCATCTCCAGATGCGCGGTCTCAAGCGACAGGCAGTTGGTGAGCAGCTCGACTTCGGGTTCGCCCTCCTCAGCGGAGCGCATCACATAGCTGATCAGCGAGCGACACCCGCGCCCCGCGTCACGCCCTTTGGTCAGCACCCTTGCCAGCATCGTCGAGCCCGCGGATTGCGTCGATGACAGCCTGCTGTGCGGCTTCGATTTGCGCCACGAGCACCGCACGCTCCACAACTGAAAGCATCTGCGCGTCACCAAGACGCGTAACCAGTTCGCCTATGCGGCGCTGCTCGTGGCCAAGCATGACCAGCGCATCGAGCATGCGGCTTGTGCTGACATTGCGTGTCCTGCGCCCGAGAGCGCAGGCCCGCAGATACTCGGAAAGCGTGATGCCGCAGTCGGCGGCCTTCTGGACGAGGATGCTGTGCTCATCTCGCGTCAGGCGCGACCTGACATTCGTGTACTGCGTGGCTTGCTCGCTGGCGGACATGCTGTTACCTCCATGGATGTTGCCAGTACCATGCGCGAGCCCGCACGAGCGCAGAACCTCGCCGCGCACAGCCTGGCAAACGCCGTTAGCGGCCACGCTCTGGGCGCCAGCAGCGAGCACATCATCGATACATCGCTCATGCATCGCCTGCGGCAGAGCTGCACAGGCGACGGCTGGGCGCCGGATTGCCAGGTACTGCCATGGATGACACCTCGCGCCTGGCGAGGTCGCCGGGATGCCGGCGAGCAGCCGGTGAGCTGTGCTCATGAAGTGCCGGTGAGACGGGGGCGCGAAACCAGTGTGCATCCGGTGCACGCGCCTGCGAAGGAAAAATTGGTAAGCGAAGATTTCAGGTATGGATAACCACGAACAACCGCGGCGTATCCAGGCGGCAACCGTGAAGTAAAGCGTGTCTGTGCGTAACTGATGGCGCGCCGGGATCTGTGTATGGTTCAGTCACGCCCTGAGGGAAACGACATCGGGAGGACCGCACAATGAGCACGAAAGGTGAGCGGACTACGCCTGAACAGTGGGCAAAGCTGGACGCAGCCCTTCAGGGTCTGCATGAGCGCCCGCCGCCTGAGCCTGCGCGCTCGCTTACGTACGAGATCGCGCGGCGCGCCGACGTGCTGCGTGAGGCGCTGCACTCGGGCTGGCGCCTGCGCGATCTCTCCGCATTCTTCCGCGAGTCCGCAGGCATCGATGTGTCGCCCAACACGATCCAGACGGCGCTACGCCGGGCGCTGGAAGACGCGACGTCCGACAGGCGCCGGGCGCGCGCAAAACGTCCCAGGCCCAAGACTGCATCGGCTCACGCCGTTAGGAAAACGGCGGGAACCAGCCGTATCGCAACGCCACAGGCTGGACCACCAACGCAGACCGCGGCGCACGTCACGCAGCAAAACGCACACGCGCAGCACGCCGGGGACACCCCCGCCCTGGGTACAACGCTGACCCCGGGGGCAACGAAGCGAGGACAGCGATGAAACGGTTCGTGATGGTTTGCGGTGACAAGGGTGGCACGGGCAAGAGCCTCATGACGCGGGCACTGGCTGATCGCCTGCGACGTGAGCAACGCGATGTGCTGATGATTGACGGTGACGGGGAGGTCGGCAACCTCTTCCAGTTTTACGCCAGGCTCGATGAGGCGGGCTCACCGCTTTCGGACCAGGTCAGGGACGGCGTCGTGCCGCTGCGCTTTACGGGCACGGAGCGTGAGCGCGACCAGCTGCTCGCCGCCATCGATCCCGGACGCGCGCTCATCCTGGCGGACCTGCCTGCGGCCTCGCTCACGCAGCTCGGCGCGTTCGATCGCGATACCGGCTTTTTTGCGGAACTGGCACGCTGCGGCTACCGGCCTACGCTCGTCAACGTCCTTTCGCCATTCAGCTCGAGCACCCGCACGGTTCGCGAGATGATCGAACTCGCCGGCAAACAGGCCGACTATGTGGTGGCGATCAACCAGTGGTTCGGTGATCGCGAGGATTTTTTCATGTGGTATGGCGGCACGCATGCCGAGGCCAGTCCCGGGCGCGCGATGCTCAGCGAGGCGGGTGGAATCGAGATCACCCTGCCGAAGCTTCAGGCGGGCGTACTTGTTGCGATAGACGACCTGATGCTCACGTTCTCGCAGGCGCGCGAGGACAGACGGCTGACGACGCCCCAGCGTTCGCGGCTGCACCGCTGGATGCAGGCGCTTGACGGCGAGCTGGATGAGGCCACGCAGTGGCTGGGGCTCACGGAGAAGAAGAAGTGAGCACGGAGGCATTCGACCGGCTGCTTTCGCGCATCGACGACGAAGAGCGCGAACGTATCCACGAAATGGCCATTGCGTACGGCCTGAGCTTTGACGATCCGTCATGGGTGCCCTTTGCGATCACGCAGATGACCCTGGACGAGCTGAAAATGCAGACGGCGGACGCGGCGAAGGAAATCGGGCAGGCCGCCGACCGCGCCCTGCGCAAGATCGGCAACAGCGCGCAGTCTGTGAGCGCCCAGGTCCAGCGCATGGCCGAAGCGCAGTCAGCAGCACTAAAAAGCCACCAGGATACGCTGGACACCCTGGAGCGGAATTCAACCGCCCGATACCAGAAGCTGCTGGCCGAACTCTCGGCGCAGACGATCAGCCGGCTGATCGAAAAAGGCGCAAATGGTATTGCGCAGGACGTCAGCCGCCAGTTGACAGGTGAGCACGGCATGCTTGTGCGAAGCGCCACTGACCACGCCGCGGCGCTCGAAGAGGCCCGTGGGCGGTTCGTTGCCTCCATCGATGCGGCCGTGCCCAAAGTGCACGAGGCGGCTGGCAAGGCGGCAGGCTCGATGCGCCGGGGCGTGCAAGGCACGGCACTGCTTGCAATGGGCGTTCTGCTGCTCCATGCGCTCGCGGTGCCGGCCTTCGTGATCTTCTGGACCCGGCATCAGCTGTTTACCGAGCCTGCCGTCCCGGCAACGTGCAGCGTCCCACAGCCGCCCGCCGGCCCTCGCGAAGGATCGCCCGCAACACGACCCGTCTCCCCGATGCCACATCACGCCAGCCCCCGAAGAACCGGGCCGGAAGCGGCGACGCAACGTTGACACACAACGTTGAATACCGAGAGTTCGGGGCGCGCCGCGCCCAGCACAACAGGTAAAAAGAGGCATGGACAGCACCGGCAACGAGAAGCGTTCGGGCAGCACATCGGATTCCGTCCGTGCATGTCGTCGATGCCCCGATCAGCTCCCCTGCCAGTCAACAGCGCTATCGTCGGCCGTCCGGCATCCGGCACGTCCTGTCGGGCCCTGCACTGCCTTGCGCAGCAGATCGCACCTCTACCGTCCGTCAGGCTGAACGCGGCAAATCCGGAGCAGCCGAAACGGACCAGCCACCCCGCACCCGAAACGCTCTACAACCACCGCAACAGCACCGGCAGCAGGACAGGCACGACGAACGCGGTAAAGACACCGTTTAGCCCCATGCCAAGCCCGGAAAACGCGCCCATCTCCTCGCTCACCTGAAACGCACGCGCGGTTCCAATGCCGTGCGAGGCCACGCCGATTGCGAAGCCGCGCACCTCGGTCTCGCGCACGCGAATCACGTTGAGAATCCAGCGCGCGCTCACCGCGCCGAACACGCCCGTCGAAATCACGAGCACGGCGGTGAGCGACGGAATACCGCCGATCTTCTCGGCCACGGCCATCGCGATCGGCGTGGTGACCGACTTCGGCGCGAGCGAAGCAATGGTCTGATGCGAAGCGCCGAAGAGCCTGGCGACGCCAACCGCCGACACGATCGCTGTGAGCGAGCCTGCAACGAGCCCGCCGAGCAAGGGCAGCGCGCCGCGCCTGAGCTTGTCCCACTGACGATAGAGCGGCAGTGCGAGCGCGACCGTGGCGGGACCGAGCAGGAAGTGCACGAACTGCGCGCCTTCGAAATACGTGCGATACGGCGTGTCAGTAATCTTGAGCGCCGCGACGACGAGCGCCACGGCAATCAATACCGGGTTCGCGAGCGGATTGTGCTTCGCACGCGCGTAAATATTGATGGCGATGAGATAGGCGACGAGCGTCACCGTCAAGCCGAGCAGCGGCGTGGCGGCGAGATAGACCCAGATCGCGTCGAGCTTCGTGATCGGCAGGTGACTGTTCACGATGCGCCCTCCCCGGCCGTTGGGTTGCGCCGCTGGCGACGCAGCAGCGCACGCGTGACGAGCGCCGTCACCGCGATGCCGAGTGTCGTGCTCACGACGAGGCTCGCGATCACGGCGAGCGCCTCGCCGCGCACGGCCTGCGCGGACACCATGATGCCCACGCCCGCCGGAATGAAGAGTAGCGAGAGATGGCGCAGCAATTCGAGCGCGGTCGGCTCGATGGCCTCGGCAGCGGCGGGCCGCATCAACGCGAAGGCGAACAGGAGCAGCATGCCGATCACGGGACCGGGCACGGGCAGCGAGAACACGTAGGACACGCTCTCGCCGAGACACTGGAAGATCAGGAGGGCGGCAAGGGAACGAAGCATGGCTGAGACTATGGCGGGGGCTGGAAACATGCGCGGCGCGCGCAGTGTAGCCCAATGGGGCGCGAGGCGCAGCGAATCTTCATGCTAGCGTGCAGCGCGCACGCACCTTGCGCGCTCCGCTTCGGTCGGACGGGTCTCGGCGCCCGTCGGCTAAAATGTGCGCCCCGGCCGCTGCCGCCATCGCCTGCCAACGACGCCCCCCGCTTTCGTGAACTCCTCGCCCGCCCGAACCGCTGCCGCCAGCGCGCCCCAGTCCGCCGCGCATCGGCATCCGCTGCACGTCGCCCTCGTCTGCAATACTGCCTGGGCGATCTATACCTATAGGCGCGGCTTGCTGCGCGAGCTCACGCAGGCGGGCGCGCAAGTCACCGTGATCGCGCCGCGCGACCGCACCTTCGAGCCGCTCACCGCCATGGGCTGCCACTGTGTCGAACTGCCGGTCGCCTCGAAGGGCACGAATCCGCTCGACGACCTGCGCACGCTCCTCGCGCTCTATCGCCACTATCGCGCGCTCAAGCCGTGCGTCGTGTTCCACTACACGATCAAGCCGAACATCTACGGATCGATTGCCGCCTGGCTCGCGCGCACGCCTTCGGTGGCGGTCACGACGGGCCTCGGTTACGTGTTCATCCAGAAGAGCCGCGCTGCGCAGGTCGCCAAGCGCTTGTATCGCTTCGCGTTCCGCTTCCCGCGTGAAGTGTGGTTCCTCAATCGCGATGACGAGGCCGCTTTCAAGGATGGCAATCTGCTCGCGCATCCCGAACGCGCGAGGCTGCTGCACGGCGAGGGCGTAGATCTCGACGATTTCCCCTTCACGCCCCTGCCGGAGCGCGCAGCGTTTGCTTTCGTTCTGATTGGCCGGCTGCTCTGGGACAAGGGCGTGGCAGAGTACGTCGAGGCCGCGCGCTCGCTGCGCGCTCGCTATCCGCACGCGCGTTTCCGGCTGCTCGGCCCGGTGGGCGTGGACAACCCGAGCGCGATCTCGCGCGAAGAAGTCGCGGCCTGGGAACGCGAAGGCGTAATTGAATATCTGGGCGAAACGGCCGATGTGCGCCCCTTTATCGCCGATGCGGACTGCGTCGTGCTGCCCTCGTACCGCGAAGGCGTGCCGCGCACGCTGATGGAAGCGAGCGCAATGGGCCGCCCGATCGTGGCGACCAACGTGCCCGGCTGCCGCGAAGTGGTTGCCGATGGCGTGAACGGCCTGCTGTGCGAAGCGCGCGACGCCGCCTCGCTCGCCGCCAGCCTCGCGCAGATGCTGGACCTCGACGGACCGGCGCGCGCTGCCATGGCCGGGCGCGGCCGAAAAAAAATCGAGAAAGAATTCGATGAGCGCGTTGTGGTACAACGCTACCGGGAACTGATCCGGGAAATCACCGGGTCGACTTTTTGATCGAGTCTGGATTTCACGGGAACGAACACGGCATGACTGCGACGAACTCAAAGGGCACCATCCTCGTCACCGGCGGCGCGGGTTACATCGGCTCGCATACCTGCGTCGAGCTGCTCAATGGCGGCTATGAGGTGGTCGCCATCGACAATCTCGTGAACAGCAGCAGCGAATCGCTCAAGCGCGTCGAGCAGATCACCGGCAAGCCCGTGGCGTTCTACGAAGCCGACGTGCGCGACGCCGCCGCCGTTACGCGCGTTTTCGAAGCACATCGCATCACCGGCGTGATCCATTTCGCGGCGCTCAAGGCCGTGGGCGAATCGGTGGCGAAGCCTATCGAGTACTACCGCAATAACGTCGACGGCCTGCTCGTGGTGCTCGACGTGATGCGCCAGCACGGCGTGAAGCAGTTCGTATTCAGTTCTTCGGCCACGGTGTACGGCATGCCCGAGCGCTCGCCGATCGACGAAACGTTTCCGCTCTCGGCAACGAATCCCTACGGCCAGTCGAAGCTCATCGCCGAGCAGATCCTGCGCGACGTCACGATCTCGGACCCGGAGTGGCGCATCGCCGTGCTGCGCTATTTCAACCCGGTGGGTGCGCATGAAAGCGGGCTGATCGGCGAAGACCCGGCCGGCATTCCGAACAACCTCATGCCTTATGTCGCGCAAGTGGCGGTGGGCAAGCTCGAAAAGCTACGGGTGTTCGGCGGCGACTATCCGACCCCGGACGGTACGGGCGTGCGCGACTATATTCACGTGGTCGATCTCGCCAAGGGCCACCTCAAGGCGCTCGACGCGCTTGCCTCGCGTGGCGAAGGCCTGGTCGTGAATCTCGGCACCGGGCGCGGCTACAGCGTACTGGAAGTCGTGAAGGCGTTCGAACAGGCCTCAGGGCGCCCTGTGCCCTACGAGATCGTGGCGCGCCGGCCCGGCGACATCGCCGAATGCTATGCGAATCCGGTCGCGGCGGAAAACGTCATCGGCTGGAAAGCGGCGTTCGGAATCGAGCGCATGTGCGTGGATCACTGGCGCTGGCAGGAGAAGAATCCGCGGGGGTTTGAGTAAGGCTGAATGCAGCCGCGCTGCTTTTCGGGCAAGCGCGGCTGCAACAAATGACACGAACGCAGTGCCTCGGCGCGACGCAATTGGTAGCGGGCAGACTGCACTCTGACCGCCTCGATCAGGCGGCGATGCTATCGGACAACATCCAGTGCAACGTGTCGTAGAGCGTCGGCGCATCGAGCTGGCCGATCGCGCTCAACAGCTTGTGGTTATCGCCACACTGCGATTTCACCTCATGCTCACGCACAAAGGCGGGATTGGTCCGCGCTTCGATGTCGTGACCGGTGATCGTGGACATCGTCTGCAGTACGTGCGTCAGCGTAACTGCATGGCCCGAACACACATTGAAAACTTCGCCGACTGGCGCCTTTTCGAGCAGCCTGCAATACACGTCGGCCACCCAGCGCACATCGGAGAAGTCGCGAGCCACATCGCGATTGCCCAGCTCGATGACTGGCGCACGCCGACGGAAGTGATCCGCCATCTTCGCAACGAGAAAACTCAGCGATTGGCCAACGCCGATGCAATTGAACGGGCGCACCGTGATGATCGGCAACCGGTCCGTCCAGAGTTGCGCCATGTATTCGAGCGCGACCTTGCTCACAGCGTAGTCGTTCGCGGGGTGATACGGCGCCGTCTCCGGGATCGGCAGGCCTAGCGGGCCCGCACCATAAATGTTCGCGCTGCTTGCAAGCAGCACCGCCGAAGGTTTCTTTTCGCCGGCGGCGAGCGCCTCGAGCAGATTGCGCGAACCCACGACGTTAGTCGCATAAATTTCCCCCGGATTGCCGTGCCCGACGAACGAGATGGCGGCCAGATGCACGACCCAGTCGGGTCGCACACGCGCCACCACCTCTGCAAGCCCCGCGCGATCCTGAAGATCGCACGCGTACACGTCAGGTTTGGGCTCATCACAGCGTCGCACGAGACTCGAAATCCGATGGCCGCGCGCACGCAATGCCTGAGCAACATAACGCCCCGTGAAGCCCTCGGCTCCCGTAATCAGCACTGAAGCCATTAGAACGACGTCCCCTTCTTGTTGCGCGCGACATCCGCTTCAACCATCATCTGGCACAGCGTTTCAAGTGACGTTTTCGGCGCCCAGCCAAGCTCGTCGTGGGCCTTTTGCGCATCGCCAATGAGAAGATCGACTTCGGCCGGACGGTAGAACGCGGGGTTCACGCGCACGATCGTCTTGCCGCTCTTGCGATCGCGTCCGATTTCATTTTCCGCGGTGCCTTGCCATTCGATCTCGATGCCAAGGCACTTCCCTGCCGCGTTGACGAAATCGCGCACGCTTACCGTGCGGTTGGTTGCGAGCACATAAGTATCGGGCTGACCGGCCTGCAACATGCGCCACATGCCTTCCACGTATTCCTTCGCGTAGCCCCAGTCGCGCTGTGCGTCGAGGTTGCCGAGCTCGAGCACGTCGAGCTGGCCGAGGCTGATTTTCGCGAGCGAATCGGTGATCTTGCGCGTCACGAACTCGCGGCCGCGCAGCGGCGACTCGTGATTGAAGAGAATGCCGCTCGACGCAAACATGCCGTAGCTTTCACGGTAGTTCACCGTGATCCAGTGTGCGTAGAGCTTGGCGACGCCGTACGGGCTGCGCGGGTAGAACGGCGTCGATTCCGTCTGAGGAATAGCCTGCACCTTGCCGAACATCTCCGATGTGCTGGCTTGATAGAAACGCGCCTTCGGATTGATGATGCGAAGCGCCTCGAGCAGATTCAGCGCGCCGACCCCGGTCACCTGCGCGGTGAGCGCCGGCTGCTCGAACGACACGCCAACGAAGCTTTGCGCAGCGAGGTTATATACCTCGTCAGGCTGGGCGCGCTCCACCAAGCGAATACAGCTGCCCGCATCGAGCAAATCGTGCTCGACGAGGCGCAGGTTTTGATGATGCGCGACGCCAAGCTCTTCCATACGCCAAAAGTTGACGGAACTCGTCCGGCGGTAAGTGCCGTAGACGACATAGCCCTTCTCTAGAAGCTGCTCCGCCAGATAGGCGCCGTCCTGGCCGGTAATGCCAGTAATGATTGCTGATTTCACGATGTTCTTTCCCTCAAGTATGCGAATGATGCCATGCGCGGGTTCTTCGCGAGCGGTTTTGAAACATCGATTAATCCGGGATTCAAAATGCGGGGCGCAGGTTCCCCATCGGCGCCCTTTGCCCGATGGGCGAATCGAAGTGTCTTCCAAAAATCTGATTGTTCACCGTGCCCGCGACGGGCAATCGCATTTGGAGCGCTTAAGTCTGCCTGCATCCGCATAATATTTATTCTTGTGCAGCTTGGTGCCCGGCGGTGCGATCCTGGAGCGCAGACAGGCTTATGTCAAGCTCAACGGCTATTCGCGCCCTTATTTTGAGCGCGTTGACGGTCCTGATGTGGGCATTTTTTGGGTAAAACGCGAGTGGGTGGAATGTGTGCGTACAATGGCAGGTTTCCCGTCATACTTCGTAACCGAGAGGGTACGATTTGGGGACGTAATGCGGGAGACGTAGTCAGTCCCGCCCTTACCGACAAGAGCAGTGTAGCGATGCAGACAGCAGTGACGATTGACTCCCGACGCACCGAGCCCGGCGACTGGCTGACCGCGGCTTTCCTGCTCGGCTTTCCCTCTATTGCAATGCTCGTGCAGGGCGCCTCGAGCGCCGTATCGATCGGCGCGGGTGTCATAGCCCTGGCGGCGTTGTGCTGGCGGCCGGTTGGCGGGCCGTATGGCTACGCGCGTCCCGACCGTCTCGGGCTGGCGTTGTGCATTGCACTGTGCGCCCCTGTTGCCGCCGTGGCGCTCAGCACGCTCTCGCACGACCATCCATTGCTCCGCACCTGGGATTCGCCCTCGCGGTTCCTGCTTGCAGTCCCGATCTTTCTCGTCCTGCGGCGCGCGCCGCTGCGGACCTTCGCCTGGGCGGATCTCTCTTTTACGCTTGGGGCGCTCTCCTCGCTCGTGATTGCCGTCATCCTGCCGCGCGATTGGGGCGACGGACGCATCGGCAGCGCGTTCCTGAATCCGATCCATTTCGGCGATCTCGCCGTCGCACTCGGCGTGCTGTCGGCGATTGCACTGAACTGGTGGCGCAAGGACTCGACGTTCATGCGTGCGCTCAAGTTTGCGGGCCTGTTTGCCGGCCTTGCCGCTTCGCTGCTGTCGGGCTCGCGTGGTGGCTGGGCTGCGATCCCTCTCGTTGCCGTACTGATCGTGTGGGAACTCGGCCGCGGGAAGCCGCTTCACTGGAAGGTGCTGATGCCGGTGACTGTTGCGCTGCTGCTCGGGATGGTGTACGGGCTGTCGGGGACGGTACGCCAGCGCGTCGGCGACGTGTCATCCGACCTCGCGCAGTACACGCAGGGCCACCGCGACACTTCGGTCGGCATCCGCCTGCAGCTCTATGAGGCAGCCTCGACACTGATCGCCGAACATCCAGTTCTGGGCCTGGGTGGCGATGGGTTCCGCGACAAGATGACCTCGATGGCCAAGCAAGGCGCGCTCACCCCGAAGGCGGCCGCATTCGGCGAAGGCGAAGTGCATAACCAGCTGCTCGCCTATATGGCCAACTACGGCATTGTGGGCGGCCTCGCGCTGCTGGCGATCTACATCGTGCCCGCGATCTTTTTCGCGGCGAAACTCAAGTCCGCATCGAGGACAACACGGCGCACAGCGCTCATGGGGCTGTCCTTCGTCCTGATGTTTTTCGTTTTTGGGCTGACCGTCGAGACGTTCGACCTGAAGAGCACCGTGTCTTTCTACGCGACCATGCTGGCCGTCCTCGCGGCGATTGCGGAACGGTCGGATGTTAAATCGGACCGTTTGTAGGGCGGCGAACTGCCCGGTTTTCTGTATCCGTTCGACTTTAGGCAATTTCGCGCTTCACGAAAATGCTGCGCGCGCATGAGCGGGGGCGGTTTGCGCGGTCAATACCGGTAACAGGTGACCAGGCAGAAAAAGAAACAGCTAGCCCCAGAATTGGGGGCCAGCCATCGCGGCAAAGCGCTACATCGGGATAAAACGAGGATTGCGCCATGCCTGCACGCCGTCCACGGCCAGTTCTGGCTTTCGGTTTTTGACCTGATAGAAGGCAGGCCGCTCCATCTCGATGACCCAGTCGGTGGACGAGAGAATGTCGTACAGCCTCCCCTCAATGTGTTTCGAGTGGGTGCCGATTAACAAATAGGCAAACTTCTCGTTGAGTATCGGCAGGCACGATTCGATCAAGTCAGCTTCTCCACCCTGAATGTCGATGTGCAGAAGATCAATGCGGTCGCGTCCCCCAATGGCCGCTTCCAGGGAAATCATGGGTAGCAGGTCGTGACTGCCGCTCGCCACGGCCTGATCCTGTTGCGCTTGCGTGGCGCTAAATACCGGCGACGATCCCCAACCCTCTCCAGGGTGCTCCTGGCGCGGAAATAAGGCGGTTCCGTCACTGGCGGCTGCAATGCCGCGATGGAGGGTGTACTCATCGCTGGTGAAGCCATTGCGCACTAATGCCTCACGAGCGAATTCGACGTGACCTTCGTCGCCCTCGATGCCGATGACATGGACCTTCCGGCCGGTGCGCTTCGCAGCCACGCCCATGTTGTTCATCCAGCAACCCCAGCCGCAACCCAACTCGATCATTGTGAAGCTGTCGGGCCGAGCCAGCTCCACCGCATGCAGTGCCGACGCCCACTCCGCGATGTCGGCATGCCAATTAGCCGGCAATGGAAACTGCTCCAGCTTTCCGCCTTGGTCGGCCAGAAAGCTAAACATCTTGGGGTCCACTAACACCCCGAGCCAGTTTGTCTGGAATCCCGGCGTAGGCTTGCGATCTTGTACCTCGTGTCGTCGCATGCACGCCAGCGCATCGAAACTAGCGAAGTAGGCGAAGAAGGGAGAGTTGTGACTCGCCTCGACAAGACCTTCCAGACTACGGACACGCTCCTCGGCAGACAGCAGCGCCACCGCTAGAGCGTTACGGTTGTCGTGCAGCCGACGCAAGGGGCCGATCGTACGGCCGAGGCTTTTCATGATGGTCATTCACTCTCCTTATATAAAGGTCCGGTGCAGCATCACTAGAATCGGCGCACGTGCGCTAGTCCGTCACTTGGCCCCTGCAATCCAAAAATCTAACCGATCGTGCAAATAGTACCTGTTGAAAGTAAAGATTTTTGTTACTCCAGCCCTGACGGATTCTCGACACATCGATCATTACACAGAATTACAAGCCTGCAGATTTGTTGCGGTTTATTACATCCGCGTTACATGAACTGCTTCGAAACGTTAGAATGAGAATCAGGTTTACGTTGATCGAGGCGGTAAGAAGTGAATACAGCAACGTCAGCTGGAGTTGTCATCTGGCTCACCGGCATGTCCGGAGCGGGCAAGTCGACAGTCGCGCGCGCGTTGGTCAGTCGACTGCAAACGTTTGCCTTTCGAGCAACAATGCTCGACGGCGACGTGCTGCGTACGGGCCTCAATTCAGATCTTGGTTTCAGTGACGCCGAGCGTACGGAAAATCTCAGGCGCGTCGCCCATGTGGCGGCGCTGTTTTGCAATGAGGGGTTTGTAGCCGTCACGGCGACCATTTCGCCCGAGCCCGAGCACCGCGAAAATGCACGGCGCATTGTCGGCGAATCTGCGTTTGTCGAAGTGTTTGTCGACACGCCGCTCGAAGTTTGCGAAAAGCGCGACCCCAAAGGGCTATATCAACGCGCCCGCCGCGGTGAGATCGCACAGTTCACTGGTATCGCTTCACCCTATCACCCGCCGGCTCATCCCGATCTCACACTGCACACACAAGACAATTCGGTCGAAACTTGTGTCGACCATATCGTCGATTACCTGGTGCGCGACCGCCAATTTGCGATTGGCCGCGTCAGAGAACGATCGCTCAAGGTCGCTAATCTTCGCGCGGGCATCGGTGGAAAATAAGCAATGTCCGGCGAGGCGCTTTTGCGGCTTCGCCCCCGGTATCAGCCAGCGGCTCTCACCGACGTTCCACTCACACTTTGAAGCTTCGACACGCTCGACGGTTGGTATTCAGGCACCCAGCGGCGAAGATCGCGGCGCACTTCGTCGTCGCCTGGAACACGGTGCTGCATCAGCCACGGCAACAGTTCGTCCAGCAGATTGACCGGCACCTCGCGCGCCCGCGCGATGCGCAGCTTCGGGTGCGCCGTACGCGCGGTCATCTCGTCATCGGCCAGCAACTCCTCATAGAGTTTCTCGCCGGGACGCAAGCCACTAAACTCGATACGGATCTGATCTTCGGCAAAGCCATAAAGCCGGATCAGGTCGCGCGCCAGGTCGACGATCTTGACCGGCTTGCCCATGTCGAGAATGAAAATCTCGCCGCCCTGCCCCATGCTAGATGCCTGGAGCACGAGCTGCGCCGCCTCGGGAATCGTCATGAAAAAGCGGGTTATCTCGGGATGCGTGACGGTCACGGGACCGCCCCTCGCAATCTGCTGCTGAAACTTCGGGATGACACTTCCCGCGCTACCCAGTACGTTTCCAAAGCGAACGGTCTCGAACTGTGTGCGCTCGCTCGTCTGCTGCAACGCCTGGCACGCCATCTCGGCGAGGCGCTTGCTCGCGCCCATGACGTTGGTCGGGTTCACGGCCTTGTCAGTCGAGATCAGCACGAAATGGCGCACGTTGTTGCGGATCGCCGCGGTCGCGACGCGATACGTGCCAAGCACATTGTTGCGCAAGGCCTGCCATGCGTTGAGCTCCTCCATCAACGGCACATGCTTGTATGCCGCCGCATGGAAGACGATATGCGGGGCGTAGCGCGACATCACGTGGTCGAGGAGCAGCGAGTCCTTCGCATCGCCGATGAACGAGATCATCGCCTGGTCGGGAAAGCGCTCGCGGATCTCTTCGGTGAGGCGGTAGATCGCGTATTCGGACAAGTCGAATGCAATGAGTTGCGCAGGCTGGAACTTCAGGATCTGGCGGCAGAGTTCGGAGCCAATCGAGCCACCCGCACCCGTGACCATCACGACGCGGTCTCGCAGCAGCGCCTCGACGTGGGCGGTGTCGATGTTGACCGCTTCGCGGCCAAGAAGGTCTTCCAGGTCGATCTGGCGAATCTGGGAAAGAAAACCCTGGCTAGGCATCAGGGCCGTGAGCGAAGGCAAGACCATCGCCTTGACGCCAAGGCGCACGCAGAGCGTAGCGAGGCGTCGCTGCGTCTCCATCGGCGCGGACGGGATCGCGATGATCACATGCTCGACCTTGAGCGTCTCCGTCCAGTGCGCGATCTCGTCGATCGTGCCGAGGACCTTGTAGCCATAGATCTCGCGGCCCCGCTTCGCAACGTCGTCGTCGAGCAGACCAACCAGGCGCCATTCACCCGAGCGCGACAGCTCACGCGCGAGGCTCGCGCCAGCGCCCCCTGCGCCGAGAATCAGCACGGGCTTGCCGCGACCGACAAGGCCGCCGTACAGATAGAACTCTTTACTGGCCCGGTAGATCGCTCGCGCGCCGCCCATTGCGAGGAACAGCAGCATCGGCGTAAGCAGGAGGACGGAGCGCGGAATGATCGGCTTCGGCTGAAACATGACCGCGCCAATCATGACGACGAGCGCACCGACCACGATCGCCTTCGCAATGCGCATCAGGTCGGGCAGGCTCGCGAAGACCCACAAGCCACGATACAAGCCGAAGGTGCGAAACATCGCGCCGTAGACGGGAAGGACCCAGAGGAGCGCAACGCATGCGCCCTTAAAAAAGGCAACCGGTATTTCACCGTTGAAGCGGACGACGTACGCGACGAGCCACGCCGCCACTGCGGCTAGCATGTCAAAGAAGAAAACACCGAACGACAACCAAGATGCCTTGGATCGCAACATTGGCGGCAAACCTCGAAATTATTTCGCGTCGGATTCTGGGGAGCCTTCCCTATGAAGATCGATGACGATCTCCCGGGAGGCAAATCTCCATACCACGCACCTAAACTTGGCCATTGCTGCCACAGGGACCCGCTCCATGCCGCGGCGCCGCAGCAGTTATTATGCCCGCAAGCCTGACGGGGTACCAAACGATCGCAGCGCACCGCGCTGATCTTAATGCTTGTGCCGCGCCGCAGGAATTTTCCTGAAGAAACAAACGTCTCAGCCGTGTTACAGATGCGTCAGCATTTAAAGGGAAGAATCAACCGCAAAGCTCGGCTATTTCTCGTTAGAATTCTGAAAGCTTCGCCAACGCCTATCGATGACGACGGCACAGCACCCCAGAACGCCGTACCACGCCGCAAAAATCAGCCATTGCTCCCACATCGGCCGCCCCAGCGCCCATAGCGCGACGATGACACCGGCAAACATCACGGCATACCAGCAGATTGCGGTGCGGCTGTGACCGATGCCCGAGCGCACCATGCGTTGATAGTAGTGCTCCCGATGCGCTTGCCAGAATTTTTCCCCACGACACACACGCCTCAGCAATGTAATCGACGCATCCGCAATAAACGGGGAAAAAATCAAGGCTGGAAACCAGAGCGGCCAGACGGCGCCGCGCCAGCCCCAGTAGCCGAGTGCGCCCGCCAGAAAGCCGAGCGTGATCGAGCCGGCGTCACCCAGGAACAATTTCGCCGGGTGAAAATTGAGGAACAGGAAGCCGAGTGATGCCCCGGCGAGGGCGGCGCCGGTCTGCGCCAACGCCGGCGAAGGATGCCCTGTAGCCAGCGCCGCCGCCGCATAGGCCCCGAAACCAAACAGTGCCATGCCGCCCGCGAGGCCATCGGCGCCGTCCATGAAGTTGTAGAGGTTGATCAGCCAGAGCATCAGGAAGCCGATGCCTGCGAGCAGCCACCAAGGTGCGTCCGCCGGCCAGATGACGACCAGCGCGACCACTGCTGCGAAATGGACGGCAAACCGGATGCGCGCGGGCAAATCGCGACGATCGTCGATCTGCGATACCACGGCGAGCGCCGCCGCTCCCGCCGCGATCAACCACATCTGCGATACGTGCCATAAAAGCGCCGCGAGGCCGACCGGTACGATCCCCCAACCGCCCACGCGCGGAATCGGCTTGACGTGAAGCGAGCGATAATTCGGCACATCCGTCGCGATACGCCAGGCGAGACCGCTCGAAAGCAAGCCCCGCAGGATCAGAAAACTTGCCAGAGCCGATGCCGCGGCCGTAAGCACCACGATCCAACCGGATGTTGCGATTACGTCAAAAACCTCCCTCATGCGCGCCCCTGCTCCTTGCGACATGCGCGATACCAGTCGGCCGTCGCGCGCAGTCCCTCGTCCAGCGTGTACGGCGGGTGCCAGCCCGACAACTGTCGCCGGATCGCGGATGCATCGAGAACCAGACTTTCCGTGAGACGCTCGATCTGCGCGGTTCTTCCCGTGAGTCTGCCGGCGAGTTTGAGAAGCGACACGGGCACCGGTATGAGCCGTGTCGGGCGGCCGAGATGCCTGCCAATGGCACGCAACAGGTCCGCGACGGAAGGCGCGACATCGTCTGCCAGATGAAAACAACCGTTTGCTGAGCGTGCGTCGGATGCGCAATGCATGAGCGCATCGGCCAGATTGTCGACGAACAGCAGACTGCGCCGGGCATCCACGGCGCCCAACGGCAAGGGTGTCCCGCGCCAGATGGTATCGAGCATCTTGCGAAAGTTGGCGCCGACGTCCGGGCCATAGACGAGTGGTGGCCGTACGATCACGACATCGAGCCCCGTCTTGCTGCGCAACTCGGCCAGTGACCGTTCCGCCGCAAGCTTCGAGCGGCCGTAGGCGTCGTCGGGTTGCGCGAGCGCGTCTTCTCGCAGCGGTTCGCGCGTGCCCCCGCTCCCCGCGATTGCCTTGATGCTGCTCACGTAGATGAAACGCCCCACACCATGGCGCTGCGCGGCGCGCGCGACGCGCAGGGTGCCTTCGACGTTGGTCGCATTGAAGGCTCGCTGCGTCTCGTCGCTCTCCGCTTCATTCATGACGTGCACGCGCGCGGCAAGATGCACGACACAATCGACATCGCCGGTCGGGGCCGGCCAATGCACGTCGATATCGGCGAATTCCGGAGTGCTATGAACCCATTCCACGACGCCAGCCGGGGCTGTGCCGGCACAGCGGACGATACCGGTTACGCGGTGTCCGTTTTCGATCAGGGTACGGCATAGGGCGCGGCCCACGAAGCCATTCGCGCCCGTTACCACGACATGCATTGGTGTTAGTTCCAGGTAAGTTGGCTAGAAAAAAATGCGCCCAATGATCAGACGCTCAATCAGCGGAAGGCGTTAGTTTAACGCGTGGTTAGCGCCTCTTCGGATCCCGCGCTCGGGGGAGTACTTGCAAATCGTACTGGGTGCGGAACCGTGATCGCGCACACTGTCTCGCTTCAAAGCGATCAATGACTTACAACGGTGTTTTGAACGGAAAGATAGAAACGCCGACAGGATCGGCGAATTGTATTTAGCATATCTCGCCGACCACCGGCCACGTGTGCCGGGCTAGCCTACAGAACCGCGAGGTTTATGAGGTAAGATTTCGCCGACCAGCGGCCCGCTCGATGTTTCACATCATGGAGGCGAAGTGCTAGTAATCTCAACCATCGAAGAACTCGACGAGAAGATTAAAGAGTGTGACGCGGCGAGATCGGACGCCGAACTGCGCGATGTGTTCACCCGGTTCAGCATGGCGCCGATCATTGCTGCCGGCGATCCGTTCAGCCCGGAGTATCGCCAGGCACAGATGGCCTTGTACGAAGGGGTTGCTGGCAAAACATATGCCGTAACCAATGAAATGACGCCGTTCGATGTCGAT
This sequence comes from Paraburkholderia sp. BR10872, assembly GCF_040965835.1. Taxonomy (NCBI): domain Bacteria; kingdom Pseudomonadati; phylum Pseudomonadota; class Betaproteobacteria; order Burkholderiales; family Burkholderiaceae; genus Paraburkholderia; species Paraburkholderia sp. BR10872. The sequence continues at coordinate 103,028 of NZ_JBFRCN010000007.1, forward strand.
GCTGCCGTATTACGTCCGTTCCCGTATGTGACCGACAGCTCAAGCGTCGTCGGCAATCAGTTGATGTCTATCGGCGCACTGCTGCGACGCCTTCAGGTGCCGCTAGGTGGTCGAATCCTGGAGTTCGGACCGGGATGGGGCAATACGACGCTCGCGATGGCAATGTCGGGATACAAAGTGACCGCCGTCGATATCGAACCGCGCTATTGCGATCTGATCAAACGCCGCGCCGCGCACAACGGCGTCGACATCGAAGTCATAAACAGTGACTTCATGTGGGCCGAGCAAGTCACAGTGCCGTACGACGCTGTCGTGTTCTTCGAGTGCTTCCATCACTGCGACGATCACATGCGGCTGTTGCGGGCGCTCCGTAACGCAGTCAAGGATGAAGGGCGAATCTACTTCGGCGGCGAGCCAATCACAGAGGGCTTTCCGATCCCGTGGGGGCTCCGTCTCGATGGCGAATCGCTTTGGGCTATCCGCAAGAACGGATGGCTGGAACTTGGGTTCACCGAAAGCTATTTCGTCGAAGCATTGGCACGCAGCGGCTGGGCCGTGACAAAACATGAGTCGCACGACTTCTTTGGCTCAAACGTGTGGGAAGCCGTCAAGACCGATCCGAAGGTTGTCGAGATACCGAATCCAGAAGTGCTGGCGTTGAGAGCCGAAGTAGATCAGCAGCGTGCCCGCATAACGGCGCAAGACGCGCAACTTTCCGAACAGGCTTTGCAAATCGCTGGGATTGCGGAAGTTGCTGCCAACCGGCAAGCCTTAATCGAAGCGTTCCGTAACTCCACTTCGTGGAGGATCACAGCACCTCTACGCGCAATCGTCAAACTTTTGAGGCGATAGCACATCAATGAGACCGTGCGCCAGCGTCAAGGTAAACAGAATCTGCCCCCCTTTCGCCATGAGGTAATATCTCGGCTTACACAAGACCGAGGTATCGTGAAAGATTTCAGGGGCAAGATTGCTCCGTGCGTCGTATTCACTACCCTATGACATCTCGACCATCAGCGCCGAACAATCCGAGGTGCTAAATGCACTGAACGTGAAAAAGCCGGTCGCCCCGCGACAGCTCGCGCTGTTGTAGTGGCGCCTCTTAAAATCGAGATCAATAAAATCCGGTGCTTGCGCGATTAACTATCGAACCCGGGCATCTTGGTCGGCTCGCACTCCCGATCCATTGAAGGCCAGCTCGTCAAACTCTTTACCGACGCCGGATGATTGATGGAAAAGTGCAGCCGACCTTGGCAAATCTCGATTCGGCTAAGCCAGTATTTACCGTCGATGGGGTCCATCTTTATCGCAACCCCAATCTCAAATAATGCGACCGCCGTGGGTCGGAACTTCATATGACTATTGATTGGCTGGCTGCAGGGACCTTAGTCCTCAATGCCGCAACCGGCACAGTCCGGTCCACCATCATCGCGATCACACTGCTCGTCATGGGTGCCCCCGTCACAAAGATGCTCTCTTGCAACTTCAAAGACGCCACTCCGATACCAGCGCTTCAGTTGATTTGTGGATTGTTCAGCGCGAGTGTCTTGTCTTGGTATGCTTTTCGTTTCGGCATGCCAGTCTCATGGGTTTATTCGTTTCTCCTCGCGGTAGGCACCGCTCTTTCTGCCGCTTTGCTCGTGCGCGGTGGATTCGCAGAGTTTAGACGGACGGTCGTCCTGCCTTACGCAATGGCGTCAGTGGCTTTTATCGCGCCCGTGTTCGTATATAGCCTCTTGAGCTTTGCGAAGATCAGGACTGGAACTTTGCCATTGCTTACAATCGGCAATGGTGATCTCTTGGCCTATTTGAAGCTCGGGGATGTTCTGCTGCACCTGCCCGCCGCCGCTACGCAAATCAGCACGACGGATCTGAGGGATTTCATAGGCGATGATGTCTTCGGCTCATTCAACCTTGTCTCCTTATCTTCCTTTATCCTGCGAACAGGGGTCGAGAAATGCGCTATCCCGGTGTTGGGATTCGGCATTGGGTTGATCAGCCTCTGCGTGGTGAATTTTTGCCAGCGCGTTTTTGCGCTACCCGCCTGGCTATCGATTATCGTCGCCACACTGCTGACTTCGTCCCCTCTGTTTTCCTACATAGTCCTCAACTATTTCCTCGCGCAGATCCTCTTCATCGGTATTCTTCTCGCGTCCTTCCTGCATATAGCTGAAGTGGCTGAAAAGTCGGAGCGCTCACTCCGTGCGGCCGTCGCGGCGATTCTTCTCGCCTCAGTCTGCGTGATGTTCGTCTACCATCCCTGGTTCTTGCAGTATCTTGCGCTGACGTCAGCCGCTCTAGGAGCCGCCTTAATCGCCAGAAACGGATCAATCAAGATCAGCAACCTTCTCCGTGCTGCGTCCGCGTTCGTGAGTATCTTTCTTGCTGCAAATATCTTCGATCTCGCGATAGGGTCGAGCCGGTACATCATTGCCGCAAGAAAAATAATGTTCGCCGCGGCAGACGGGGTCGCTGGCTGGCCTATGCCGTTTGTGAACTTGACACTTCTTCTTGGGCTTCCAGGCGATTGGCACACACCTGAGACGGCGATAGCTGCAGCGGGGCAGGTTATACCTGTGTTGGTGATTGGGATCGTCTGGTTGGCTGTGGCCTGCCGATATGATCGCTTCCCGGCGCGGCCTCAGAGACTATACGTTCTGATCTGCTTCCTGACCGGCGTCTTGCTATATCTTGTGGCTTGGAATTATTACGGCGCCTCTTACCGACAATGGAAGTTCGCGACTACGCTCGTTGCTCCCTTTGGCTTCGTCGTGCTCGCATATGCCCTATTTGCGATGCTACAACAAAGTAATTTGGCCACACGCAGAATTTTGATAGCCTGCTCTTGCGTAGCTGCACTCGTTTGCATCCGAGGGAACATCGAGCAATATTTCAACAAATGGAGTGTCCCAGCTTTCGCATTTCATGAAGGACTTCGCGATGTCGCTAAGGCCGAAAATGCTCAGAACGCTCAAGCAGTGTATATCGACGTTCCAGAAATTATCGAGAAAATGGCCGCTGCGATCTATGTCGACAACAAACCAATCATCTTTTCAGGGCCGACAAATTACGGGCAAGGTACGAAGAGTGAATCGTTGCCTTATGAGACGGTCGCCGTCTTCAGAGAAGCGTGTCCGAGCTCCAGACAGGAGCCCTCCTATTCATTGTCAACTGGAGCCCCTACAATTTCCCTGCGGGCCGCGGTCCCGGTCGGCGTTGACATTCCACTGTCGGCTCCCGATTCCAGTTGCTTTACTTTGCATGGATTTTCCGGGGCGGAGCCTTGGGGTCGATGGACAGACGGAAAATCTGCATCCCTTGAGCTACGGTGTGATTGCGACCTGACAAAAAAGAATACCAAGCTTGTTTTCAGCGCTGGAACATATCTTCTTCCCGGGAAAGTAGACCGGCAGCGGGTCAACTTCATCGTCAACGGATCCCCTGTGCAATCGAAAATCCTAGCTTCTATGGCCAAAAGCGAAATACTTTTGGAAGCCCCGCCGTGTGTCGGCGAGGCGGGAAAGATCTCCGTAAAGATAGAGCTGCCGGATGCGATATCGCCTCCCGGAGATTCGCGCGTACTGGGGCTATCAATATCGAGCTTTGCTATCAGGCAGTAGCGCGCGGCCGCTCAATAACCTGGGCCTTTCGATTGGTGTTTAGCCTCCCGCTAGACGCCCGAAGGACGCCAGTGGATATTCTGATGTTTGCGCGCGAGGTCGTAGCTTGTATTTCCCCCGCCCATTTGCGGCCGAACCTGTGAAGCGGCTTGACCTGTGTAGGTTTCGCTGAGTCACTACACCGGCTCCAGAAGGAGCCGCATGATAGCAACGCCCTGAACCTCAACAGCTCGGCCCTTGGAATCCGGCAAATCTAGTTGTCGCTACCGAAGGAGCAATTGTCGCAAGACACGAAGTGTCGCAGTTGGTTGCACGCGTGAGCGCGTTCCTCACGCGCATGGGCGACGCCGAACCCTTCTGGAAGGGACTCACGAAAGTTAATATCACCGTAGAAACGATGCGTTTGGCGCGCGATGACGGTGGTAACAACACTTGTGTATAAAGAGATGAACTAAATGACACTGCCCAGCGGCACCTCCGTTATAGAAAGATCGTTGAACCCTAAACCGAGTTGCCGTTTGTCTTCGCTCGTCGATTCTACGGAATGGGGTGAAATAGCACCTGGCAATTCCAATTCCAGAACCAGCTCCCGATTCTGAAACCCGGACAGATCGCTTTTCCGAAACGGGATACTGATCCACTCCTGTTCCCGAACATTCGTCTCCGATTTTTTTCCACGCCCCCAAATCGCAGTGACGTCTTGAACTCCCGAAGTGGGTGTGACAAAAGGAACAACATTCAAATTTAAGTACCGCACATTATCTGCGCCCGCAATCCCGCCGTCCATTAGCATGCTCATTTTCAGGTGCTTGCCATCGCTCCAGCGTCCCCAGGGCTCGACGAAGCTAAGCCCATATTTAACGAAAAGCGCCGAAATTTTTTTACTAAAAGGGTAATGGATATTCAATTCGAGACCCGGAGTCTGGAAATGCAGACAGCCGACGCCTGCAATGGTTACTGAATAAGCCTTGGCATCACAAGCATCACCTTCAATAAAAAGTGGCGTTGTTGCCGTAATCTTTTGTGGAGAGAACGTTTCCTGAGAATAGTAGCTGGGACTTAGCAGATGCAGAGTTTTGGATTGCAGGTAATAGACCGGAAAAAACGTTGACGAATAAGTCGACATCTCAATATATATTTCTTTGATTCCCCCTAGCATGTCGAGCGCACGCAAATTTGCGTAGCTCGCCGGGAATTCTTTCGGGGTCCGCTCGACATTACAGTGAAACGCCATGTTCTTCCCGGCAATGACAAGACCGAGACAAAAGATGAAGAGGTGCGATAAACGTCGACTCATACCATCTTGTTCTGAAATGGCACTCGCCACCGAAGATAAAAAAAAAGGCGCGAGAAATAGCGGAATATACGACGCGATTTTCCATTGTTGATACGAGGAACCAGACCGAAGAAAATATGCGAAGTACAATAAAAATGACAATCCAGACAACAACAGAAAAACTCGCCCACCTTTCAATGGTTTTCCAGCGCGCGTCGCAAAAAAAACAATTACGAAAAGCGTCGCCGATATAATGATGTTATTAATCTGTGCGTGACGGGAGTGGATTTCGATGGATGTCGGTAACCCCATGATCGCCGCAGGGGCGATGAAGTCGAGCGGCCAACCAGCCACCCCTGGTTGAGATATAAAAAAGAGGAGTTGCAGCATGCGGCGAGTATGCTGCGGATCAAGAATCATCGGAATCAATGACGACGCTGCGATGGCCATGATCCACTTGCTACTGATCCGAGCTCTCATTAACCACGAATTGCTCGAAGCTTGCTTGTTGCTGCTGAACAAAATCAGCGAAAGCAGGACGAAACAGACTTGCAAGCCTGTACCTATCACGTATAGCGGGGGATACGAAAAGAAGAGCAAAAAATGGTATGGAGCAAAGATGCATACCAAGTTTGTCCACTTCCGCTGGTTAGTTGAGAAGACGAGTTCCGCCGTTTTACCAAGAAGCAAAAGAACAAAAAATTCGGCGACAATGCTAGAAAGAAAATAGTTTCCGACAATGTATCGAAGGAACGGTCCACTAACGAAAACAATGCCCACGCCCGCAGCCAGAAGTCGCGGTATCTGAAAATAGCGGCCAGCGATCCACACGGTCGTGCAACTGGCGAGGGCCGCCATTGCAAAGATCGCTGGCATGGCTGCGCGCATCGTCTCCGCATTGAAGAATACTGCAAATCCGTTGATGATGTTAAAAGCAGATGGGGTAAAAGGCACCACTGTCGAGAACGGATCTACAAAACGAAGCCCAGCACCACTAAGCGACCCAAGATGTTGAAGGCGTTGCGATATTATAATATAGTTAAATATATCATTATTGCCAATACCGGAGATTGGAAGTAGATCATGCGTAACGGGTGGAATTAAAAAAAGGTAGTTTACAGAATAAAAAATCACATAAAGACCAACCCAAGACAGAGAATCTCTGTTGATGACGATCTTTGGATCAAAAAACCGCGAAATCGCTTTATAGCGAGAGAGCAACAATATGATCGTAAAGACAAACAGAACTTTCGCGGCCGTGGACCCGGGAATATGGAACTTGAGGCTGTACCAGAACCACATAACAGCCAGCGATGCCCCTATCACCACTGCGTGGGGCACAGAACGAACCGCTGAATGCAGCCGCGACGGCGTCAAGGCGATGCATAGGGCGTAAAGCCAGACAATGAGAGCCAAACCGGCGCAGGTCCCTGTCGCGATGCTCCAAATGTGCGCTAGTACCATCTTAGATTTATTTTCAGGTTGACTCGAAACTCATATTGATGAACTAGGGAAGATTCAACATACGGGTGAACGGACCAGCGCAATGAACTGCAACTGGTCCAAGTTGCTCCGGGTTGCTTACGCGATTTAAATCACGCAGATCATTTCGCAGCTGTTTCAAAAGGCACTAGCATATGCCTTGGGACCGATTGAACGCTGTTGGGCCAAGACTATCAACCCGTCGGCTGACAAGATGCGACCGCAACACTGTGGTTCCATGACACTTAAAGCTTGAACCCAGCCGCCACCGCGTCGTTATAAAACATTTTCACTGTGTCGAGCGAGTACTGGTCGAGATCATAATCAACCAGCGACAACTTCTTCAGGATGTCGTTGGTAACCGTGATGACCTGACACCCAACCGCATCCGCCTGGAAAATGTTCAGTAGTTCGCGCGGGCTCGCCCAGATCAGCTCGGCCGCCGGCGCCACCTTCAATTGCTCCACGGCTGCCGCCATCAGAGGCACGGGATCGCGCCCTGTATCGGCAATACGTCCCGCGAACACCGACACATAGCTCGGCACATTCGGATCGAGCGAAGCCACCACATCACGGACCTGAGTCAGCGTCATCAACGCAGTCACGTTCAGCTTGACCTTCTGCGCCGCAAGCTTCTTCACGAGCGAATAGCAAGTTTCCTGCTTCGTGTTGGTCACCGGGATCTTGACGTACACGTTATCGCCCCAGCTCGCGATTTCCATAGCCTGGCGCTCCATTTCCGCGAAATCGTCGGAGAAGACTTCGAACGACAGCGGTTTGTCCTTAATGGAGACGAGGATGTCCTTGCAGAACGCTTTGTAGTCTGCGATGCCCGCCTTCTTCATCAGCGTCGGATTGGTGGTCAAGCCCTTGATAAATGACTTGTCGTACATCTCAAGCATGCCGGCCTTGTCTGCACCGTCCGCGAAGATCTTGACCTTCAGATCGTTAACTTTGCTCATAATGCCTCCCTCAAGATAATTTTTGACGCCTCCAGCAGAGACGTCACCGTGAAATCGGGTGATTCCGGCTGCTTCTCTTCGTAGCCGTAGTCGATAAATATCGTTTTGCAGCCTGCGCGAGTTCCCGCCTCAATGTCTCGCCACCTGTCGCCAACCATGTAACTTCGCGCCAGATCGATCGAATGCTGCGCAGCAGCCGAAAGCAGTGATCCGGGGCGAGGCTTGCGGCAGTCGCACTCGTCGCCGCTGTCGTGATAGCACGTCCGAAACTCATCGAGCGCCAGATGCGCGTTCAGATGGTCGTTGATTGCCTCGACCGCAGCCTTGGACGTCGTACCGCGCACCACATCGGGCTGGTTCGTCACTACGATCAACAGGTATCCAGCGCCTCGCAGCGATACGAGCGCATCCGCGACGCCAGGCAGAATCTCCGTCTCCGCAACCGAAGACGGCGGGTACGGCTTGCCGTCACGCACGACGGAGCGATTGATGACGCCATCCCGATCGAGAAAGACTGCGCGCCTCATTTACTTGACGGCCGCGGTAGCCGACTCCCACTTGGTCTGGTTCGCCTTGAGAGCCGGGTGCGACACAAGCAGGTGCCACACGACAGCCTGAAACGCTTCGGAGTGAGGCGTGATCGTCTCCGGGTTGACCGTCGGAACAATTACGCATGCGTCGGCGACCTGCGCCGTATAGCCACCGTCGCGACCGACGACGCCCGTGATCTTCGCGCCAACTGTCTTCGCGAACTTCAATGCCTCAACGAGATTCGGGCTGATGTTCTTCTCGAGATTGCCGCCGCCGACGGAAAAGATGAAGATCGCGTCTTTAGCAAGCAACTTACTCGTCTTGAGCCATTCGACGAAGATCGTTGACCAGCCCTCGTCATTCGTGCGTGCTGTCAGCTCTGAAACGTTGTCGGTCGGTGCATACGATTCGATACCGACAATCTTCCGGAAGTCGTTCACAGCGTGCGAGCAATTCCCTGCGCTACCGCCCACACCCAGGAAGAAGATACGCCCGCCCTCTTTCTTGACGGTCGCGAGCAGCTCCGCCATCTTTTCGATCGCGGATGTGTCCATCTTCTGGATAATCTCGATTGCTTCGTTCAGGTGTTGCTGTGCATAGCTCATTACTAACCCCTTTTTGAAAAAAACAATTCGGCTTCCTTGAGACCCGAGTGAGAACCGATCTCATAAAAACGCTGATGTACTTCGTATCCGGCTAGCTGCTGTTCGAGCGACAGCGCGTGATAAACATCGGCGAGGTCGAAGGGTTCGCCGTCCGGATAGGCATCGAGCGCTCCGCCAGCCAGCACACACAGGCCGTAATCAATGAACTCCATCTCCGGCCTCGGATTGCGCTTGTTGTATTCAACAATCTGTCCATCACGGAACAGGACATTGCTTTTATCCCACCGGTCTCCATTCTTCAGCACGGTCATGAGCCCTTCCTTCCCACTGGCTACGAAAGCACTCTCAACTGGCGCGAAATCCACGGGAAGGAACGAATCCCCGTAAAGAACGAAGAACTGTTGTCCGAGCAGCGGAAGCGCGCGTTTGAGCGCTCCCCCCGTACCCAGCAGGGCATCCCCATCGAACGAATAGGCAACCTCGATGCCAAAGTCTGAACCGTCTCCTACCGCGTGCTGGACCATTTCGCCAAGGTAGCCGACGCACATCACGACACGGCGAACCCCCTGATCACGCAAGTATCGTAGTTGCCGAAACACGAATGGTTCGCCGGCAACATCGACCAAGGCCTTGGGAATCTTCTCCGTAATCGGTCGGAGTCGTGTCGCCAGACCTCCCGCGAGAATGGCTACGGGTAGAGTCATGACGAAAGCACGACTTTCGTGCCCTCGAAGTCAAAGCGAAAGCGCACTTCTTCTAACCCGGCGGCCGCCATCTTATGACGAAGCTTGTTGCGATCGTGCGCGAGAAACATCAGGAATCCACCACCACCGGCGCCGACGAGTTTCCCTCCAACAGCGCCGTTTCTCATCGCAAGGTTGTACCACTCGTCGATTTTCGGGTTGCTCATTCCGCCGGAACGCTTCTTCTTGTGCTCCCAATGCTCGTGCATCAACTCGCCGAACCGGATCATGTTTCCGGTCTCCAGCGCCTCCTTGCTGCGATAGCCGAGATCCTTGACGTAGTGCAAGTTGTTGAGCATTTCCGCGTCGTTGTTTTGCGAGCGGACCTGCTGGTCCTTCAATATGCCACTCGCGCTACGCGAATATCCTGTGAAAAACAGCAGGAGGTTATCTTCGAGATCAAACATCGAATCCTGACTGAGATTCAGAGGCTTCGCGGTAACTTTGTCGTCTTGGTGGAAGGTAAAGCACGTGATGCCCCCCACCGCGGCAATGTATTGATCCTGCTTGCCGATCGGCTGCGCGAGCCGATCGATTTCGATGTGGCACGCGAGCTCTGCCAACTCTTCCTGATGCAGGTGACGCTTGCGATGGGTGTACAGCGCCTTGAGCAAGGCCGTCGTGAAACTGCCGGATGATCCCAAGCCCGTACCGGCCGGGATGTCCGCAAGCGTGGTGATTTCAACCTGGGGCGTCTTGAAACCCACAATCTGAAGCGCTTCACGAATGATGGGATGCTTGACGTCGGCAATCTTCTCGACGTGCTCGAGCTGCGAATACTTCAGATAAACACCCTCAGTGAAAGGGCGCATCACAGTCACATAAACGTACTTGTCGATCGCTGCCGAAACGAGGAATCCCTCGTGGTCGCGATAGTACGACGGAAGGTCGGTGCCGCCACCGCCCAGCGATATACGCAACGGACTACGCGCAATGATCATATCCCGACTCCCTGTAAATCTGTTCGATGATTTTTAGTGCTGCGTAAGCGTCGACGAGCCCCGCCGCCGGCGTGCGGCCAAGGCGGATGTCCTCGTAAAATTCCGTCATCTCCACGAGCCAGGAATTGTCCCCCATCGGATATTCCCAGGAGGTCGTCTCGGGTGGCCCCATTTCGGGAAGCATCTTGTAGTAAGTCAAACGCTCGACCCCATAGCTTCCACCGAGGCCGGAAATGTCGAGCTTGCCCACTTTCCCGTATATCTCCATCGAAAACAGGTTCTTCCATTCCGTACACGATGCGTGCAGGAACGCGACCTGCTTCGCCGGCGTCTTGAGAATCATGAACCCGTTGTCGTCCACCGGCATGTTCCAGTAGTACGTGTGCGCAAAGCCCTGGACCTCGCTGAACTCCCCAAGGAACCAGCGCGAGAGGTCAATAAGGTGAGGCCCTTGGTCAATCAGTTCGCCGCCGCCGGAAAGTCGGGCGTCTGCTCGCCATTCCCTGTCGTAACCGATCCGCGCGCCGTGACCGTAGCGCGCCCGGATGAACATGAGCTCTCCCAGTACGCCAGAGTCGACGATCTCCTTGGCCTTGAGCAAGGCCCGATGGTAGCGATGATTGAAGCCGACGCGCACTAGCACGCCCCGCTCCTTCGCTGCCTGCAATACCGGTTCGAGTTCTTTCGACGATCTTGCAGCGGGCTTTTCGACGAGCACGTGCTTGCCCGCCTCGATCGCCGCATGAGTCAGTTCCGCAAGGGAATCATGAAGAGTCGCTATCACGACGATCTGGACATCAGGCAACGCGAGCAGTTCGTGCCAGTCGGAAAAGGCCTTCGCACCGGCACTTTTCGCAAGGCTCGTTGCCTTGGCAAGGTCGATGTCAGCACAGGCAACCAGCTTGCCTTCAGCACCAAGCGCCTTCGCCCGCTTTTGCCCAATAAGCCCGCACCCAATGATTCCGATACCAAACGTGGTGGTGTTGGCGCTCATTTGTCACCTACCTCAAATCCGCGGTCGCGACCAGCAATGCGTCGGAGCGTATAGACATCGCTACTCGAAAGTTTTTCCAGATGCTCGGGCCAATGTTCCCAGTTGTCCCACACGGCGCTTATGAGCTTGCCCGTGATGCCATCGCTCGCGCGAGATCCCAGAAAGACCGCAAGATCAGCGCCACGGCGCAATGGTACGCCTCCCGTCTCCTTCTGCTTCACGGCGCGTTCATAAAAGTCCCTCCCGACTTTCTCGGGTCCGGCCTCAAGCACTTCGTCAAGCATCCGCGTATTCAAAGCGCCGGGTGCTATCGAATTCACATCGATGCCCGTGCCTCGCACTTCCTCGGCGAGCGTCTCGGCAAACCTCACGATCGCAGCCTTCGATACTGCATAGGCGCTGATGCGAGGCATCGGGCTTGTTGCACCACCACCGGACAACTGGATGATCTTTCCGTACGCTTGAGCCTTGAGATGCGGCAGCACCATCTTGCACATCAAGATCGAGCCGTACACGTTGATCTCGATCGCCTGGGTCCATGAACGCCAGTCTACGTCTTCGATCTGACCTTTGGGACCGTAGACACCGGCATTATTCACGAGAATATGCAAGCCACCGAGTTCGTTGATGGTCGCGTCCACCAGATCACGAACCTGGTGTTCATCTGCAACGTCGACCGCCTTAGCGAGCACTCTCTGCCCAGCCGCAGCCGAACGCATCAGCTCAGCACGCGCACTTTCCAGTAGCTCCACATTGCGGGCACACAGCATCAAATCAGCGCCAGCCGACAAATAGGCCCGGGCGATTTCAAGCCCGAATCCCTGGTTTGCGCCCGTGATTAGCGCGGCCTTACCCGACAGTACTTTTTCCATATCAGTGTTTGTGTGAAGACGTCCCCACCGCCACATATTCGACTGCGGATGCCGCCAGCGATGACTCCAGATGCCGGTTGGCATCGATGACAAGCAACTCGCCGTTGGCAGAAGTCTGAAGCTTCGCTCCTGTCTCGCGAAATATTGGCCATTCAGTGCCCACCACGAGAGCGTCGGCATCTTCTACGGCATCCTCAGCGCTTGTGAAGTTGCTGACGCGACCTTCCCAACGCGCTGGCAGTTCCCGAACGACCGGGTCATGCACATGCACGACGGCACCTTGCTCAAGCAGCCAGTCGCAAAGTTCCACCGCAAGCGAACGGCGCAAGGTGTCTGTGCCTGGCTTATAGGTGAGGCCCCAAATGGCAACGGTCCTACCTTGCAAGCGGTCGAACCGCTCGAGCAGTTTTCTCCTCACCCAATTCTTGTGCTCATCATTGCTAGCACGCACTGACGACAGAAGAGGCGTTATCAGACCAGATGCCTTGCTTGCCAAGCCAAGGAACTCAATGTCACGCGCCAGTGTTCCGCCCGCGAACGGGCCGCCCGGAGAAACGTAGGCCTTGGGGCCGATACGTGTTTCGGTCTTCAGCCCACGCGCGACTTCTTTCGCATCGGCGCCCACGGCTTCGCAGATCGAAGCAATCTCGTTTGCAAAAGTCACGGATATCGCGAGGAATGCATTGATCGCGTGCTTCGTCATCTCGGCCGACTCGACGGACATCCACTCCACCTTGTCCGTAATCGGCGCAACGAGCCCTTCCAATGCCGCACGAGTCTCGGGACAGTTCGTTCCGACGACGATGCGATCTGGCTTCAAGAACACATCGATCGCCTTGCCAAGGCGTAGGTTCTCAGGTGAGTACGCAAACGTGAAATACTTGTCCGGCAACGCTTCGGCCGCGAATTTCTCGAGGGCGCGCATCGAGCCCACGGGCATCTGCGACGACACCAGCACGACAGCCCTTGATCGCAACGCTGGCAACGCGCTCTTGATTTGTCCAAGCACGAAATCTACATCCGCCTTATCGTCGTCGTCCACGGGCGTATCAAACGCGACCCAAAGCACATCCACGTCCGCGACAGCGCTCTCGGTGTCCGTCGTGAAGCGCAGCCGGCCTGCACTCAATCCGTCGCTCAGCAGGGCATCCAATCCCGGTTCAAAAAGCGGCGCCTTTCCCGCGCGAAGGCCGTCGATCGTTTTCTCGTCGGTGTCGAGTCCAATCACGTCATGGCCGGCAGATGCACAGCATGCGGCGGTTACGGACCCGAGGTGCCAGAGCCCTTGTACGCAAATTTTCATGATCAGTCTCTCAAATCGAAGACCCACTCATTGGCGCGAAGGAATTGGACCGTCTTGATCACGCCCTCGCGAATCCCGTATTTGGGCTTCCATCCCAACGACTGAATTCTCTTCGTGTCGAGAAAAATGAAAGGGTTGTCTCCGATCCAGCCGCGATCGCCGCCAGAGTACTCAAGCTGAGGCTTGACGTCGAGTTCACCGCAGATCCACCCGATGGAGTCATTCACTTCGCAATATCCATCGACGCCGAGATTGAAGATGTTCACCTTGTCCGGCGCCTTGTCCATCGCGAGCAAGATGGCATCGATACAGTCCTGCACGTAGAGATACGACTTGCGCTGCTTGCCGTTGCCTAATACGGGCAATCGTGACGGATCGTCCTTGAGCTTGCGATAGAAATCAAAGACGTGACCATGCGTGTAGCGCTCCCCGAGTATCGACACGAATCGGAAAATGCAGGCTTGGAACCCGAAGCCCTCGCAATACGCGGAAATCAGCCCTTCACCTGCGGCCTTGGACGCGCCGTACAACGAAGTCTGTACCGGGAACGGTCCATCCTCGGGTGTCGGCACGATTGGCGCTTCGCCGTACACTGACCCCGTCGAAGAAAACGCGATCTTCTTGATCCCATTGTGACGCATCGCCTCGAGCACGTTGTAAGTTGCGATCGTGTTCTGTTCGAGGTCTTTGCGCGGGTGGTCGGTTCCGAAGCGAACGTCGGCGTTGGCTGCCAGATGAAACACTGCATCCGCGCCCACAAATGCCAGCTTCAAAGCGTCGAGATCCAGAGTATCGATTTCGAACAATTTGAAATTGGGATTCTTGAGTGCCAGTTCGAGGAATCGACGCTGGCCGGTACTGAAATTGTCGACGCCGAAGACAAAATGGCCGTCGGCCAAAAGTCGATCGACGAGAGTGCTCCCGATGAAACCAGCGCATCCAGTTACTACATATCGACTCATGCTCTTAGCCCCTTACCCTGAAAACCCAGAATCTTGAAAATAGATAGCCGGTCATGACGGTCACGAAGACCGAAATGCAAACACCGATATACGGCGATAGCCCGAAATCCTTGACGCAAAGACTGACGATGATGATTGTGATTACATAGTTCACGCCCCACATGACCAGATAGCGGAGCAACTGGTTGCTGTGCGACTCATCGACTGCGCCGAATGTGAAGTGACGATTGGCAAAGAAGTGGAACGTCGTAGAGGCAATGTATGCCGCCGTAATCGAGATGAGGTAGTGCAGCCCAATTAGCGAATTCGCGATCCACATCACAAGAAAGTAGATCGCGGCAGTAATCGCTCCAACGATTCCGAATTTCGCGAGCGCGAAGAAATGATCTGATAGTAGCGAGTCGATGCGTTGCATATGCCCAATGACCTATCGTGGGCGCTGCGCGGTTGCCAGCACGCGAATTCCGAAAGGCAATCGGATACGCGACAAGTATCGAGTCTCTAACTCCATCGCGAGCTTGACCACGCCACTGCTCGCCGTGCTCGACGCCTGATCTCTGACGACAACTGCCTGATCACGTTGTGGTGCCCGCTTGTTCTTCAGCTTCACAATGGCGAACGCCGGGAACAACAGAAACCCAAGATGTGAACGGCGGTTCAGAGAAAAGCCAACGCGCGTTAACTTGTCGGCGAGTTCGGACGCCCCATATCGCCGGAAGTGCTGCAATTCAGCGTCATACGAGTCGTATAGGTTCTTGCCGGCCGGTACCTCTGCGATCAGCACGCCACCGGGTTTCAGCAGGTTAAACGCGCGATGCAGAGCGCCGATGTCATCCTCGATGTGCTCAAGGACGTTGAGCATGATCAGCACGTCGACACTTTGATCTGGCAACGGACACTGCAGAAGATCAAAACGTATCAAGGGTACCCCGGGTAGACGTGTCGCTAGCCGGTACAACGGGTCCTTTACGACATCTGCACCGATGACACACGCCGAGGGAAATTCCGCAACGAGTTCCTGGATCAGGAAACCCGAGGAGCACCCAATCTCCATGATGACAGGGTTGCTGGTTCGGATGGATTTTCTGACTTCCTCGATCGCGTTCCTGCGGGACGCAACATCAATCGGATGGTGTTCCCCGGCCGCCTCCTCGTGCAATGCTGTCAGATCGTCCGACCACCCCGCGAAGTTCTCACTGTATTCGAGCACGGGCGTGTGGACACCTCCCACCACAAAGTTCTTCCCGTCCCATTCTGGTGCCGACGAGGAGCCCTGAGGAGCCGGCAACAAAAACGGCAACATCACTCTTGCCCTCCGAAATTGATCTTTCGGTCGACGATATACATCGGCCGGCGCTTGACTTCATCGTAGATGCGCCCAACGTACTCGCCAATTAGCCCAAGACCCAGCAGTTGCACACCTGCGAAAAAGCAAATGAGCAAGACGTTCGTGGACAGACCTGGCGTAAGGTTGACGCCGATAAGTTTTTGAAACACATACCATGCAGCCAAGAGGAACGACAGCCCCGCGAGGAAAAAACCTGCGATCGACATCATGAAAAGCGGACGCGAACTGAAGCTGATCAATCCATTTAAGCCGATCTTCAGCGATCCTGTCAGCCGGTTGTAATTCCCCTTTCCAGCGAGCCGCTCATCTCGTTCATATTCGATGAAGGTCTGTTTAAAGCCAACGTATGCGACGAGACCGCGGAGAAATCCATGACTCTCATTGAGCCGGCGCAGTTCCTCGATAACCCGCCGCGTCATGATGCGGAAGTCGCCCGTGTTCCTCGGGATGCTCACATCGCTGAGCTTGTTGATCACGGAGTAACCTACGTGAGAGATCAGACGCTTGACCAGCGTTTCACCTTTGCGAGATGTCCGCTTCGCATATACCACTTCGTAGCCATCCGCGAGCTTCGCGTAGAGCTGTTCGATCAGTTCGGGCTGATCCTGCAGGTCAACATCGATGACCACGCAAGTGTTGCCGGCGCAAGACAGAATGCCGGCCATGGTCGCTGCGGGCTGGCCGAATCGGCGCGAAAAAACGAGCAACTTGATTGCCGCGTTGCGATTAATCTCTTCGAGAATGACCTCTTCAGTCCTGTCCGGGGATGGGTCGAGAGCAAAAACAATCTCATAGCTCTTGCCGATCCGTTCACACACAGCCTCTGCGCGCGCCAGGAAAGGTCGGATGTTGGCTTCTTCTTTATAGACCGGGACGATGATGGAGATATCTGGCACCAGGACTCCTGACATACGGTATGTTTGATTGCAGTGCGCCTGCCGGCGGGTCACGACCTGCGAGTAGGCCCAGTCTCGCACGAACGCCATGTCGTTAAGAACAGCCGCAACATTACCCGCGAATAGCATCCGAGCACATCAGCTATTCCTCTTGCAATCGCGAACTGTTCCCGACAACAGCCCAACCACACGGCTTTGACGTAAGCCAGCAGTATATCGTTACAGCCCATTACGCTAAATACCCGACGCCCCAGCAATCAGGGCCGGACGCGTAAATTTTCTGCCGATTGAAGACCTTCACAAGGCTTTCGATGTTCAGGCGTGGGGGCCCCACCCTCTTTCTCTCTCCTTTTTGCACTGCGACAGTATCCGCTTCGTATGGCCCAGCGGGTCTTCCAGCGCGAACATCTCTTCGCCACCCTAGCCGGATGCCGCGAGTAACGCGCAGAAATTGTAACCTTCTTCTACGTAGCGGAACCGGCCTTCCTGAACGTATGCGCTTGCCTGCAACGGTGCGGCACCGGGCAGATCCATAACTACTAGACAAAACCTGCGCAGAAGGAAGAATGGGCCTCTCCGAGAAGATTTGACGCGCCAGAACTCAACCGAACAACTGGTCTAGCTTTGCAAGGAGCGGCGCTGCCATCCGCCCCCATTCGTGCTCCTGCTCGACGAATGCTCTCGCTCCGATCGCCATTTCAACTGCCGCAGCCTCATTTGCCGTAAGCCATTCGATGCAGCCAGCAAATTCCTGTGGCGTATCCGCGATCAGAAGATCATGCTCGCTTCGCGCGCCCAAGCCCTCGTAACCCAGCGAAGTCGTCACAACAGGCAACCCCAGCGCCATATACTCTAGAATCTTGTTCTGCACGCCTGCCCCGATCCGCATCGGGCAGACGCCAATGGCGCCGTCCCGGGCGGCATCTGCCACCGACGCAACCCGCCCTGTCACCTCGACACCGTCATAGGCCCTGAATCGCTCCGCAAGCGCGGGGGAAATCGAACCCACAATCCTGAACCGGTAGTCGGCGCGCTTGCGCAGCAAGGGCAACACCTCCTGCGCAAAGTAGTGGCACATGTCCTCGTTCTGGACCGTCCGCATGTCGCCGATGAAGATCAGCACGCGGCTTGCCATACCACGCACCGAATACGGCAATCCGGACAGGTCGACTCCGTTCGAGCACACCATCACACTTTCGGCGTTCGAACCGGGAAACAGGTAATCCTTATCGGTCTGCGAGACCAGCACGGACAAATCGAAGTCGTCGACGATCGTCCGCTCGTAGTCGCCCAGGCGCTGCGCTTCGAGACTGAGCACGCGCGACTTAAGCCCCCGCGTATCCTTCAGCTGCTTGACCCGGCTGTAGTTCAGCGAAATCGCGTCGGTCATTTCGAGCACGCGCGGCTTGTCCGACTTGCGCACGTACTCGGCACAGCGCAGCAGATGGACGAGTACACCATCGTGCGAGGGCAACAACCGTTCAACTGCCGCTGCAAATGCCCGACTCCGGTAGTAGGCGACCTGCAACGGCGTCCGCGTGGGCAGCGCAAGCAGCGTATTCATGTACGAACGCGCCTTCGACAGAAAGACTCGCTCGACCCGGTCGAACACGCCGTCGTCAGGCAGCTCGCAGTCCATCTCTTCGCTCGTCTCGCATAGGCTTAGCAGCGTCAGCGAATACTGGCGCGACAACGCCTTACAGAGATGATAGATCCGCAGCTTGTCGCCGCCGATCACCGGATAAGGAAGCCTGGGTGTCAGCACCAGCAGTTTTTTCTTGTCTGTGGTCACGACAAACATTCCCAGAATTGCTGAATCGACGGCGCGACGCTCGTCTCCGAAAATAGACGCGCGCGCTCCACACCGTCGCGGACTCTCGCTTCGAACGTTTCGCCGCCGGTCCATATGCCCCGGATCTGCCCGGCGATATCGTCAACCGACCAGGGGTCGAAATTCAGGCCGCACCCGCCGACGATCTCAGGCATGGACGTCGTGTTGCTGCACGCGACTGGCGTACCCGACGCCATCGCCTCCAGCACCGGAATGCCGAATCCTTCGAACAACGAAGCGAAGATGAATGCGCGTGCCTGCCTGTAGTGCAGCTTCAGTTCCTGCTCGGAAACATACCCGAGCAACTCGACGTGGCCCGAAAGTCCCAGAGCGGCTGCGCGTTGCAGATAATGTTCGTGATGCGCGGACTTGATCCCAGCAATGCGCAACCTCACGTCCTCGCACAGCGTCGGCCTCGCCAACGCGAAGGCTTGCAGGAGACGATCGACGTTCTTGCTGGGCACCTCGCCCGCCACGGTGAACAAGTACGGCTGGCGATCCACCTGGCTCAGCGGGCGAACGAACCAGTCGTCCGCAATCGAGTTCGGAATTACGTGTACGTCCCGCTCTGACAGTCCGAACTGCTCCACCAGCTCCCGCTGGGTGAACCGGGATACGGTCAGCACGACATCGGCGCGGCGAGCGAGCCTCGGCACCACTTGCCGCCTGTACACCCGCCCAAACGTCTGATACGGGGATCTTGCTGGCGGCAGCACACGCCAGGGTTGCAGATAAATCAGATCGTGGATAACCGAGATCAGCCGGGTCCGCCCCGTTGATCGCAATGGTCCCGTGTTGTACGGGCACAGCAGGTAGTCCAGCTTCTGTGACTCGCACAGTCGCGGCAACTCGACCTGCTCCCACCACGGAAAGAAACCGCGGCCACCGCTAACGCAAGGCCAGTCCGTCGTGGTCACGCCGCTCGGGGCGAGACCCAGCACCGACGCACTCACCGGTTCGATCAGCCGACGCGCGAATCGCCCCATGCCGCGGTAGTTGCCAACCATCCAGGTGATATCTACCCCTAACTTCACGCTGCATTCTCCCGCGCGGATTGAATCAGGAGCGACATGAACCATCCAGGACAGATCGATAGACCGCAACGGTCTTCTCGGCACAGGCCTGCCACGTCAGCTCGCGCGCCCTCGCCAGCCCCGCCTCGCGGAGCGCGTCGGCATCGCGTGTATGTTCGGTCACCTGGCGCATGGCATCGGCAATGTCACCCGCGTTGCTGGGATCCACCATGATGGCGGCCTCTGCCGCCACTTCGGGAACGGACGTCGTATTGGACGCAATGACCAGGAGGCCAGAAGCGAACGCTTCCACAACCGGCAGTCCGAATCCTTCGCAGAGCGACGCAAACACCAGCGCGGTGGCCGATTGCATCAGAGCGCGCACGTCGAAATCCGGCAAATACTGCAACCAGCGCGCACTGCCTTCAGCTTCGCTCGCGCGCAGGCGGGCGACAACGCTTTCGCACCCCCACCCGGCCCGGCCCACGACGACCAATGGCACATCCCGACGCAACCCGGCCGGCAAACTCGCATGCGCATCGAGGACTCGCTCGATATTTTTGCGAGGCTGCAAGGTGCCCACGCACAGGAAGAACCGCTTAGGCAGGTCCAGGTGCTTCAGCACCTCGTCACGGTCCGTCTGATCAATCTGTTTAAAAAATCGCGGGTGCACACCCAGCGGAACGACGGAAATGCGCTCTGGCGCGATGCCGAAGTGCTCCACGATCGCGCGCTTCGAGTACTCGGAAATCGTGACGACATGATCCGCCCACGCGCCCGAGCGCCGCAACAGCCAACGGCGCAACGCGGCCAGCTTCACGGTTGTCCACTCGGGATTCGACAGCGGAATGGCATCCATCAAGGTCGCGATAACAGGAATCGCAGACAGTTTTGGAATCAGGTGATCGGTTGCATGGAACACGTCCACGCGCTCGGCGACGAGCTCCTTCTCGGCGACACACTTCCACGGGCTTACGGCACCCAGCGTCGCCATGACTGCGTGGCTGCCGAGATCCAAGGGCGGGCGCGCACCCGGCAACACGTCCTCGCCGACGAACGCACGATAGCCGACGGGGACGAGATCGACCCCGCCGTCGGCAAGCAGGGCTCGCCCCAGCTCCCGGGTGTACGAGCCAATGCCGTCCACCCCGCCGTGCGCAATGCTACGGGCCAATGCCGTCGTACCAAAACCAACTTTCACCCATGCCCCTTGTTGTACATCCAGCGCGGAGTGTCTTTCCGCATTATTTTTTTAAGCGACGACGACGGGATCGCCCGCTGCAGCAAACAACCGTGCAAAGACACGGGCCATGCAGCCGGCGAGTCCCGTCACCGGCGCCCGGCGGGGTGCCTCAGAACGAGAAGCCGCGCTCGTTGCGGCGCAGGTCGGCTTCGACCATCATCGCGCACAGCTGCTCGAGTGTAGTCTTCGGCTCCCAGCCCAGTTGCTTCTTTGCCTTCTCCGGATTGCCGATCAGCAGATCCACTTCGGCCGGACGATAAAACTTCGGGTTGATCTTGACGAGCGTCTTGCCGGTCGCAGCGTCGACCGCGGTCTCGTTCTCGTCACGCCCCTTGAACTCGAGGTCGACCCCAGTTGCCTTGAATGCCATGCGCACGAAATCGCGTACGGTCTCGGTACGATTCGTGCCCAGCACGTAGGTATCCGGCTCGTCGGCCTGCAACATGCGCCACATACCTTCGACGTATTCCTTCGCGAAACCCCAATCGCGCTTCGCGTCGATATTGCCCAGTTCGAGCACGTCGAGTTGGCCGAGCTTGATCTTCGCGACGGAGTCAGTGATCTTACGCGTCACGAACTCGCGGCCACGCAGCGGCGATTCGTGATTGAACAGGATGCCGCTGCAACCGAAGATGTTGTAGCTTTCGCGATAGTTCACCGTGATCCAGTGCGCGTAGAGCTTAGCCACACCGTACGGGCTGCGCGGGTAGAACGGCGTCGACTCGATCTGCGGAATGGCCTGCACCTTGCCGAACATTTCGGACGTGCTCGCCTGGTAGAAGCGGATCTTCGGATTAACGATGCGGATGGCCTCGAGCAGATTCAGCGGGCCGATGCCCGTGATTTCCGCCGTGGTAGCCGGCTGGTCGAAGGACACGCCGACGAAGCTTTGCGCAGCGAGATTGTAAACCTCGGTCGCGCCGGTAGTTTGCAGCAGGCGGATGCTCGACGACAGGTCCGTCAAGTCGTATTCGACCAGATGGAGGTTGGGGTGCTTCGCAATGCCCAACTCTTCGATGCGCCAGAAGTTCACCGAACTCGTGCGGCGGTAGGTGCCGTAAACCGTATAGCCTTTTTCGAGCAGGATTTGGGCGAGGTAGGCACCGTCCTGACCGGTGATGCCGGTAATAATAGAAGTCTTCATAATCCCCTCAAAATAGCTTCAACAAAACTGTTCAACGCATAAAACACATACGTCTGGCCCATCGGTTTTCCGAAGAAGCCAGACGCGTCACGATTCTTTGAACTACACTTTCTGCGCCAACATCGCTGCACTCTGTTGCCAAGACAGGAACGGCATCCCGGTTGACATCACCGTGGTTCCCGCCTCCTTGCCTGCCAACCATTTGCGAACCGCATCGGCAAGTTCCGAAGCCTCGTCCGCCTCGAAATAGCAGGCGTGCTCACCCGCTACTTCCCTGAAGACCGGGATATCACGCGCCATGATCGGCAGCCCGTGCCGAGCCGCTTCAATCAATGGAAGTCCGAAGCCTTCTCCGGTAGACGCAGCCATCAGACAATCGCTCGCCTCGTACACCCTCTCAAGATATTCGTCGCTGATGCTCTCCAGCCAGAACAACCTGCGATCGCGTTCTGGATGAGATTGAATGCGGTTCGCCAAAGCGTCCATCATCCAGCCTCGCTTGCCGACAATGACGAGATTGGTGCCAACTCCGCCTGCCCACAATTGCTCGAATGCGTTGAGTACCTGAGCATGCCCCTTGCGCGGTTCCAACGTTCCTACCATCAGGAAGGTCGGATGCGCGGCGAGTTTCGTCAACACGCTTGCGGCATCTTTTGGCATCCCCTTGGTCGGAACGGAATTCTCGATATCCGCCCCAAGATGGAACCAGCTCAAACTAAACGAACGCCGTCTCGCCACGCTCCGGTTTGCTATCCATACGTCGAGTTCATCTGCGACCGCTTTCGAAATGCACACTGCGCCATCACTTTCAGACACGACGTCGAGCCAACGCAGATAATGATCGACGACGTGTTGCTCGAAATGACTCTCTCTCAGCGGCAAAAGATCATACACAACAAATTTGACTCGCACGCCCTGTTCACGCAGATGCTGATAAAAACCGGCGTAGTGGGGTGCTACTGCCGGCGCGAGATCAAGCCCGAGGAAAATATCGCCTACGCCGTATTCCATCAGGTCGTCAATTTGTCGGCTGTCATCTGCACCGACAAAGCGCGCCACATATTTCCGAGCGTACCGATAAGTCTGGCCTGCCGTCGCATATACGGGTTCCACACAATAGCCTTCAGGAGGCTTCTTTAGCCATTCTCGAAGAATGCTGCGGACAACCCGCTGAATGCCGCTCCTGGCATCGCGTTGAACCAGTTCGGAAATATCTACGAGCAATTGCCGCGTCGTCGCCACACCATCAAGAAGCCGGGACTTCAGCTCCAACGTGCTCTCTTCCCAGGTCGACCACGAAATATTGGACGGTTTGGGATGCTGACCTGCCCTGTACAACTCAAGCCATTCCACCAAAGCCCTGCTCAACTGCTCAGCCGAGTCTCCACTGAAATAATATGCTCCGTCTTTCGTTATTTCGCGAAATACCGGAATGTCTCGCGCAATGACGGGAAGTCCATAGTAAGCGGCCTCGATCAATGACAGGCCAAATCCCTCATTGATGCTTGCGGCCACCAGCCCACTCGCTGCTTTATATAGACTGACCAGATAGTTGTCGTCGATTCCAGCCAGCCAGAACAGACGTTTGCCAAATTCAGGATGGCTTCGCATACGTTCAGCAAACGCATCCATCTTCCATCCGAGGCGGCCCACAAAAGTGACGCACACGTCTTGCCCTGCCGACCACAGCACATCAGCGGCCTCCAGTATCTGAACCTGCCTCTTTCGCGGCTCGATGGTCGATACGCAAAGAAAACTCGGGCGTCGCCGCATCGCGGCAATCACTCCCGCGGCATCCTGTGGCAACGCGGCTTCCGTTACCGCCGGAAAATCAACACCAATATGCACCCACGAGTTCTGGAAACGCGGAGACGTCGGTATTTCATTTTCCCGAATCCAGTTCCGCAGGGCATTGGATGTTGCCTTTGATATACATATCACCCCGTCCGTTGACGCCATCACCGCCAGCAGTTTTTCGTGCAGCGCCTTTAGGTTTGGATCAAAGAAATATTCCGGAAATTCGATTGGTAGCAAATCATAGAGCAAGAATTTGACCGAAACGCCTTGCCTTCTGAGCTGTTGATAAAATGCCGCATACGCGATATGGACCGAATGCTGCATATCGAGCGCCAGAAAAACGTCGCCGCGCTGCCACTGAATATTGCTATCCTTGAGGGTGGCATCGACTGGAGCCCCGAGGAATTTCTGGGTAAACCGGCGTGCGTACCGATACCCGCCGTCGAGCGTCGCGTAGATGGGTTCGATCCGATAATCTTTGGGCGGATCTTTCAGCAGACAGTGCAGATAATTCCTGACAACCCGCTGCACTCCCGTGCCGGCATCACTGCGGTAGAATTCCGACACATCGACCAATATCTGGCGAACGTATCCGGCCTTCTGGTTTTGTGCAAAGCAAGCGGCGAGCGGCACGAGCATTTCCGATGCATTCGCATGAGCAGCCTTGGAAGCGACCAACTCGAACAAGCGTTCCTGCTCACAGGACTGCTCGACCCAAGCTTTGCTGGAAGGTCGATCAAGTTTCTCCCATTCCGCAATGGCCCTGCGACCGACGGCATCCCACGAGAATTTCCTCGACTGCGTAAGACCATGCTCACGCAATTTCTCGCGAAAATCTCCATCGGTCAGTACTTGCGCGATTTTTCGAGACATGGCGGGCACGTCCATCGGGTCGAACATCGCATCGTCCCAGCCCATGACTTCCGGCAGGCTGCCAGCATTCGCACAGATTACCGGCACTCCGCAGGCCATTGCCTCGAGTGCGGGCAGACCAAAGCCTTCATGCCACGATGGAAACACAAACGCGTCACAAATTGCGTACAGCGAGTGCAGGTCGTCGTCGCTCACGTAGCCCGCAAACTTGAGCTCCGTCTCCGTCACGCCAGCCTGCTCAGCGTGTTTTTGCAATCCGGCCACCACGTCTTTCGGAATCTTACCGACGAGCACCAGCTGCGCCTTGTCGCGAATATCCTTCGCTAGAGACGCATACGCTTCTATCAAGCGGGGAAGGTTCTTGCGTTCGTCCGCCCCCCCCGTATACAGCAGGAAAGCGTCACTGATGCCGAACTTCTGACGCAGGCGCCCCGCCTCCAGAGCATCGACGGATCGTGGCTTAAAAGAATCCTCAATCGCGGTAGAGACGGCGACGATCTGCTCAGCCGGGTAATCCAGATATTCGACACCTTCTTTTCTGGAAAAATCGGAAATCGCTAGCAATCGGGCTGTCTTTTTCAGATAGCCAATTCGTCGGTAGTAATGGCGCGCCGTGACCGGGTGAGGGTCGAGATAACGCTTGGCGTGTATAAGTGGAATTAGGTCATATAACGTGGCGGTTACCGGCGTTGCCTGATCGAACTGTCCAACGCTGGATACGCCGTCTCCCGTCACCCCTTCAAAAGGGCTACCGACGTGGACCACGTCCGGCCTCAAGCTCGAGAGGAAAGCCTCCCAACTGAGTTCAGCTATCTCACGACGGGTTATATTCTCGTCGCCGACTTCCTCGACAGGGCCGAGCGCGTGCCAAACTCGAATATTTTCCTGCGGCAGCAGGCCCTCGAACTCCGCACGAATCGCTTCAATGGATTCGTGCATCATACCGTTCAGAACAAGAATGACGTCGTGCTTGCCTCGGGTACGCGCAACCCCTTTGGCAAAACCGAGTACATAGCGACCGATTCCCCGAAATCGACTCTCGGTCTGCGCGCCTTGCATGTCGATGACAATGCGCATCAATTCTTCTCCCGCTGCAATCTATCGAAATCAGCAATCAGAGTGGCATGGATGCGATTCGCATGCTCATCAAGATCTTCAATACGACTAGACCCAAAAGTCGTGTCGAGAGGTCGACCTGCCATTGACGCCGCCACGATCGACACGAGGCGCGCTTTCGCGCGCGGCATTCGATTGAGCACAATCCGGGCGAGTCGCCGCAACCACGGGCGATTGCTTGCGTACCGCGCGCCGCTCTGCAGCGATGATTTGACTGCCCGTTTTGCTGGCACCAGTGCCTTGCCCCGCAAACCGATGCGCACCCACCTGACGGGCGCGGAGACGCGCCATGAGGTGCTTAGATATACAGCCTGCAACTGAGCGCTTGCGTGCTGAGCCATCACTTCTGCGTGCCGGGCTCGTTCCTCGGCTTCGCGCAGCTTACTCTGCACAAGCTCGAGCTGACCCTCAACTTGACGGCGCCGCTCCTCGGCCCGCTGCAGCTCTCCTTCGACGACGTGCGCATTCGCGTGCCTAACAAGATCTTCAGCTTCCAGCAAGCGTGACTCCATGACACGAAGTGCATGCTCCGCGACGTGTAGCTGCTCTTCGGAATACTGACTTCGGTCCTCGGCGAGCTGCATTCGCCCTTCGGCGAGCTGCAATCGGCCCTCGACGGATTGGAGCCGCGCGCTCATCTGCGCGATACGTGCATCATGTTGCGAAATGCCCGCCGCAAGCCCCTCTTCATAGCGATGAGCCAATGCGTCAATCGTCAGACCATATTCGGCGTTGAACGCGACGTCAAACGCACCCTTCGTGGCATCCGCATCTTTCTGCGCCACGATCGCATAGTCGGGACTCGCACCACGGACGACATCGAGAAAGTGGATTGGCCTGGTACTGTCGTTGTATTCCGGTGACTCCTGCAGGCGGACCATCTTGACACGATCAAACCCGGCATGTTCAGCAACGAAAGATAGCAACAGCGCCGGAATAGGCTTCTGGTGCGACGGATCCACGAAGAAGTTATACGTGGCTACAGTGAGGTTTTCTGGGTTCGGCGTCTCGAGAACTAATAGTCCACCCGGCTTCAGCACGCGCTGAGCTTCGCTCACAAGTTTGCACAATTGCTCGAAGCTCACGTGTTCGACGACGTGAAAAGCCGAAATCAACGCATGACTGTTCGATTCGAGCGTCGCGAGATGTCCGATAGCGTCGCCCTGAAACGCCGACAGGTTTCTCTGCCAACAGGCCTCGAGCATCTCGGCATCGAGATCCGCGCCGTTCGCAGCAAAACCGAACTCGGTCATCAACTCCAGCCATTCACCGCGGCCGCAGCCCACGTCGAACGACTTCTCTCCCGGGTACAGCCCGGCCAGCGGGAGTACGAACGGCGAGTATTTCCGCAAGCGGCTTTTGATCAGCTCCCTCGAGCCCCGGTGCCGATCTTCAAACGCACGATAAAAGCTATCCACTACGGCAAGCTCCTCACTGTCGTCTGCAGCCAGGCCACTCCGACGAAGTCTTCCACTTTTATGTTCACAACGTCGAACACCAACGCGCGGTCACGCCACTGATAGTTGTTCGAGACATGGGCATCGCCCGTGTGCAGCGCTACCGCGACCGAATAACTGCCTACGCCAAGATTGGCCATGAATTCGAAATGCAACTCTACCGACTGGCCCGCGGCCAGATCGATCAACACCTGCTTCAGATGAAACGTATTCGTTCCAAATACCGTCTGTCCTAGCCGGTCCTTGATCATGTACCCGACCACCAGTTCCGGGATCGACTGCACGCATTTGACTTTGACACGCAATGCGACTGGCTGCCCGACGCCAACGACCTCGATAACCTTTCCAGAGTCGTCCAGTAGCGCGACCTCGTCGATGACTGCCTCGCCCGATCCCGAAACAGTCTGTACGGTTCCGTTGCCGAGCGTCTCCTGCTTGACTTCCTGATTCTTGCGGTCCGCGATCATCGCGTTGTAGTAGTCCATAACCGCTTCGGGCGGCCCTTCCAGCTCCAACCGCCCCGCATTCAGCAGGATCGCACTGTCGCAAATAGCCTGGATTGCCGCCTTGTCATGAGCCACGATAAGCAAGGTTGTACCTTGCTTGCGAAACTGTCGAATACGATCAAAGCTCTTGTGCTGAAAATACGCATCGCCAACCGAAAGCGCCTCGTCGACGATCAGTACGTCGGGGCGGCGTGCCGTCGCGACACTGAAGGCAAGACGAACCTGCATACCGCTGGAATACACACGTACCGGCTGGTCGATATATTCGCCGATTTCAGCAAACTCCTCGATTTCCGGCATCAGCCCAACGAGTTCCTCGACGCTGAAACCAAGCAATTGCCCAGCCATCATGACGTTCTGGCGCCCCGTGAAGTCCGGATGAAAGCCCATGCCCAACTCCAGCAGTGCGGCGACACGACCAGTCATGGTCACGCTGCCGACGCTCGGCTGCGTGGTACCGACGATCATTTTCAGCAGCGTGCTCTTGCCAGCACCATTGATACCAATGATGCCTAGCGCCTCACCTGCGCGAACCGAGAAATTCACGTCCCGCAGCACCCAGTGCAGCGTGTGATGCGCCTTGCCGCGCGGATCCAGCCACTCAACGAGACGCGACCAGCGCGTCGGGTACTGCTTGTAGGCCTTGCCGAGATTGGTAACGGTAATGGTGCCCATCAGAGTTCATCCACCATTTCGCCCGCGTGTTTGCGGAACAAGCTGAAACCCACGAGGCACAAACCAACTCCCAATACGGCTACGAGCCAGAGTTGCGACCAGTCGGGCCATCTGCCTTGCATCATCACGACCTGGAAAGCTTCTATCAGCGATGCCATCGGGTTTAACTGCATCCCGGACTTAACCCACTTCGGAAGGATGTCGACGGAATAGACGATCGGTGTCAGCCAGAACCAGAAATTCAGCACGATGGTGAAGAACTGGCCGACATCGCGAAAGAATACATTCAGCACACCTAGTGTGATTCCCAAGCCAATCGCAAACAATGTCAGAAGAACCAGCAAGGGGATGGCGGCGAAGTACACCAAACCCGGGAAGTTGCCCGAGACCAACAGGAACACCGTAAACAAGCCGAACACGATCGCAAAATTCACCAGCGCATTGACCACCACGATCACCGGCAGGCACAAGCGGGGAAAGCTCAATTTCTTGATGAGATTGGCGTTGTCGATGAAGGCGCTCAGCGCGCGGCTGACAATTTCAACGAACATGCCCCAAGGCAGGACGCCGGCGCACAAGTGGATGCTATAAGCAAAGCTGCTATCCACGCCGGGCAACCGGGCGTGCATGACCTGGGCAAAGATCACCGTATAAACGACGATCATCGCAAGCGGATTGAGCACGGTCCACGCCGCACCCAGCAGGGAGTTTCGGTACTTGGACTGAAACTCCCGCTTGACGCTTCCCAGAATGAACCCGCGATAGGCCCAGAGGGCTCGTAGCATTCCCTGCATCAAGCCCGCCCGTAGACGTCCTGGAAGCGGACGATGTCGTCTTCTCCCAGATACTCGCCGCTCTGCACCTCGATCATCACGAGATCGAGCACGCCCGGGTTTTCGAGGCGATGCTTGTGGCCGGCAGGGATGTACGTGGACTCGTTGGTCCGAACGAAGATTTCCTTGTCGCCGTTGATGACCTTGGCCATTCCGCACACGACGATCCAGTGTTCGCTGCGGTGATGATGCATCTGCAGACTCAGGCTGGCGCCCGGCTTGACTTCGATACGCTTGATCTTGAAGCGGGGGCCTTCTTCCAGCACCGTGTAGGTGCCCCAAGGACGGCTAACGGTCCGATGCAGTTTGTAAGCATCGTGATTCTGTTTCTTCAGGCGGGCGACGACTTGCTTCACATCCTGCGCGCGATCGGGATGCGCGACCAGCAAGGCATCCGGCGTATCGATGATCATCAGGTCAGCCACACCCACCGCCGCCACCAGGCGATCCGGGCTTTGCACGTAGGTGTTGTGGCTATCGACAAAAATCGCGTCGCCGACGGCACGGTTGCTGTCCTGGTCCGGTGCGACCAGATCGCGAATTGCGCCCCACGAGCCGATGTCGCTCCAACCGAAGGTGGACGGCACCACAGCCACATTCGACGAGCGCTCCATCACCGCGTAGTCGATCGAGATATCCGGCATCTTCTCGAACGTCTCGGCAGGAATCTCGAGCATTTGCCCCGACGACTTGTCGGCATGCAACGATGTCCAGCACGACTCAGTCGCTGCCGCGACATCGGGGGCATGGCGTTTCATCTCGTCGAGGATCACCCCGGCCTTGAAACAGAACATGCCCGAATTCCAAAGGTAGTTGCCCGTTGCAACGTATTCGGCAGCCTTCACAGCGTCCGGCTTCTCGACGAAACGCAGCGCCATACGGCCGTCGCCGATTTTCTCTCCTGCTTCGATATAGCCGAAACCGGTGTCCGGGCTCGTCGGAACGATACCAAACGTCACCACCCTGTCGCGCTTCGCCAGTTCGACCGCACTCGCAACGGCCGCGGCAAAACCCGCCTGGTCCTGAACCAGGTGATCGGCGGCGAGCACCAGCATCAGCGCATCGCGCCCGTACTTTTCCGCCACGTAGCGCGCTGCCATGGCCACGGCAGGCGCCGTATTGCGGCCCATCGGCTCGAGCATGAACGCGCCGGACTGAGTTTCGCCGAGCTTCGCGCAGGCAAACTCGTCCTTGCTCATGAAGTAGTAGTCGCGGTTCGTGACCGTCAAGATCTCCCCGCGCTGCGAGGGCGCGTCGATTCCGGCGACCGCCGCCGCCCGACAATATGTCTTGAGGAGCAGGCTCTCGCCATCGGCGAGCTTCATGAACGGCTTGGGGTGCCCTTCACGCGAAACCGGCCAAAGTCGCGTACCAGCACCACCGGACAAGATGACGGGGATTAACATCACATTCACTCCAGATTCAGTATCCGCTGGCGAAGGAAATCCTCCGCCACTTATATTGGTATTGATGAACCGCCAAAGTAGTGTCGGCTTAACAAGCCAAACCGGGCCGGGCAAGGATTATATCCGGCGAACTACTGTCGTCCGTAACACAAGGTAATGATCGCCCCCCAATGAAGCCCAATCGACAGGGACCTGTCACACCTGAAAGCAAAAACCTTACCTGACGGTTACTTCGACCTCGGCAAAGGCGTTCGAATCTCCATCGTCGAACCAGGCAATGCCCTCCTGAACGAGGGTCAATCGCAGAACGTACGTCCCGGCGACGGATGGCGCGACGACGAGCACCTGCATTTCCCTTTCCTCACCCGGCATCAACGACGCGTGCAGCGTTGTGCGCTCGCCGTCGAACACCACGGCCTGTGAACGCTTCGCGTCAAGCCAGTGATACGCGACATGCACCGGATTCGGCGCGCGACTGGCAATCTGGTAGCGAGACTGGTTGCGCAACCCGCCCTGAACGAAGAACCGCTCATCCGCAGCCACGTGCGGCGGTGCAGAGAGCACACGCACCCCGAAGTGGGTTCGGGCCTGCTCGGCAACAGGCTCGTGCCAGGACTTCCTGACCAATGTTTCCGCCTGCCGATAGCGCTCCATCAATAGCGAACGCATCATCTCGCCCATGCGATCTTCGAAGAGCTGGCAAGCCCAAACGTACAATTCCTGATCGAGCGCGGTCAGTTCGCGAATCGCGTCGATTTCCGCCGCCGCCAACTCGCCATTTCCCGACCGATTCGACGAGGTGTTTAGTCTGGGCACCGCGAAGTTGGGAAAAAACTCGAGCTCGTGGGCAAGAAGACTCATGGAGTCGCGCATTCGCTCGGTGATACCGAAAAACGCGAATGATTCAAGCCGCCTTTTTGCGAGATCCAGCAATTTCCGATCGTTTCCACGTGCGGCAAATTCCTTGACGGCCGCGCGTCCGTATCCAACCGGATCGCGCGACAGCTTTTGATAGTCAAGGTCCGCTGCCAAAAACAGCGTCTGCGTATTGACGATATCCCAGTTCGTTTCAGGATCCCGAACAAAGTCCAGCAGCGACCACCCTCCACTTTTCATTTGCTGATGCCGGTATGCGTTTTCATCGCGCTTCGCATGCAGGTACCACGAAACGGTACGTTGCAGCGGGTCCCGGAGCATCGTGATGTAGGTCAGGTTCCGCTCGAGGTAGGTGCCCAAACCATGCCAGAGATGACCACGGAACAACCTGTACCGCTCCATCGATTCCAATGGGAGGTCGAATAAGTCCGGAAGCAATTGCGCCGGACAGATCTCTTCCGGACCATATTGATCATCCAGAAAAGAGATAAGCGAAGTCCCCCCCGTTTTCGGGATATGGAGGTAATAAACAGGATCGGTCATTCAGTTAATCATCTTGATGAAACTTCAAGGTTGAGAGCGCAACCTTCTCAAACTGCTGTCGGATCTACTCAGCCAAACACAACTGCAGCGCATCTTGCCAATCCGGCATCCGCAAACCGAACACCTCAGTCAGCTTGTCCAGCGACATTCTCGAATTGGCCGGCCGCATCGCAGGCGTCGGATAGTCGCTTGCGGGAATCGGCAAGACCGTCGGCGCATCCACGCCCATCGCAGCCGCGAATATCGCTTCGGCAAAGCCGTGCCACGACGTCGCTCCGGCCGACGTCAGATGGTAGACGCCGGAACGACGCACCCACCAGTCGATATCATCTGCCGCTGCACCTTGCGCGACGATGTGCGACGTCGCAGCCGCAATCGTCTTCGCCCATGTCGGCGCGCCGATCTGATCCGCAACGACTCGCAATTCTTTCCGCTCGCTGCCCAGCTTCAGCATCGTCTGCAAGAAATTCTTACCGCGCCGGCCGTACACCCAACTCGTTCGCAGGATCAGGTGCGCGCATCCCGCCGCCGCAATCGCGCGTTCGCCTTCGAGCTTCGTTTCCCCATACACGTTCTGAGGATTCGTTACGTCGGTTTCCACGTACGCGCTCGATTTCGCACCGTCATACACATAGTCGGTCGAATAGTGGATGAGCGCGCCACCGGCACGCGCAGCCTCTTCCGCGAATACGCGCGGCACGTCGACGTTCAAGCGTCGCGCAGCCTCGATATCGGTCTCGGCCTTGTCCACCGCCGTATACGCGGCCGGATTCACAACGAGCGACGGCTTCAGTTCGCGCACGAAGGCCCGCACGCGATCGAGATCGGAGAGATCGAGCGTCGACCTGTCGCACGGCACTACGCGGCCAAGCCCCTGCAGCGACCGTAGCAACTCGAATCCAACCTGGCCGTTCACGCCCGTCACGAGGATCGTCATTTCCCGACTCATAACGGCCTCAAGCGTAGAGTTCGGCTTCGGCCAGACGCACACCGGCCGCGTCCTTCGCCGCCAGCAGCGGCTCGCCCTCGATCGGCCATTCGATGCCGATATCCGCATCGTTCCAGATGATGCTGCGCTCGTGCTCCGGGTACCAGTAGTCGGTCGTCTTGTACAGGAACTGCGCGGACTCCGACAACACGACAAAGCCATGCGCAAAACCCGACGGCACCCACAGCTGGCGATGATTGTCGACCGACAGATTCACGCCAACCCACTTGCCAAACCGCGGCGAGCTTTTGCGGACGTCGACCACGACGTCGAACACTTCGCCTTCGACCACACGAACGAGCTTTCCCTGCGCGTGCTCGATCTGATAGTGCAGCCCGCGCAGCACCCCTCGCGACGAACGCGAGTGGTTGTCCTGCACGAATTCGACGCCCTGCTCCACGTGCTCGGCGAACTCGCGCGCGTTGAAGCTCTCGTAGAAGAACCCGCGAGCGTCACCGAACACCTTGGGCTCAATGATCTTGACTTCGGGCAGTGCCGTCGCCGTTACCTGGATAGCCATGCAACCTGATGAGTGAGAATGTTCTGGAGGTACTGCCCGTAGCTGTTCTTCGCCAGCGGCTTGGCAAGCTTCAACACCTGCTCCGCATCGATCCACTGCTTGCGATACGCGATCTCCTCGGGACACGCAACCACGAGACCCTGGCGCTTCTGCAGCGTCGCAATGAAGGTCGCCGCTTCGATCAGCGAATCGTGCGTACCGGTATCGAGCCAGGCGTACCCACGCCCCATGATCTCAACACTGAGCGCGCCGTCAGCAAGATAGCGCGAATTCACATCGGTGATTTCGAGCTCGCCGCGCGCCGAAGGCTTGATGTCGGAGGCGATATCGCACACGCGGTTGTCGTAGAAATACAGCCCCGTGACCGCATACTTCGAACGCGGCTTCGCGGGCTTCTCTTCAATCGACACCGCACGGAACGACTGATCGAATTCGACTACGCCATAACGCTCGGGATCGTGCACGTGATAGGCGAACACCGTCGCGCCTGTCTCTTGCGCGTTAGCATGCTCGAGCTGCTTTGCGAGATCGTGTCCGTAAAAAATGTTGTCGCCAAGGATCAGCGCCGACGGATCGTTGCCGATGAAATCCTTGCCGATGATGAACGCCTGCGCGAGTCCGTCGGGCGACGGCTGCACGGCGTACTGGATATTCATCCCCCACTGGCTGCCGTCACCGAGCATCGCCTCGAAACGCGGCGTGTCCTGCGGCGTCGAGATGATCAAGACGTCACGAATGCCCGCCATCATCATCGTCGAGAGCGGGTAGTAGATCATCGGTTTGTCGTACACCGGCAGCAGCTGTTTCGACACGACGTGCGTGATCGGATACAGCCGCGTTCCGGAGCCGCCCGCGAGAATGATGCCTTTACGTGCCATCGCCTTGTTCCTCACCCGCGCTTCGCATAATTCGTCTCGACCCACTTGCGATAGTCGCCCGACACGACGTCATCGACCCATGCCTGATTGTCGAGATACCAGCGCACTGTCTTCGCAAGGCCGGTTTCGAATGTCTCGGCGGGCTTCCAGCCGAGTTCGCGCTCGAGCTTGCGCGCATCGATCGCGTAACGGCGATCATGGCCCGGACGATCCGTCACATAGGCAATCTGATCGCGGTACGAACCCGCCGCCTTCGGGCGCAGTTCGTCGAGCAAGTCGCACAACGTGTGCACGACTTCGAGATTCTTCTTCTCGTTCCAGCCGCCGATGTTATAGGTCTCGCCAACCGTGCCGCGGGCGAGCACCTCGCGGATCGCGCTGCAATGGTCGCCCACGTAGAGCCAGTCGCGCACGTTCTGGCCGTCGCCGTACACCGGGAGCGGCTTGCTGGCGAGCGCGTTGGCAATCATCAGCGGAATCAACTTTTCCGGAAACTGGTACGGGCCGTAGTTGTTCGAACAATTCGTCGTCAGCGTGGGCAAGCCGTACGTGTGATGGTAGGCACGGACGAGATGGTCCGAACCCGCCTTGGTCGCCGAGTACGGGCTATTGGGCGCGTAGGGTGTCGTTTCGGAGAATTGCGGGTCGGTTGCCGAGAGCGAGCCGAACACTTCGTCCGTGGAGACGTGCAGGAAACGAAACGCGGCCTTTTCGGCTGCGGGCAGGTCGCTCCAGTACTGGCGAGCGGCTTCGAGCATCGTGAAGGTACCGACGACATTGGTCTGAACAAAATCAGCCGGACCATGAATCGATCGATCGACGTGGCTTTCGGCCGCGAAGTGCAGCACCGCGCGCGGCTTGTGCTGGGCGAAGAGCGTGTCGAGCGCTGAGCGGTCGCAAATATCCACGCGCGCGAATATGTGCTTCGCATCGTCCCGCAAGGACTTCAGCGTCCCGAGATTGCCCGCGTACGTGAGCTTGTCGACGTTCAGTACGGCTTCGTCCGATTGACTCAGCCAGTCAAGCACAAAGTTGGCGCCGATAAAGCCGGCGCCGCCCGTAACCAGAATCATGGAACTCCTTGTATTGCGCGAGTGCGGAAGCAATTCTGGCGTCAATCTTTACACCAGATGACCTGAAAGCTAACTGTAGAAATAGCTTTCGTGCGGGAGAAGCGCCCGATCCAGCTGATTCAGCCTTATCTACCCCCGCAGATTCTGGTTCTAATTTTATCGATAGAGAATTATAAGGATACCCTGCACGAACGCCACCCCCCTAACATCTTGAAACAGCTTGACAAATTCGTTTGGCATTTTTCGTGCCATGCCGGGGTCGAATCGTTCATCCGCCATGCATTGGCCGGTTTCCGCGGCGTCACGCGACGGCACTCATCTTGTGATACCGTCATTGCCTCGCGCCACGCCGTACACCCCCAGCCATCAACCGAATGAAAGAGCAAGCCCCGCATCCCGCCCCTCTCGCTTTCGGCGACCTTCAGGGTTGCCTCTCACCATTTCGCGAACTGCTCGCCAAAGCCGCGCCCTCCCCGGACACGCCGCTCTGGTTCGCGGGCGACCTGATCAATCGCGGTCCCGCGTCGCTCGAAACGCTGCGCGAGGTGATCGAACTCGGCGATCGCGGCGTGGCGGTGCTGGGCAATCACGACCTGCATCTGCTGTCCGTTTCGGCGGGCATTCGCAAGGCGAAGAAAGACGACACCATCGGCGACATCCTGAGTGCACCCGACGCCGAAGATCTGCTGCACTGGGTGCGTCATCGCCCGATCGCGCACTACGAGAACGGCATGCTGATGGTGCATGCAGGCGTTTTGCCTCAGTGGGACGTCGATCTCACGATGGAACTTGCGCACGAACTCGAAAAAGCGTTGCGCCGCGACAACTGGCGGGAAACACTTGCCGGCCTCTACGGCAATCAGCCGAACCGCTGGTCCAAGGACCTCAAGGGTATCGAGCGCCTGCGCGTGACCTGCAGCGCGCTCACACGCGTGCGTTTTTGCGACCGTGACGGCGTGATGGACTTCTCAACCAGCGGCGGCCTCGACTCCGCGCCGCCAGGCTTCATGCCGTGGTTCGACGTGCCGGGGCGCAAGACCGAAGACATCACCGTCGTGTTCGGCCATTGGGCGGCGCTTGGCCTCACCCTGCGCAAGAACCTGGTCGGGCTCGACTCGGGCTGCGTCTGGGGCGAGGAGCTCTCGGCGATCCATCTCGTCGGCGATCCGGGCAAACGCATCCTCACGCAGGTGCCCTGTGAGAGTTGTCGCGCTATTACGAACGACTAACGCACCCACGAGCGCGCAGGCACACGCCTTCTGGCGTCAAGTCGCCTGCGCCACTCCATGGGGATGCGCGGCCGCCTCACCCCGCATCGTCTCCAACGCCTGCCCCACAGCCTCCTGCGCCCGCGCCGCCAGCTTGCGCCGGTCATCCCCCGCTTCGATCGCCTCGCCCACATAAACGTGAGCGGTCAGCGGCCCGGACTTAAGCATCGCGTCGAGCGAATCCTTGAGCGAGAGGTCGTCGATATACGCCGGCGCCACCGACTGCCGCCCCTGCGCATCCTCATACAAAATGCACAGCGGCTGCACTGGCCTCCCAGCCGATACCGCCGCCTGGAACATGTTCGAGTGAAACGGCTTGAGCGCGAGGCCATCCGAGGTGGTGCCTTCGGGAAACACGCACATCAACTCGCCGCGCTCGAGCCGCGCCGCCAGCTCATGCATGATGCGTTTCGCATCGCTGCGCTTCTCGCGCTCGACGAACACCGTGTCGAGATTCTGCGCGAACCAGCCAATGAGGGGCCAGTTGCGGATCTCGGCCTTCGAGACGAACGGCGTGGGCCGCCACGCGTTGATCACGTAGATGTCGATCCACGAGATATGGTTGCTCACGACGAGCGCGCCGGCATCGAGCCGAGCCGCGTCGTTGTGCACGACGAGCTTCAGGCCGCACAGCTCGAGCATCTTGAGGGACCATGCGCGGTTCATGGCGTGGCGCTGATCGGCGCTCGCGCGCGGAAAACGCAACGCGACGGTCAGGGCGCCGCGCAGCAGATGCGCGAGCAGGCGGGTCTTGCGGATGAAAAGGCTCATGTTTGACGATAGGCTGAATCGCGAAATCCTAGCAGACCTGCATGACACAAATCTGTCATGCGCTTGCAACTCGATCCAACCCGCGCTCAAAGCCCACCCGCCCCGCCACGAGCGTTGCGCGCACCACGGCGGGCAGTTCATAGCCGAGGAACGGCGTGTTGTGTCCCTGACTCTTGAGCGCGCGAGGCTCGACGCGCCAATGCGCATGGGGATCGAACACGCAGAGGTCCGCGCTCGCGCCCACGGCGAGCCGTCCCGCCGGGCTTGCCAGATCATGTTGCATCACGGCTGCGGGCGCCGACGTCACATGGGCGAGCGCTTTCGCGAGCGGCACGCGCGCTTCCTGTGCCCATTTCACCGTTAGCGAGAGAAGCAGTTCGAGGCCCGTCGCGCCCGGCGTCGCTTCGGCGAAGGGCAGCAGCTTCTCGTCGTCGTCCACGGGCGTGTGCTGCGAGCAGATCGCGTCGATCGTGCCGTCGGCGAGGCCCGCGCGAAGCGCCTCGCGATCGCGCTGCTGGCGCAGCGGCGGGTCGAGCCGGAACTGTGCGTCGAAATAGCCGATGTCCATGTCGATCAGATGGAGATGGTTGGCGGTCACGTCGCACGTCACGGGCAGGCCCTCGGCTTTCGCCGCGCGCACGAGCGCCACGCCCGCCGCCGACGAAACATGCTGCACGTGCACGCGCGCACCCGTCACGCGCATCAGTTCGAACAGCGTATGCAGCGCGATCGTCTCCGCGCTCACCGGCACGCCGGAGAGGCCGAGGCGCGAAGCCAGCGCGCCGCTCGCGGCCACGCCGCCCTTCGAGAGATACGCGTCCTGCGGCCGCAGCCACACGGCGTAGCCATAGGTGCTCGCGTACTGCAGCGCGCGCAGCAGGACCTGGGTATCGGCGACCGGCGTGTCGGCCTGCGTGAAGCCGATGCAGCCCGCCTCGGTCAGCGACACCATCTCGGTGATCACCTGCCCTTTCAGGCCAACGGTGAGCGCGCCCAGCGGATGCACATGCGCACGCGCAAGTTTGCCCGCACGATACTTGAGCATTTCGACAAGGCCGGCCTCGTCGAGCACAGGGTCGGTGTCCGGCGGGCACACGAGGGTCGTCACGCCGCCCGCGAGCGCCGCGTTCATCTCCGAGTCGAGCGTGGCCTTGTGCTCGTAACCCGGCTCGCGCAGGCGCGCGCTCAAGTCGACGAGACCGGGCGCGACCACGAGGCCGCGCGCATCGAGCGTGCGGTCCGCCTGGAAGCCTGCGGGCGCCGCGCCAAGCGCCGCGATCTTGCCCGCTTCGATGTACACGTCCTGCTGCTGTTCGGTCCCGGCCGCCGGATCGATCAGCGTACCGCCTTGAATATGGATCTTCATCTGTTGCCCTGGCCTTCTAGCGGCTTCAATCGTTGTTACCGGCGACGATGCCCATCACCGCCATGCGCACCGCAATGCCGAAGCTCACCTGGTCGAGGATCACCGACTGCGGACCGTCGGCGACCTGCGAGTCGATCTCCACGCCGCGATTCATCGGCCCCGGATGCATGACGATCGCGTCGGGCACGGCGAGCGCGAGGCGCTCGGGCGTCAAGCCCCAGCTCTTGAAGTACTCCTGCGCTGAGGGCAGCAGCGCGCCGCTCATGCGCTCGTTCTGCAGACGCAGCATGATGATGACGTCGACATCCTCGAGGCCTTCGTCGAGGTTATGAAACACCCGCACGCCCATCTGCTCGAGGCCGCCCGGCAATAGCGTGCGTGGGCCGATGGCGCGCACTTCGGGCACACCGAGCGTGGTTAGCGCGTGGATGTCCGAGCGCGCCACACGCGAGTGCAGGATGTCGCCCACGATCGCCACGCGCAGGTTCGTGAAGTCGCGCTTGTAGTGGCGGATCGTGTACATGTCGAGCAGGCCCTGCGTCGGGTGCGCGTGGCGGCCGTCGCCGGCGTTGATCACGTGCACGTGCGGCGCGCAGTGCTCGGCGATCAGGTACGGCGCGCCGCTCGACGCGTGGCGCACGACGAACATGTCGGCGTGCATCGCCGAAAGATTGCCGATGGTGTCGAGCAGCGACTCGCCCTTGCTCGTCGATGAAGCGTTGATGTTCAGGTTGAGCACATCGGCCGAAAGACGCGTGGCCGCGATCTCGAACGTGGTTCGCGTGCGCGTGGAGTTCTCGAAAAACAGGTTGAACACCGACTTGCCGCGCAGCAGCGGCACCTTCTTCACGTCGCGGTCGGTCACGCTCACGAACTGCGTGGCGGTATCGAGCACATGTGTGAGGATCGCGCGCGACAGGCCCTCGATCGACAGCAGGTGTTTAAGCTCGCCGTTCTTCGTGAGCTGCGGATTGCCCTTGAGGAAGCCGTAGCGAAAACGCATGTCGTCCGCTGGGGACGCGGCGGGCGTGGGCTGTGTGTTCATCGCGTGTCCTGGATCTGATGGGCGGCGTGTGGCCAGCGTGCATGCCTGCGCATCTGCCGTCGCTGCCGCCGAATGGGTTCGATGCGCGCGTCAGCTGCCGCTACCCTGCTCGACTTCAAATGCGAAGCGGCCGTCGGGACTGTGCGCAAGTACGAGCGTTTCGTGTGCGCCGACGCTCACTGCGCCGCCGGTAAAACGCGCAGACACCGGCAACTCGCGACCGCCGCGCTCGGCGAGCACCGCGAGTTCGACGGAGGCCGGGCGCCCGTAATCGTAAAGCTCGTTGAGCGCGGCGCGCACGGTGCGGCCCGTGTACAGCACGTCGTCGACGAGCAGGATGTGGCGGCCTTCGACCGCGAACGGCAGCGCCGTTGGGCTCGCCTTGCTGTGCAAGCCCTTCTTCGCGTAGTCGTCGCGGTGCAGCGCAACGCTGAGCACGCCCCACTCGAGCGCCCCGACGTCCTGCGCGAGCCGCTCGGCGATCCACGCGCCGCCGCTATGAATGCCGACGATCGCCACGCCGCCGGGCGCGCCAAACGCATCGGCGTGATACGCCGCGCGAATCTCGTCGAGAAGGGCGAAGTACAGCGCTTCAGCGTCGGGAGTAATCATCAGGCAACTCGCATCGGGCAACTCGCGGGCCAGTCAGAGCGGGAGTTCGTCGAGGTACTGCTGGAGAATCACGGAGGCCGCTTCGGCATCGACATGGTCGATGCGTTCGCCGCGCTCACGCAGCCGCGCTTCGGCGTCGACAGACGAATAGCGCTCGTCCACCCACACCACCCGCAAACCAAAGCGGCCGTTGAGCTGGTTGCCGAAGCGCTTCGCGTGCTGCGTCATGATGTGTGGCGTGCCGTCCGGATGGCACGGCAAGCCGACCACGAGCACATCAGGCTGCCATTCGCGCAGCAACTCGCCTATCGCTTCGAAACGGTAGTCGCGACTCTTGTTGGGAATGACGGTGAGCGCCCGGGCGCTGCGTGTGAGGGCATTGCCGAGCGCCACGCCGATGCGCTTTTCGCCGTAATCGAACGCAAGCAAGGTGGCCTCGCCGGCCCCTCGCCCAGCGGCCACGCTCATGCGTGACCCGCCTCGCCCGACAGCATCGTCGAGGAAATGCCGAGTAGCGCGAGCGCCGCTTCGAAGCGCTCTTCGGCAGGCACGTCGAATACGATCTTCGGATCGGCCTCGACCGTGAGCCAGCCGTTCTTCGAGATTTCGTCTTCTAGCTGCCCCGCGCCCCAGCCGGCATGGCCGAGCGTGAGCAGAAAGCGCTCGGGGCCGCTGCCGTTGGCGACGGCTTCGAGCACGTCCTTCGACGTGGTCATCTCGAGCCCGCCCGGTACCGACATCGACGATGTATAGCTCGTGCCCTCGGCGGGCGCGTGCAGCACGAAGCCACGCTCGGTCTGCACCGGGCCGCCGAAATAGACGGGCACGTGCAGGAGCGGCTCGATTTCGAGCTTCAGGTCGATGCGGGAAAAGAGTGCCTCGAGATCGATGTCGGTGGGCCGATTGATGACGAGACCGAGCGCGCCGCGCTCCGAATGATCGCAAAGGTAGACCACCGTTCCTGAAAACGTGGGGTCCGCCATGTTCGGCATGGCGATCAGGAACTGGTTGGTCAGATTGATGCGATCGGTACTCTTGGACATGGTTTGAATTCTAGCAAAGACGATGCGCAATGGCGGCGCGCTGCCAGGCCGGAAGTCGGGCGCCCGATGGCCGCCTCGCACTTTGCCAGCCGCTACGCGTTGCGCATTGCAGGGAATGGCTCACTCTAACACGCGCGCGCTGTGCCCTTGCAGGGCACTGGGCCGATGGCGCAAGGCCGGTGCCCGGTGCCTCGGCAGCCAGACGCGCGCCGTGGATCCGCCCGCCCCGTGCATTCAGTGCGCAATGGATTGCAATGCGGGCTGCGCCGCGGTTTGCGCCGCGCCGCCGACGATCGCCGCCCCAAGCGCACGCACCGCCGGCGTGGCGTCGGGCTGCGCGATGCCTGCAGCGACCTTGTGCAGCATGGCGCGCAGCGCCTCGCTGGCGTGCTCGATTGCCTCGGCTCCGGGCGCCTGTACCGACGGCGCGCCCCGCGCCTCGAGGGCCGCGAGCGTTGCCGCATGCGCGGTGCGCCGCCAGGCGAGGCCCAGCGCATCTGCGAGCTGGCCGACATGACCGAGCCCGAGCGCCCAGGCCGCCGCGCCGATGCGGTACGCCGCGTCGGCCGCGACCAGCGCGTCGGCGGGCTCCGGGGCAGCGCCCGCCCCGCGCAACGTCAGCGTGCGTGAGTGCGTGCCGAGCGCGATCATCGCCGCATCGGCAGTCTGCAGAAAATCTTCATACGCGTTGCCGTTCACGACCAGCGCACCCAGCTCGCGCGTGGGCGCCACGCGTGCCGCGAGCGCGCCGGCCTGCGCGCTGCCGGCTTCCCACAGCGCCTCCGAGGCTTGCGTGCCGGCAATGTGCCATTCCACGGTCAAGCCGTAGTCGTGCAGCAGATCGACGTCCGCGGTGTCTTCCGCGGCGGCCCCGAAGAGCGCGTAGTCCCGCCAGAGCAACGCCAGCGTCGAGCGCACGAGCGTTTGCGGCGCGAAGCGCAGGCCGCGCGCGTGCTCGCCGATCAGCAGATTGCAGCGCGCGTAAAGCCGCCGCACGCCCTCGTCGCCCCACGACGCCACGCCGCGTCGCAGCGCGCGTGCGCACGCAACGGCAAGCCGCCAGAAGTCGTAGGGATCGGGACTCGATAGCTCGGCCATGCAGGCGTCCATCTCGTCGAATGCCGCGAGCGCGAGCGCGTTGGCCGCACGGCTGCCGTTGCCGACGTGCGATTTCAGCGCATGCAGCAGCGCCTGCTCGAAGCGCGCGCGCACCTGGCCAAAGCGTTGGGCTGGCTGCGGATGCAGCGAAGCAGGCGCGAGCGGCCGGCCCTGCAGCGCCACGTCCTCATAGGCGAGCGCGATGCCCGGCACGTGCTCCGCGAGCGCGGCCACGAGCGCATGCTGCCGCGCAAAAAGCGCGGGCGAGCACGCCAGCTCGCGCAGATTGCGTCGCTCGAGCGCGGCGACGAGTTCCTTGAGCGCCTCGCTGAACAAGACGCGGAATTCAGCGCCCTGCGCTTCCTCGGGTGTGTGGAGCGGCCGCACGGGCAAGCCCGGCGGCGGCTCTACGGGCACGGGCGCAGCGAGCGCGAGCGGGGAAGCGAGGAGCAGCGTATCGGCAAAGCGCGCGGCGGCAAGCCAGCCGGCGTCGTGCAGCGTGCGGGCAGCCTGGCGCAGCGGCCGGGCCACATCACGCTGCTCCTCGAGCGCGTCCAGCGCCTGGGCGAGCGCGCCGTGCGCGAACGGCACCGTGCCGCCGCGCGGATTCGGCAACGCTTCGAACCGCACATCAGAGCTTGAAGGATGACTCATAGGGCAGCGCCGAAAACGTTAGCGGGCCGACCAGGCGGGCAATCTCGACAATGGCGTCGACGCTGACGTCGACAACCGCGACGGCAAGCGCAAATACGGTGCCCGCTGTTGCGACACCGCACTCCACACCCGCCACACTTCTGGAATCTGCAGCCAGACTGCGCGCCGGCTATCGCCAGCTATCCGAGCAACGCGCTCAGATCTGGACCATTTCGAAGTCTTCCTTGCGCGCACCGCACTCAGGACAGGTCCAGTTGATCGGGACATCCTCCCAGCGCGTGCCGGGGGCAATGCCTTCGTCTGGCAAACCGGCTTCTTCGTCGTAAATCCAGCCGCAGATCAGGCACATCCAGCTTCTATATTCCATTCTTATGCCGCGTCGAAAAGTCCGAAACCAGTCGGAAAAAAAATCGGGGAAACGAGAGCCATGATGGTACCTTGTTGCCGTTTCCATGCCTAGCAAGAGGAAATCTGGCCTGCACGGGATCAAACAGCATGCGTTGACGCGGGCGGCGCGTGCAGCGCGGAGAAATCCTCGCGCGCGCCGGGGTCATCCGTCCCCCGGATTCGTCGATAGGCCGCATAATTAAAGCATTCGCTTATGACGGCACGGTACGCCGCGCCCGAAGTCCAATCCATCTCGCCACGTTCATGCCCAGCGACACCCCTCCCATCGTCCTCACCTTCGGCCTTTCCGACCCGACCGGCGGCGGCGGACTTCAGGCCGACCTGCTCACGCTCGCCAGCATGGGTTGCCACGGCGTCACCGCGCTGACCGGCTACACGGTGCGCGACTCCGCAGGCTGCGACGAAGTGACTGGGCTCGACCCCGAAACCGTCGCCACCCAGGCGCGCATGCTGCTCGAAGACATGCCCATCGCGGCGTTCAAGGTCGGCGCGGGCGCGCGTGCCGAGGTCGTGAGCGCGATCGCCGAGGTGGTCGCCGACTATGACGACTTGCCGCTCATCCTCGCCCCCGACTTCACGCTCGACGACGAGCACGTCCTCGCCGCCGACGAACTGCGTGAAGCGATGGCCGACCTGCTCGTGCCGCAGACCACGCTGCTCGTGGCCGACTCCGCCACGCTGATCGCGCTCGCACAGCCAGACGGCGACGCGGAAGCGCCCAGCGTCGACGCGGCCATTGCGCACCTGCTCGCCACCGGTTGCGAGTACATCCTGGCGATGGAAACGGGCACGCATCGTGTGGTCAACACACTGTATTGCGAAGACGGCCAGTTGCGCCAGGATCTGTGGGACCGCTCCACGCAGCCGATGATGGGCGTGACCGACACGCTCGGCGCCGCCATCGCCGCGCTGCTTGCCAATGGGCAAGAGCCGCCAGAGGCCGTGCGCGAAGCGCAGGAATATGTGTATCAGGCCGTGCAGAACGCGTTCAGGCCGGGGATGGGCGCGTGGCTGCCCGACCGGTTCTT
The DNA here is from genome assembly GCF_040965835.1 of Paraburkholderia sp. BR10872. Lineage (NCBI taxonomy): Bacteria > Pseudomonadati > Pseudomonadota > Betaproteobacteria > Burkholderiales > Burkholderiaceae > Paraburkholderia > Paraburkholderia sp. BR10872. Next base: position 147,628 of record NZ_JBFRCN010000007.1, read on the forward strand.
CTGGGCGCGCAGCAACGACACGGACGCCGACGAAGCCTCGCCCGGCGAAGCGAAGCAATAAGACCACGGCTTGGCCTTCTGCGCGGAGGCCAGGCGTGCAAACCGCACAGACGAAAAAAAGCCCGCATCGCTGCGGGCTCTTCTTTTCGGGCTAGGGGCACACGCCTCACGGCGCGTCCCCTGCACTTCTGCACTTCTGGACTTCTGCACTTCTGCACTTCAACGTAATCTCGGCAAAAGCCTGGCTCTGCATGGGAGCGGAGTAGGCGCTGAAGCACCAACTCCGGATCGCAATTACATGTCCATGCCCATGCCGCCCATGCCGCCGGGCATGCCGCCAGGCATCGGAGCATCTTCCTTCGGCACTTCAGCAACGGCTGCGTCCGTCGTCAGGAGCAGGCCGGCAACCGAAGCTGCGTTTTGCAGCGCGGTGCGCGTGACCTTCGTCGGGTCGACCACGCCAGCTTCGACCATGTCGACGTACTCGCCGGTCGCTGCGTTGTAGCCGTAGTTGCCTTGACCAGCAGCAACTGCTGCCACGACGACCGAAGCTTCTTCGCCGCCGTTCGTGACGATCTGGCGCAGCGGCTCTTCCATGGCGCGCAGGACGATCTTGATACCGGCGTCCTGGTCTGCGTTGGCGCCCTTCACGCTGGCGATTGCCGTGCGTGCACGGATCAGCGCAACGCCGCCGCCCGGGACGATGCCTTCTTCAACGGCAGCGCGGGTTGCGTGCAGCGCGTCTTCCACGCGTGCCTTCTTTTCCTTCATTTCGACTTCGGTCGCAGCGCCAACCTTGATCACTGCCACGCCGCCTGCCAGCTTGGCAACGCGCTCTTGCAGCTTTTCACGGTCGTAGTCCGACGTCGCTTCTTCGATCTGCGTGCGGATTTGCTTCACGCGCGCTTCGATGTTCACGGCTTCGCCTGCGCCGTCGATGATCGTAGTGTTTTCCTTGCCCACTTCGATGCGCTTGGCTTGACCGAGTTCGGCCAGCGTTGCCTTTTCGAGCGTGAGGCCGGTTTCTTCAGCGATGACTTGACCGCCGGTCAGGATCGCGATGTCTTCCAGCATGGCCTTGCGACGGTCGCCGAAGCCCGGAGCCTTGACGGCGACGGTCTTCAGGATGCCGCGGATGTTGTTGACGACCAGCGTTGCGAGCGCTTCGCCTTCGACGTCTTCAGCGATGATCAGCAGCGGACGGCCAGCCTTCGCGACTTGTTCCAGAACCGGCAGCAGATCACGGATGTTCGAGATCTTCTTGTCGAACAGCAGGACGAACGGGCTTTCCAGCACGGCGACTTGCTTGTCCGGGTTGTTGATGAAGTACGGCGAGAGGTAGCCGCGGTCGAACTGCATACCTTCGACGACTTCCAGCTCGTCTTGCAGCGACTTGCCGTCTTCGACGGTGATGACGCCTTCCTTGCCAACCTTGTCCATCGCTTCAGCGATACGGTCGCCGATCGACGTGTCGCTGTTTGCCGAGATCGAGCCGACTTGAGCGATTTCCTTGTTGGTCGTGCAGGGCTTGCTGACCTTGCGCAGCTCTTCGATTGCTGCTGCGACGGCCTTGTCGATGCCGCGCTTCAGGTCCATCGGGTTCATGCCCGATGCGACGTACTTCATGCCTTCGCGAACGATCGACTGGGCCAGAACCGTAGCCGTCGTCGTGCCGTCACCGGCGTTGTCGCTGGTCTTGGAAGCAACTTCCTTGACCATTTGCGCGCCCATGTTCTGGAGCTTGTCCTTGAGCTCGATTTCCTTTGCGACCGAGACACCGTCCTTGGTGACCGTCGGGCCGCCGAACGAGCGCTCGAGCACCACGTTGCGGCCCTTCGGACCCAGCGTGACCTTCACTGCGTTGGCGAGAATGTTCACGCCTTCAACCATCTTGGAACGGGCGGAATCGCCGAACACGACGTCTTTAGCTGCCATCTTCTAACTCCTTGAATTCTTGAATAGTGAGCGGTGGAATGAACTTACTTGTTCACCACGGCCATGATGTCTTCTTCACGCATCACGAGCAGTTCGTTGCCATCGACCTTGACGGTCTGGCCAGCGTACTTGCCGAACAGAACGCGATCGCCGACCTTCACGTCGAGCGCGATCAGGGCGCCCTTGTCGTCGCGCTTGCCCGGGCCGATGGCCAGGACTTCGCCTTGATCCGGCTTTTCTGCCGCTGCGTCCGGGATCACGATGCCCGAAGCGGTCTTGGTTTCTTGATCCAGGCGCTTGACGATCACGCGATCATGCAAAGGACGAAGGTTCATGGATAGATCCTCTCTTGATTAGGACTTGAAGCGACTCAAGAAAACCTGGCTGCCGACTACCGCCAGCCAGAGATGTTGTTCGCACCGGAGTTGTTAGCACTCTCATGCGGTGAGTGCTAATTATATGGACGGGGAGTGACAAATTCAAGAAGGGGCGGAATGGCGAATTTCCGCTGGAATTGATTCAACCGCAGAGGCACTCTTGCTAGTTCAGGTTGGAACTATTGGATGTCAAGATTGAGTGCCATATCAAAATATTCTTCAATAAAAACAATAGGATAGGTCGCCTCGACATCAGACCCCATAAGAAACCGTATGATTCTGGAAGCCACGGCATCCAGCAAGCGGGCCCGGGCTGCCGGGTCCTCGGGGACGTCTCTCGGGGAAATCCCCGATCTTGCCATGATTCGGCGCGATTTATATGCGCAAGCGGTTTGTTGGCGCCCTACTGCTCGCAGGCAGCGCATATGTGCGGTAGGCAACACCGGCAATCAACGGATGAACGGAAAATCACTCATATGATCTTTCGAGCGGCTGCGCCCGGTCGGGCACCGCCGCTCTCCTGCGCATGCAGATCGTGAGTTCCGCGAGGCTTCGCCGATCGCTTCAACGACGATCCTGAACATGCCGAAATGGCGTCGCCATGACGGTGGAACGACAGCATGTCAGTTCAGATGACTCGCAACCAGAGTTTCCCCGCACCATGCAAGTTCTGTGGCGGGACGCTCTATCAGCACGTCGATTCCTGCCCTTATTGCGGCACGGATCGCCCGCTCGACGCGGCTGCGCACGCGCGCCCGAAAGCCACCTTAAGAGTCATCGGTTCCGCGGCAGCGCCTATGCCTGCCGTTGCAAAGGCGTCGCTCGCCGGCGCGGCCGCATCCCATCGCCCGGCGGTGCACGCAGACTATTTGCACCACTATCAACTCGAGGAACACCGGCCGTTCTGGCGCACCGGTAAAGGGCGCTTCGTGAAGGGCGTTTTGCTCGCCTGGTTCATTGTCGCAATCGCATACGCTGCGTTTCTGCTATACGGCGAAAGGCGCGGCCAGGAAAGAGAAGTACGCGTCACGCGCGCGAGCCTCGCGGAGAAAAGCTTGCCAAGCGCGAATGCCACACTTCCACGTGGCGCGAACAATCAGGCAGCGCGCGAGATACAGCGCGACAGCGCACCTGCGGAGCAACGCCGCGAGGATGCGCTGCAAAGCGCGGACCGATGTGCCTCGCAACGTGCCTGGGATTGCGTGCGAGAACAGGCATCGTTGGCGCTCGCGATAGATCCGGCGAGCCTGCACGCGCGATCGCTGATGGAGCGCGCCATCCTGGCGACGGGCTGGTCGCCGCTTCGTACGCCGATCGGCCCCGCGCAATCGGACGCGGCTGTGCCGCGGCCGCGCGATGCAAGCAGCGTTCCGCTGCCGTCGTCGCGGGATTGGGGCGCCGCTGCGCCGGCCGCGCCGAACGCCCCGGCCACACCTCCCCCGCTGCCGAGCGCGAGTAGCACGTCAGCTAACGGACATCCAACGGACGTCGGAAGTGCGGATACGAGCGTTACGTCGGCAGCTGCGAATCAATCCGCTGCCGCCGGCGCCACCGTCCCTGGCAGCAACGACGACGGCGTCGATACCCAGGAGCGCGCGATTCGCCAACTTGGGTGGAAGGACGCCCCATCCTCCGAAGGCACGCATTGAAAAAGATTACAGATTAAATCGAAGTCTGCTGTAGAACGTATCCAAGGCGGGAGAGAGACCATGCTGAAAACGATGCTCGCAGGACTGGCGGCACTGATTGCCCTGCTCTTTTCGACACTCGCGCTCGCCGCTGCCGCAGACGCGAACTACAAGATCGTGACCGGCCAGGAGCGCGGGACGTACATTCAGATCGGCCAGGACCTGGCGAAATGGGTCGCGCAGCCAGCGGGCATCGATCTCGAAGTGATCCCATCGAAAGGCTCGGCCGAAAACGTGCAGCGCATGCGTTTCGAGCCCGGCGTGAAGCTCGCGCTCGTGCAGTCCGACGTCTATCAGGCCTACGTCGACATGGCCAATTCCGGCAACGAAGAGGCCGGCACGCTGATACGGCCGCTGCGGCTCATCATGCCGCTCTACGACGAAGAGATTTACTTCGTTGTGCGTACCGACTCGCCGATGAAGACAATCAACGAGATCAAGGACAAGGTGATGAGCGTCGGGCTGATCGGCAGCGGCACCGCGCAGTCGGCGACGACGCTGTACCGCCTCATGTTCGGCCAGCCGATTCCCGAGCAGAATGCGCAGCACCTGAGCAACGAGGACGCACTCGCCGCACTCATCGTCAAGAAGATCGACGTGGCGATCATCGTCGCCGGGCAACCCGCCAAGCTCTTTACCGACATGAACCCCGAACTGCTGCAGCAGATCCGCTTCCTGCGCGTCGATGCGAACGCGCCGGAAACGGCGCGCGCAAAGCAGACCTACTATCCCGCGACGATCCACGTGTCGAGCTATCCGAACTGGCTCAAGGAAGACGTGCCGACGTGGACGGTCAAGGCCTTTCTCGTCACCTATGACTACAACCTGCGCGATACGGTCGGCAACCTGAAGCGCTTTGCCGATTCGCTCTGCGCGAACTTCGACAACCTGCAGGAACACGGCCATCCGAAGTGGAAGCAGGTGAAGCTCGAGCTGCCGGGCCTCGGCAAAGGCTGGCAATACTATCCGCCCGTTGAGCGACGCCTGAAGGCGTGCTTCGCGCATCGAGCCGCGATGCAGGCGGCCGCGGCGCCGCGCGCCGTCGCCACAGAACAAGTCAATGCACGGCCGTGTTCGGACCAGGAGCGCCTGCTTCTGCTTTGCAAGTAATTTGACACTGCATCAGCAGTGTGCGACAGATCGGGGGGAACGCGCGATGAACACGAGCGCCCAGAAGATGAGCGACGCGGACGACCGTGCATGTCAGAAGTGCGATCTTGTAAGTGAGAGCCGTTGCCGCAATCAATCAACGCGAGCGCCGAAAATGACCTGCATACGCAGATGGATGTTGGTCCCGGCCATACACGATCGCAATCGTTTGTACCCAGACAAATGGCAGGCTTGTTCCGCCATATAAAGCTGCGCCACTCACAGATGCGATAAAAATACACGGCTCGGACCACGAGATCGCCAGGCAGTTCGCTCGCTCCGGTTTAAGCGACGTCATGTGTCGCTTTTCCTGAGGAACGTATCGAGATCGCATGCAAAGCCTGTGATCCGGAACGCTGCCGTCGGGGCAGAGTTCGCGGGCGGAGGACGGTCTTTGTGTTCCGGCGAACGGTCATCCCCGCGCAGCCTCCCTAATATGCGCCTACTGTTAATCCATTAACCGGCGACCGCACGTCATGAGCGTCTCGAAGCTCAGCTCCTGGGGCCACTACCCGTATGCACCGCAAACCGGCCGCGAGCCCGGTTGGCGAGAGAACGCGCAGGCTGCACTGCGCGACGCCGCCACGCGTTTCGGCACGACATTACCCTTCGGCAATGGTCGCAGCTATGGCGACAGCTGTCTTGCCGCCACCGACCACGTCCTTATGCTTCGCGGTCTTGACCGCTTCATTGCCGCGGATTGGAAAACCGGCGTCATTCGTGCTGAGGCGGGCGTCACGCTCGGCGATGTGCTTGCGCTTGCGGTCCCGCGCGGGTGGATGTTGCCTGTCACGCCCGGAACGCAATTCGTAACGCTCGGCGGCGCGGTTGCCAACGACGTGCACGGTAAAAACCACCACGTGCGCGGCACCTTCGGACGACATGTGCGTCGCTTTTCGCTACTGCGCTCCGATTGCGAGCCAATTGAATGCGCGCCCGAGGAAAACGCTGAGTTCTATCGCGCAACGATCGGCGGCCTTGGCCTGACAGGGATCGTCGAATGGGTCGAACTGCAACTGATGCCTGTCGAGTCGAGCCGCCTGGCCACCCACACACGTCCCTTCGGCAATCTCGATGAGTTTCTTGCGCTGTCGAACGAGTACGACGCAAAGCACGAGTATGGCGTGGCGTGGATCGACTGTTTAGGACGCGGCGCCTCGCTTGGGCGCGGCATCTATGCCAGCGCCGACCACGCAACCGACCATTGCTTCGACATGCCGCGCCGCCCCGTGCGGCGCGTGCCGTTCGCCCCGCCGTGGTCTCCCGTGAATCGCTACACGCTGAAGCTCTTCAACGAATTCTACTACCGCCGCGCGACAAGCAAGGCAGGGCCCGCCGTGGTTAACTGCGCGAGTTACTTCTATCCGCTCGACAGCATCGAGGAATGGAACCGTCTGTACGGGCGGCGCGGCTTTCAGCAGTATCAATTCGTCGTGCCTGATAGAACGGCCCGCGACGCTCTGTACGCGTTCCTCAACGCGATCGCCTCGACCCACGCGGGCTCCTTCCTTGCGGTGCTCAAGCGCTGTGGTCCGCTCGTCTCTCCAGGGCTGCTTTCGTTCCCAATGCAGGGAATTTCGCTCGCCCTCGACTTTCCCCAGCACGACACGCGCAACGCGAAGCTTTTCGCGCGACTCGACGCGATCGTGCGCGAAGCGGGCGGCCGCCAATATCCGGCCAAGGACGCCCACATGAGTGGTGAGGATTTTCGTGCCGCCTATCCAGCGTGGCAGACACTCGAACAACTGCGCGACCCGGCCTTGATGTCGCGCTTCTGGCAACGGACAACCCGGTAATGGACAAGAACATTCTGATCGTGGGCGGCTCTTCCGCCATCGCCGTGGCCTGTGCCCGGGAATGGATCAAACGTGGGGCGAACTTCATGCTGGCTGGGCGCCATGCGACGCGTCTCGACGCGGTTGCCCAGGACCTGCGCGTGCGCGGTGCAGGCCGAGTCGGCACGTTCGTGCTCGACGTGAACGATTTCGAACAGCACCGCGCCATGCTCGACGCCGCCATGACAGAGCTTGGCCGCATCGACATCGTTCTACTCGCGCACGGCACGCTCTCCGATCAGTCGGAGTGCGAACGCGATCCACAGGCCGCGGTGCGCGAGATCACCGTCAACGCCCTCTCGACGATCGCCCTGCTCACCCTGCTGGCCACCGTGTTCGAGGCACAAAAGAGCGGTTCGATCGCCGTCATCTCGTCGGTGGCAGGCGACCGCGGCCGCCCTTCGAACTACGTCTACGGCACCGCCAAGGCGGCGGTGACGACCTTCTGCGAAGGGCTGCGCGCGCGGCTGTTCAAGTCGAACGTGAGGGTCCTCACGATCAAGCCGGGTTTCGTGAACACGCCAATGACAGCTGGACTCGCGCTGCCGGGCCCGCTCGTCGCCTCGCCCGAGCGCGTAGCGACGGACATCGTGCGCGCCGTAGAACGCGGAAAGGATTCGATCTATACGCCGTGGTTCTGGGCAGAAATCATGCTCGTGATCCGCTCGTTGCCTGGTTTCGTATTCAAAAGGATTTCCCTATGAGCAGTCCGGCTGCCAGCATGACGCTCAGCCGTTCGCGGCTCGTGTTCTGGTACGCGGTGTTCGCTGCCATTTCAATCGGCGCGAATTTAGGCAGCCAGAGCCTCGCGTTCCACCTGTACCAGGGCTTGTATGCAGTTGCAATTTCGGTCTGCATCGGAACAGGCGTCGGGCTGGTCGTCAAATACCTGCTCGACAAGGCGTGGATATTCCGCTACGAGCACCGCAGCGTTGCACACGGTGTGCGCACGTTCACGCTGTACGTTGCCATGGGACTCGGCACCACAGTCGTTTTCTGGACGGTGGAATTCGCCGCGGATGCGCTCTTTCACGAGGAAATCGCGCGCTTGGCGGGTGGCGCACTCGGTCTGGTGATCGGCTATGTCACGAAATACCACCTCGACAAACGCTTCGTTTTTTCTTGAGCACGTGTGCGCTGCAGCACAGAGGCCCTACGCCGCCGTCGTTACGATCCTTTTCCGGATCGCAGATTATGCGAGCGCGGGCTGTGCTGCGCTCCGACCAATGCCCCGACAACCTGTCCACCTGTTCCTGTCCCGGCACGGAGAATGAACATGGCCACGCCCGCAGCACACCCTGTCCCGCTGTGTGTGGACCTTGACGGAACGCTCACGCGCACCGACCTCTTGTTTGAAGCCTTCTTTGTGCTCGTCAAACAAAGTCCGCTGTCGATCTTTCTGTGCTTCGCCTGGGCGTTGCGCGGGCGCGCCTATCTGAAGGAGCAGATCGCCCAACGCGTAAACATCGACGTTGGCGTCCTGCCCTACAACACTGAATTGCTCGCCTGGCTGCGCGACGAGCGAGCAAGCGGGCGCGATCTGTATCTGTGCACGGCCACTAACCAGCGCCTCGCCTCCCAGATCGCCACACACGTTGGACTCTTTACCGGTGTGCTCGCGAGCACGGTCAGCAACAACCTGCTCGGCAAAAACAAGGCGCGGGCGCTCGTTGAGCAGTTCGGCGACCACGGCTTCGACTACTGCGGCGATGCGCGTGCAGACTTGCCGGTATGGCGCCAGGCCCGCCAGGCGATCGTGGTCGGCGACAAGCACATTGCCGCCGCGGCCCGCAAGACAAATGCGGCGATCATTTTTTTCGAGGAAAAGCGCCGGCTGATTCCGCTCGTGCTCAAGGAAATGCGCGTGCATCAGTGGGTGAAGAACGTGCTGATCTTCGTGCCGCTTCTCACCGCACACCAATTCACGGAGCGTTCCGCACTCGCTGCCGCCTGTATTGCTTTTTTGTCGTTCAGCCTGGCTGCTTCGTCGGTGTACCTGCTTAACGACATGCTCGACCTCGACGCCGACAGGCGGCACGCGCGCAAGCGCAGCCGACCATTCGCGTCGGGCAAGCTGTCGTTGAAATTCGGCATCGTGCTTACCGCGGGACTGCTCGCCGCCGGCGGTGGCCTCGCAGCACTCCTGCCGCGCGAGTTCGGCGTCGTAATGGCCGGCTATTTCGTGACCACCGTTGCCTACTCGTTCGCGCTCAAGCGCATGACACTCGTCGATGTGTTCACGCTTGCGTGTCTGTACACCGTGCGTGTGATCGCCGGCGGCGCGGCAACTGGCATCCCGCTGTCGTACTGGCTAATCTTGTTCTGTGTGCCGATTTTCCTCTCGCTTGCCATGGTCAAGCGTTATGTCGAACTCGACATGATCGTGCGCGAAGGCAAGACCGAAGCCGCCGGCCGCGGCTACATCACGCAGGACATCTCGATCTTGCGCTCGTTCGGCACGGCTTCCGCATACCTAGCCGTGCTCGTGCTCGCACTTTATCTGAACACGCCGGAAATGAAGGCGTTGTATCACCACCCGAAGGCATTGTGGGCCACATTCGCACTCACGCTCTTCTGGGTGAGCCGGATCTGGATGTGCGCGTTTCGCGGCATGATGCACGACGACCCTATCGTGTTTGCGTTCAAGGATCGTGCGAGCCTTGCCGTGATTGCGCTGTCCGGCCTGAGCATGCTGCTCGCTATCTGACAACGACGAGAAGCCGGGCGCGGTGCACTTCCCGTTCCGGCGGCAGGCCCAGGGCGAATGCCCTCGGACTGACGAACACATCGATGACACATGCGCACGAGTGCTCGGCTACGGCGCGCAGCACTCACAAGTCGCGTGGCGTTTCGTATTTACCTGCTCGGGCGACGTACGCTGGCGCACAGACCCACTTCCAACCATGCTCTACGGTTGAGCACTGCATCCGGTAGCGTGCGTGTGCGGCCGTCCGAGAACCTAGGGAGCGTGGACAGCGCTCGCGTTTTCGCTCTATGGACTAGTCGTAGTGGCTTCCTCAAGTTTCCCCAACGAATACCCGAATACGCGATCGACTTCACGATCAAAATCTGCGCGGCGACCGGTTAAGGAATTCGCAGACGAGATTCATGCTCAGCGATTTTCGCGCCATGGAGTTTGACGGTCATTAACAGAGATGGGGGCGTACTTGAAGCTAGATATGGCGAGCGTTACCGAAGACAAAGCATGGCTTCTTTGGAGCTTATCTGCCGCCGCTTGTTTCTTACTAGTTCTCGCATTCAGCGGACCAAGCGGCTCATTTTTCTGGGACTACCATGTCTATGAGAAGGGTTTGAGTTGCTATTCACAGGGACCAAACCCCTATGCGTGCGCATCGGGCGCCTTTCCATTTGTCTACCCGCCCGCTTTCCTCAAGGTATTTTCCGCTGTCGACTTCCCGACAGCATTTGCTTTCCTGGTTCTAGCTTCCGCGGCAGGCATCGCCTGCGTTAGCCTCAGTCTCAAGTCTCAAATCCCCTATCACCGCCTGGCTCCTTGCCTGGTTCTCGGATTCCTGATTAGCGGATCGGGCTTCGCTTCGATCCAGACGGGAAACATCAGCGTCTTCGCACACCTGCTTCTCGTTTCGCTATCGTACTTTCTATACACGAGACGGTCGGTCTATACGTTGATGCCACATGCGATCGCGATCATATTATTTTCTGCCATAAAGCCCTACTTCCTTGCCTATGCCTTGCTCTATCTTTTTCTGCCCCGCCGCAGTTTGTTCGCATTCGTCGCGGTGCTGCTATCGGTTTCCGGCATCTACATTGCGCAGCCTGCTCTTTATCCGCAACTGTGGGCTGGATTCCAGGGCGCCATCTACAATCAGATCATCCAGCATGGAGATGCCGGGTTGACAATTTTCGGCGTGTTTTCCAGGTTCGGCATGGGGAAAGTCGGCTTTGTTCTCCATCTTCTCCTGATGCTTCTCGTTGTACTGATATCGGCAGCTCTTCGATACAGGCATGGGCAACGCGCTATGCAGATCAGCTCCGCCAGCGAGTTGTTTTATTTCCTCGCCATCCTCATTCTGCTCAACCCGAGGTTGATGTCGTATGATTTCAGCGTTTTTGCGGTTTGCCTCTATCTGTCCATGATCCTCTCGTCACGAGGCGATGGGTGGGTGGGCCTATTTTTGAAGATTTTCCCTTTCCTGACTATCCTACCTCTATGCCTCGAAGGATTGTTTGATATTCGAGTGCATTCTTTAACCTACTACTTCCTCGCGACCTATGTCTTGCTGGTTGCGGCAGTGGCCTGCCATTGGCCCCTGCGCAACTCGCGGATAAAAGCGCCGGCCAGCGTTGGGCATGAGAAGTAATGCATAAGCGCCGCGTTTCGCAAACATTGCCTCGCACCCGCTTGCTAACACTTTCGGTGTTTTGCATGGCGGGCTTCTCGATCAAGCGGAAGGTCGTATAGCTGACAACAATCAGGACCGGAGTGGCCAACAGGATCGTGAACCAGTGCTCCAGAGGGCGAATAAGGTGGCGCCGCCCGCGATCACGGCAAAGCTCAGGGAAAGCAGCGCTAACGGTATCCGCGCATAGGTCGTCATCGTTACCGAAAACGACGGAATACCTCCAATCAAGGCTGATCTGTAGAACCAGCGCTGCGCGAACGCCTAGTCAGCACACCGGACCTTCCCCCCCGGTTGCCTTCATCGGGCGCCGTCGGTGGCGAGCGGGGCGCTTGTGTTGCTTTGCAAACGCCTCAATCGAGCGCTGCACTAGATCCGCACAGGAGGAAACTCGGCCGCGCCCAGATTCTCGATCTCGATGTAGGCCGGCACTTCGTTCGCGGCGCGCGAGTACAAACCCGCGGCCGTTTCGGAGAAACCGAGCCGTTTGAAATAGTCGTGGCAGGTCGCATTTCTTCCGGTATCGACCAGCTCGGCGCGGACTTCCGAGCCCGACTTCAGCGCCAACCTTGTAGCAATCGCCCCGACGACCAACTCAGCGCCAAGCCCAAACACGCGGCACGACAGGACGACCTGGACAATCTTCTCGCCATTGATCAGGCAAACAGAGATGATGCCGTTGTCGATCAATTTGTCTCGCAGCGAAGAGACCACGCAGTACCCGCCCTGCGTTATGAACGCCTCGAACTCTGACCGCTCCCATCTTTTCCCCGTCGTATTGAATTGATTCGTCTTGTTGATAAGCTCGAACGCGCGATCGAAGTGTCTGGATTGCGGCGTCTTGATCAAGAAGAATGACTGGCGAAGCTGTAACGAAGCTAGCCACTCTTCCCGCGAAACACCCTTGTTCGCGTCGGCACTGGCTTCGCGCTGCGAAATAGCGCGCACGAGTTCGGTGCGGCGCGCTGACTCTTCGGTGAAAATGGGAACCTGCGTTTCGGCCGATCGAAAAATGATTCGCCGCCAGTCGTAGTGATTTCCGCCGAGGCAACGAATGGCCGGGATCGCCGCCTTCACCTCCGACAACTCACGGTCGTTGTCGTCGATAAAGACACAGTTGCCTGGAAGCAGATTCACCTCCTTGAGGATTTCAAGGATGTTCTGCGACTTGGGCTTCCAGTTGATACGCACGCACGCGAAGTCGTCCATGGTGATGGCGCCGCGCCAGATGGCGTTGAACCGTTCAATGGTGGGCGCTTCTTCATTCTTGCTGCAGATCGCCAGCAATCCGCCACGCTTCTTGAAGAACAGCAAGGCTTCAGCGAGGCCAATAGGCCAGCCTTCGATGCGCTGTTCCAGGCTCACGCTCTCGCCTTCCGCCGCCACGCCGCGCCACATGGTGTCGTCGAGATCGACGATAATCAGCTTCACCGGGTCTTGCTGCTCGATGACCTTGACTATCGTTTCAATCCGCGCAAGGAATGCGAGGGTAAATTCGCGGGACGCGACCTCGTAGGTCATGATATTCCCGATTGCCTTGGGCGCAATCAGGCGATTTGCGTCCAGCTTGAAGTCCCAATCGTTGATGAACGACGCATGCGAGCTGCTCAACAGGACATCATCCTGCAGGTGTCGGCGGCCAATAAAATTCAATATTTCATTGGCGTCGAGAAAGTAGCAATTATTCGTCTTGCGCACGGCGTCCGACAAAAGTCGGTTGATCTCCCGCGCCAGATATCCAGGCGATGTCATACCGAATGGATCGATGAGATCGCCGTCGTAGTTGAAGCTCGGCTCGAAAAACGACATGAAGACGACAGGAGCCGTCGTGATCTGCGCGGCGACTTGTGCCACCTTCTGGGCGAGATACTCCCCTGTTCTTTCCAGAAAAGCGTGCGCTTCGTCGTCGGAACGCAGGCGCGAGAAGACCATGTCCACGACAGGTTCAGGCGTTTGCGTCACTTCGCCCAGAATGTGACGGAGCGTGAGATTCACGACGACGACGTCATCGGTTGGCGCGGCCTCCGGGATCGGAGCATGGCGTCTCGAGCCCATCAGTATGTGGCGGATGTTGTGCCCCGAGTTTGCGCTTCGCTTAACGAGCATCTCCACAGAACACGTGCCGAGCAGCAATATATTGAGCTTGCGCGAATGGATCGCGAGCGACGTCGGCGGCAACGGTAAATTGACCTGTTTATCGGCGACGGATGAGTAAAACAAATCGCGGACAAATTGACGCATTTGGGGCCTCGAAGTCGAAACGTTCTCCACACGCTGCCGCTTGCGGCCTTGAGATTAGAGCAGAGCGCAGGTGCACCCTCTGTGCGCCGACATACACAACCCCAGCCGGATGCAGCGCGCGCGACGTTTGTAAACGTCCTCGACATAACGGGGCCGCGCGGAAAATATAAAGGGGAAGAACCAGCCCTTGACAAGAGCGTCGAACTTCGAGGCGATCCAACTGGAGGGGGCAAGCTTACCGGGTCGCTGGCTATGACTTTTATTTTTTAAGGCCGATGCATCTCACGTCGAATAATCCTCAGCGTGGATTATCCGTCTCAACTGTTTGATTAGATTCACTCCGCCCCATCCGATGACCAGCCTCGCGAACAGCGACGCCCAATCCTTGCTGGGCATCTCGATCTCCCTCAACAAAACTCGCTCAACAATGGCAAGCCTCAAGGCAATACTCATTTTCTTGTAAATCAGGACATTAAATATAAACGACGAGACATGCCCTTTTGACATCAGCTTGCTATATTTTTTGAAAAACTCGAGACTAGGTTCGCAACTGATCGCCTTCGATATTCTGGCGGGACTTTCGCTCAGGGAATACTCCACCAGTGCATCGTGCAGATAAACGAATACGCAGCCAGCCATTTCAGCCCGAATGGCGAAGTCCCAATCCTGATGACGGCGCAACGATCCATCGAAGCTGATCAGCGGGTACTGATGGCGCCACATCATGATCGACGAGGTCTGAATATAGCCCCCCTCCAGCAGGACGAAGTCGAGCATCGACTGGCCATCGTAGGGAGAGCGGTTGCCCAGGATGCGCCGGCCTGCGTCCGTTAGCACGACATTACTGAAGAGTACCTTTGCTTCGTTGCCGGCAGGCTTGGGGCCGAATGCGGCGATGCAGCATTCGAGCTTGTTCGGGAGCCATCGATCGTCAGCGTCCAGGAAAGCGATCAGATCACCGGTGGCCTCTTCAATGCCCCGGTTACGACACCACGCTGCGCCATGGTTCTCGCTTTCGCGAATCAGGCGCAAGACAATGTTGTCTCCGCAACGGCTCGGCAATTCGAACTGCAGCCCCGATGCATCATCGACGACGATAATTTCCCGCGGAACAACGGTTTGACTGGAAATCGATTCTATTGCAACCCAAAGCAAATCAAGGCTGTTGTAGTGTGGAATGATCACACTCACGTTGTAGACATTGTCAAAAACACGCCCCATCCCACACCTCGAATCTGAATTTCGACAACTTCCTCGTGCAAAGAGTAAAACTATCGATCTTGATCTGGTAGCGCGTCAATCGCACCCATTCTTACCGTTCATTACCGGAAATCGATCTAGCGGTTGGAAATCCGGCAATATTGCTTACATAACAATTAAACATACTTTCTAATTCCATACAGAATCGAGCGACATGCCTTCCCCAAACGGGTTTCGGACCAGTCTTTTCAAGGAGATCATGGAACTGACTCAGTTCAATAACGAACACAATCGACAGGCGTTCTGGATGCCAAACCAATAGACGATTCGTCCGGCACTGCCTCGAGTCACAAAGGACCGTGCAGCCCAGCTACTTTCGGAGAGCCTCACAGGATTTGTGTCGACGCCTCGTTTCGGCAATTGTCGCGTCGGCTCGTCGATCCCCGTACACACGCGCGCACGCAGTACAGCGTAATTTCTTCACGCTCTGACGAATCGTAGGCCGTGTCGCGAGACCTGTTCCGTGGGTTGCCCAACAAATCCGCGAGAGTTGTATCTGTACATTATCTTGTGTGTCGGCCGCTCGTTGCGCACTCAACCGAATGGGCGCGAAGCCCTGCCGCCCCGACACTTCCAACAGCAAGTCGAACCAGGCCCTCAATGTCCTCGTCGCCGCTCACGCCGCCCACCATGCAAGAGGTCCATGTCTGGCAATGGGACCTCGATGCCTGTGGGAGCGATTTTGATCGGTACTGGGCGATGCTATCCGCGCAGGAACACGAGCGCGCCGGCAACTTTCGCTTCGAGTTGCATCGCCGCCGGTACGTAATTGGACGGGGAGAAGTCAGACAAGTTCTTGGCCGCTATCTCGCGCGATCCCCGCGGGCGGTCGCACTTGAGTATGGTCCGGAAGGCAAACCGTTTTGCACGAGCCAACCTGCTGGATGGCGGATCTGCTTCAACCTGAGCCACAGCGAAAATACGGCGGCGCTCGCCATTTCGAACGGCTTCGAGGTGGGCATCGACGTTGAACAGGTTCGTGCGATCGAGGAAAACATGCCGCTCCAGGTCTTCTCCGCCAGGGAGCGCGAACAATTCGACGCGCTCCCGGCATCGGAACGGCAAATGGTTTTCTTTGAAACCTGGGCGCGCAAGGAAGCCTGCCTGAAGGCGCTCGGGAGCGGCTTCATCCTGCCGCCGGAGCATTTCGAGTTCGATCTTGCCGTTCATGGCGACACGACACCGCGCTTCGTCGGGGGCGCGGCTCAGGAAGCCTCGCATTGGCGCGTTCGCGCCCTGTCACCCAGTCCGACCTGTGCGGGGGCAGTGGCGGCCCGCCACAGTGGCTGGTCGATCATCGACATGAACTGACTTCCCAAGGCCTCGGGAACGCCGGCATCGTCCATTCCGGCCGCACGATCCGCTTGTTGCCACGCACAACGCAACACAGGAATCGCCAGTCTTCGCCTCGAAACAACGCACCCTGGACCCACGCCGCGAATACCGCCAAACCCGCTCGCATGGCGGAATGCAGGCCGCGGCCTGCGCTCCGTGCGCCCCCGCCGCCCCAGCGCGATGTGTTGCTGCAGCACATCGTGTGTGCGAAGGCGAACGGATAGGCATCACGTGGAAGTTTAACTTCCTCTTACAGCAGGCTTCGGGCGTGGGAGACACGCCAGCCGCGCAGGACTGCGGGCGGCTTGCGTATCCCGTCACCGGCAGCCGTTATGCGCAAACGCCGCGTGTACATCGCCAGGCCTGGCTCAACCCCGGACCTTCGTCCAAATTATGGGGGAGTAGCAAATGTCACACAGAGATGGACTTTCAGGCGTTTTGCCGGGCGGGACCGATCACGTACCTGGCGTGGCAGCGCGCTTCGATGCCGTATGTGCCGAGTTCGGCAATCATCTTGCTGTGATTGACGCCACCGGCGAAGAAGATTATGCCGCCCTCGGCGAACGTTCGGCGCGGCTCGCAACCGTCCTGCACGAAATGGGACTCGAGCCGGGCGAGCGCTGCGCGATCATGGTTGCGCGCAGCCGCGACACGCTGGCCTTGATGCTGGCGATCCTGCGGCTGGGCGCCGTCTACGTGCCGCTGGACCGCGCCTATCCCAAGACGCAACTCGATTTCATCGTTTCCGACTGCTCACCCAAGCTCATCATCGCTGAAGCGGCCGCGCTCGCCAGCGTTGGCGAACTGAACGGCGTCTGCGTCGATCTCGAGCATGTCGTGGCCGCGGCCGAGGCGGCCGAGCCCGCACCGCTCTACGCTAGCGCTCGTGACGACGCTGCCTACGTGATGTACACCTCTGGCTCGACCGGCAAACCCAAGGGCGTGATCGTGCCGCAGCGCGCGATCCTGCGCCTCGTGCAGGGCCAGACGTTCACCGACCTTTCACCCCACACGCGCTTCCTCAACCTCGCGCCGCTCGCCTTCGATGCGAGCACGCTGGAGATCTGGGGACCGCTCCTGAACGGCGGCTGTGCCGCCATCATCAACGAGGTCCAGCCCTCTCTCGACACGATCGCGTCCGAGATAGCGCGACTTGGCGTTACCAGCGCCTGGTTCACGGCTGGCCTCTTCAATGCGCTCGCCGACTATCGGCTGGAAGCCTTTCTTCCGCTCAAGGAGGCGCTGACGGGCGGGGACGTGCTGTCCCCCGTCCATGTTCGAAAGGTCATGGAGGCTCATCCGGGTCTGCAGATCATCAATGGCTACGGCCCGACCGAGAACACGACCTTCACCTGCTGCTACCGCATTCCGCGTGACGGCGAGGCGCTCGCGCATGGCGATGCCATTCCCATCGGCTACGCCATCGCGGGTACGAGCGCCTACATCGTGGACGACAAGCTCATGTCTGTTGCCGATGGAGAGGTCGGCGAACTGGTTACCGGCGGCGACGGCGTCGCGCTTGGCTATCTCAATCGCCCCGAACTGACGGCCGAGAAGTTCGTCGACGACGTTTTCGCTCCCGGCATGAAGCTCTACCGAACGGGCGACCTCGTGCGCCGCCGCGCGGACGGCGCAATCGAATTCCTCGGCCGCAACGATCGGCAGATCAAGATTGCAGGCAAACGCATCGAACTCGACGAAATCGAACATGCGTTGCGCGTGGCGCCCGGCGTCGCTGACGCGGCCGTGGCAGCATTCGATGGCCGCATGGGCAAGGCCATCGCTGGTTTCGTGAAAGCCGATGCTGCGGACGCGGATGTTCTCCTGAAAGAAATCCGCGCCTATCTCAAGTCCGCCCTGCCCGACTACATGATGCCGTCGGAGCTGCGTGTGCTGCCGGATTTTCCGCTGACGCCCAACGGCAAGATCAACCGCAAAGCGCTGCTTGCGGAAATCGATACGCAATCCGAAGCATCGGCAGCGCCCACGCCCATGGACGACGACATTGCCGACAAGCTGGCGTCCGTATTCGAAGGGCTTCTCGGCAAATCCGTCGATCGCCGCGCGAACTTCTTCGACCTCGGCTTGCGCTCGCTCGATCTGATGCGCGCGCACGCCATCATCGCGCGCGACATCGCGGCCAAGGTCGCGCTGGTGGATCTGTTCCGTCACCCCAATGTCGAGGCGCTGGCTGCGCAACTGCGTACGACGCTCCCCGCAGCGGGCAAAGACGCAATCCTCCAGCGCCGAGGCGTGCAAGGCGGGGCCATCGCAGTCGTCGGCATGTCCGGACGGTTTCCGGGCGCCCGCAACGTCTCCGAATTCTGGGCCAATATTCTCGCGGGGCGCGACTGCATCACGCATTTCGACCTGGCGGAACTGGAGGACAGTTTCGACGACAAGTCGCGCCGCGACGCGAGCTATGTCAAGGCGCGGCCGATACTGGCGGATGTCGATCACTTCGATGCCGGCTTTTTTGGCATGCTCGCGCGCGAGTCCGCGCTCACCGACCCGCAACAGCGCCTCTTCCTCCAGATCGCCTGGGAAGCGTTCGAAGATGCTGGCTACGACCCGGCGACGATCGCTGGTGCCGTCGGGGTGTTCGCCGGCACCTCGATGAACACGTACTTCCTCAAGCACATCCTCTCCGATCGCACGGTCATCGACGAGTTTACGAGCCAGTTCCAGATCGGCGAGTATCAGAAGCTCGTCGGGGCCGGTGATTTCGTCGCGACCCGCACCGCTTACAAGCTCGGACTGACGGGGCCGGCCATCTCCGTGCAGACGGCATGCTCCACCTCGCTCACCGCCATCAGCCTCGCCGTCGAGAACCTTCGTGCGGGACGCTGCGACATGGCGCTGGCCGGCGGCGTCTCGATCACCTTCCCGCAGAAGCGCGGTTACTTCTACGAAGAAGGCGGTATGGGCGCGCCCGACGGCGTGTGCCGTCCGTTCGATGCCGATGCGAAGGGCACGGTATTCGGCAGCGGTGCCGGCGTCGTCCTGCTCAAACGTCTCGAAGACGCCATCGCCGACGAAGACCCGATCTATGCCGTGATCCGCGGCGTGGGCATCAACAACGACGGCTCCGACAAGGTCGGCTTCACCGCGCCGAGCGTCGACGCCCAGGCCCGCGCCATTGCCATCGCGCACGCCGAGGCCGGCATCGATCCATCGTCGATTGGCTATGTCGAGGCCCATGGCACCGCAACGCCGCTCGGCGATCCGATTGAATTCGCAGGCCTCGTGCAGGCGTTTCGCCTGGGCGGCGCCGAGGGCGGCCAGTTCTGCGCGCTCGGTTCGGCGAAGGCGAATGTCGGCCACCTCGACGCGGCCGCAGGCGTGACGGGCTTCATCGCTGCGTCGCTCGCACTGCGCAACCGCACCTTGCCGCCGCTCACGCATTTCCGTTCGCCCAACCCCGGCATCGACCTGACCAACAGTCCGTTTTTCTTCAATACGGCCGTGCGTCCCTGGGCTGATGGCGCCACGCCGCGCCGCGCCGGCGTGAGTTCCCTCGGCGTCGGCGGGACGAACGTGCACGTGGTGCTCGAAGAGGCGCCTTGCCGTACCGCCCCGGGCGAGCAAAGCGAACAACTCCAGATCCTGCCGGTATCGGCCCGCAGCGCCGCCTCACTCGAACGCGCGAAGGCGAATCTCGCCACGCACCTCGCTAGCCATCCGGAGATCGCACTGGCCGACGTGGCCGCGACGCTGCAAACGGGCCGCCGCGATTTCGGGCACCGCGCCGTTGTCGTCGCCGAGAGCGTGGAGCAGGCCCAGGCCAGGCTCGAGAAAGGCGCGATCGAAGCACAGGCGCCGCAGGCCACGCCCGCAGTCGTCTTTATGTTCCCGGGCCAAGGCGCCCAGTATCCGGGCATGGGCGCCGCGCTCTATCGCACCGAGCCGGTCTATCGCGAGTGGATCGACAAGGGCGCCGAGGCGCTCGCGCCCCATCTCGGCCTGGACATCCGCACGCTGCTGTTGAGCGAAGCCCCGGAAGGCGACGACACCCCGCACCCTATCCGCTCGACAATCTACGCACAGCCTGCGCTCTTCCTCGTCGAATATGCGCTCGCGCAGTTGTGGATCTCGCGCGGCATCAAGCCGACGGCCATGATCGGCCACAGCGTCGGCGAACTGGTCGCGGCGTGCGTAGCGGAGGCGATCGCCTTCGAGGATGCGCTGTGCCTCATTGCGCAACGCGGCGCGCTCATGCAGTCGGCCGAACCGGGCGCGATGCTGGTCGTGCGCCTGTCGGAGGCCGAACTCAGCGCGATGCTGCCCGCGGATGTCGATCTCGCCGCGATCAATGCGCCGACGCTCAGCGTCGTGGCAGGCCCCTTCGCGGCCATCGAGGCATTCGAGGCCACGCTCAAGGCGCGCGACATCGAGCATCGACGTCTGCACACTTCGCACGCGTTCCACTCGCGCATGATGTCGGGCGTCGTCGACGATCTGGCCAAGGTCGCCAACAGCCTTTCTTTCGCGCGGCCGAAGATTCCGTACGTGTCCTCCGTGACCGGCCAATGGGCGGCGATGGATCAGCCGGTCTCGGGAGCGTACTGGGCCAGCCATTGCCGCAATGTCGTGCGCTTTAGCGACGCGCTGGCCACGGTCACGGCAGAGGGCAAGCCGCTGCTGCTCGAAATCGGCCCGGGCCGCACGCTCTCGACCTTTGTCCTGCAGGGCTTGCCCAAGGACCGGCATCAGGGCGCGATTGCCTCGCTGCCCGACTTCGCGACGCGCGAGCGCGAGCTCGCCGTCCTCGCCGAGGCAACCGGGCGCCTGTGGCTGAACGCCGTCAAGCCGAACTGGAAAACGCTGCTAGCTGAAACCGGCCGCCGCGTTTCGCTACCGACCTATCCCTTCGAGCCGGAACGGCACTGGATTGACGCCCCGGCAACCGCCTCTTCAAGTCCGCCGACGACCATTGCCCCAGCGATTGCCGCGCAAGCCTCGTCCGAAGCCCTAAACGATATTGCTCAGACCGCCATGACCCAAACCGTCCAAATCGACCGCAAACCGCGTCTCATTGCCGAACTGGCGTCACTGCTCGCCGAAATGTCCGGCGAAGCACCGGATACGTCCAATCCGGACGTGACCTTCTGGGATCTCGGTTACGACTCGCTCTTCATGGGGCAAGTGTCCCGGCAGCTGCGCCGCCGCTACGACGTCACGATCAGCTTCCGGCAGATCATGAGCGACTATCCGACGCTGCCGGCCCTCGCGCAGTTCCTCGATGGCGCCATGCCGCCTGATCCGGAGGTGCCTGCCGAAGCTGCGCCGGTGGCTGCACCTGTTGCTGCGCCGGCCGCAGTTCAAGCCGCGGCCACGCCTGTCGCCATTGCCGCAGCACCTGTGGCTGTGCAAATGGCCGCTGCACCGGCCACAGGCGACCTCCAGTCGGTGATCCGCGACCAGCTCGCGGCGATGCAGTCCGTGATGGCGCGTCAGCTCGAGGTGCTGCAAGGCGTGCCGCAGCCCGCCGCGGCCCAAATCGTGGTGCCCGCAGCCGTCGCCGCCGCCCAGGTCGTTGCCGCTGCAGCGCCCGCACCTGCCACCGCGCCCGCGCACGCCGCCGGCCCGGAGATCAAGTTCGAGGAGAACCGCCCGTCGCGCTTCACCGCGTACAAGCCCGGCGCCTCGCACTCGGCCCAGATGACCGACGCGCAGCAGGCGTTCATCACCGATCTGGCCACGCGCTACTCGGCGAAAACCGCCACCTCGAAGTCCCGTACGCAGTCCTATCGGTCGGTACTTGCCGATCCGCGTACCGCCAGCGGCTTCCGCGGGGAATGGAAGGAGCTCGTCTATCCGATCGTCGCCCAGCGCTCGAAGGGCTCGAAGATCTGGGACGTGGACGGCAACGAATACATCGACGTGGTCAACGGCTACGGCCAGACCGCGTTCGGCCATACGCCCGATTTCGTGGTTGCCGCGGTCAACGCGCAATTGGCAGAAGGCTTCGCGATCGGACCGCAGTCGCCGCTCGCGGGCGAAGTCGCGCAGATGTTCTCCGAGATGACGGGCCATCAGCGCGTCACGTTCTGCAATACCGGCTCGGAAGCCGTGATGGCGGCGATGCGCCTCGCGCGCACGGTGACCGGCAAGGACAAGGTCGTCTGCTTCGACGGCGACTATCACGGCCAGTTCGATGAAGTGCTCGTGAAGCCGGGCAGCGAAGCGGGCGTGCCGCGCGCATTCCCGCTCGCGCCGGGAATCCCGCAGACCTCCGTGGGCAACATGGTCGTGCTGCCCTACGCGCGTCCCGAAAGCCTCGAGTGGATCAAGGCAAATATCGACGATATCGCAGCCGTCCTGATCGAGCCGGTGCAGTCGCGCCATCCCAATCTGCGTCCGAAGGAGTTCGTGCAGCAGTTGCGCGACGTGACGGCCGCCAATGAGTCGGCCCTCATCTTCGACGAGGTCGTGACGGGCTTTCGCGTCCACCCGGCCGGCATGCAAGGCCTGTGGGGCATCCAGGGCGACATGGCGACCTACGGCAAGGTGGTCGGCGGCGGCCTGCCCATCGGCGTGCTCGCCGGCACCACGCAGTACATGGACGCGCTCGACGGTGGTCAGTGGCAGTTCGGCGATGCTTCGGTACCCGAAGTTCCGCCGACGTTCTTCGCGGGCACGTTCGTGCGCCATCCCGTCGTGCTGGCTGCAATGAAGGCCGTCCTCCTGCACCTCAAGGAAGCGGGCCCGGCGCTGCAGGAAGGGCTCGGCGAACGCATGGCCGGCCTCGTGCAGCGCGTCAACGCGCATCTGGAGAAGGTCGGCATCGCTACGCGGGCCGAATCCTTCTCGAGCTGGTTCTATGTGAATCTCGCAGGCGAGGATCGCCTGGGCAGCCTCTTCTATCCGTATATGCGCTACCTCGGCGTGCATATCATGGAAGGCTTCCCCTGCTTCCTGACGACGAGCCATTCGGACGAGGACATCCGCAAGATCGGCGACGCCTTCATCGCGAGCATCGATGCGCTCCAGCGCGTCGGCATTCTCGGCGGCGCGCAGGACACCGCGGCGCTGACGCAGGTCGAACCGGCGCTCACGCAATCGGCGCTCACCGAGCCGCAGAAGGAAATCTGGATGTCGGCCCAGCAGGGCCACGAAGCCTCGCTCGCGTTCAATGAGTCGTTCACGCTCGAACTCAATGGCAAGCTGAACGAGGCCGCGTTCGAACGGGCCTTCGCCGCGACGGTTGCCCGCCACGATGCGCTGCGCGTGCACTTCTCGCGCGTGGGCGACATGATGTTCGCGGAACCGACGACGACCGTGCCGCTGGTCCCGATCGACCTTTCCACTCACGCCGATCCGGCGGGCGAGCTCAAGGCCATCATCGACGCGGAAGCCCGCGAGGTCTTCGACCTGACCCGAGGCCCGCTCGCGCGCGCCGCACTGGTTCGCCTCGAAGCGCAGAAGTGGGCGTTCGTGTTCACGGCGCATCACATCGTCTGCGACGGCTGGTCGATCAACATCATCCTGCGCGATCTGGCTGCGCTCTACGCCGCAGAAGTCTGGGGCACGCAGCCGGAACTCGACGAGGTGCAGAGCTTCCTCGCCTTCGCCAAGGCGCAGGACGAAATCGGCGTCGACAAGGAAACGCGCGAGTTCTGGATGAACGTCCATCGCGTCCCGGCGCCGCAACCCGATTTGCCTGGCGACCGGCCGCGTCCGGAACGCAAGAGCTTCAACGGCGCGTCGACGACCCGCCATCTGGGAGCCGATCTTCTCAAGCAGGTGAAGACCGCTTCGTCGAAGCAGGGCTGCTCGCTGTTCGCCACGCTGTTCGGCGCGGCCCAGGTGCTGTTCGGCCGTCTGTCGGGCAATGACGACGTGGTGATCGCCGCGCCGATGGCTGGCCAGTCGCAAGCGGGCGAAGCGCTGCTGGTCGGGCACTGCGTGAACTTCCTGCCGCTGCGCGTGAAATTCGACCGCGAGAAGCCTTTCGCCACGCACATGAAGGCAGTGCGCGATCACCTCTACGACGCAGGCGACCGCCAGAACTACACCTACGGCGCGCTCGTGCGTGACCTCGGCATCAAGCGCGATCTCAACCGGCTGCCGCTGACCGATCTGCAGTTCAACCTGGAAAAGGTCGACGGCGAACTCGACATGGCAGGCGTCACCACGCACTTCGCGCCGAACGCGAAGGCCTACAGCAACTTCGATCTGTTCCTGAACGTAATCGAATCGGCCCAAGGTTTGCGACTCGATTGCGACTTCAACACCGACGTCTATGACGAAACGACGATCCAGCGCTGGCTCGGCTACTACGAAACCTTGCTGACGGCGATCGCACGCGATGCCGAAACGCCTGTCGCAGCCCTGCCGCTCTTGAGCGATGCGGAAATCCACCATCTGCGTGACGAGCTGAACGCTTCCCAGCGCGACTACGATCTCTCGCAGACGACGCCGGCGCTGATCGCCGCGCAGGCCTGGCAGGCTCCCGATACGACGGCCGTGTCGGACGACTCGACGAGCCTGACCTATGGCGAACTCGATGCGCGCGCCAGCCAGATCGCGCGCCGGCTCATGGCGGCGGGTATCGCGTCGGGCTCACGCGTCGCCCTCGCGATGGAACGCAGCGCCATGATCGTGGCCGCCATGATCGGCGTGTGGCGCGCGGGCTGCGCCTACGTGCCGCTCGACATGACGATGCCGCCCGCACGCCTGCGCCAGATTCTCGATGGCGCTGGCATCGCCGCGATCCTCAGCGATGAGCAAAGCCTCACGGTGCTGGAACCGGGCGCGCATCACGTGCTGGACGTGGAGGCGCTCCTCGCGCAGGACGATGACGAGACTGTGGCGCTGCCCGCCGTAACGGACGCGGATTCGGCCTACGTGATCTTCACGTCGGGCTCGACGGGTCAGCCCAAGGGCGTGGAGATCGGCCATCGCGCGCTGAGCAACTTCCTGCTCTCGATGGCGCACGCGCCGGGCTTTACGGTCAGGGACACCATCGTCGCTGTGACGACGTTCTCCTTCGATATCTCGGGTCTCGAGCTGTTCCTGCCGCTCATCGCCGGCGGGCGGACCTTCATCGCCGGCCACGCGGAAGTGCGCACCGGTTTCGAACTGGTGACCCGCCTGAAGGAAGAAGCCGCCACCGTGCTCCAGGCGACGCCTTCGCTGTGGCGCATGCTGCTCGAGGCCGGCTTCAAGGCGCCGAAGGGCTTCAAGATCCTGTGCGGCGGTGAGCCGTTGCCGCGCGATCTCGCCGACGACCTGCTCGCGACCGGCGCGGAGGTGTGGAACCTTTATGGCCCGACCGAGACGACGATCTGGTCCTCCGCCTCGCGTGTCGTTGCGAACGCACCGGTGGTGATCGGCGCGCCGCTCGCCAATACCGACCTGCACGTGCTGACCGACGACCTGCATCTGGCGCCCGAAGGCGTGAGCGGCGAACTGTGGATTGGCGGTGAAGGCCTGGCGAAGGGCTATTTCAACCGCCCCGACCTGACCGATGCCGCCTTCAAGTCGGTTGCCATCGAAGGCGCCGCACCGCGCCGGCTCTACCGCACCGGCGATCTCGCGAAGCGGCTCGCCGACGGCTCGCTCCAGCACCTGGGCCGTCGCGACCAGCAGATCAAGCTGCGCGGCTTCCGCATCGAGATCGAGGATATCGAGGCCACCCTGCGCAAGGCGCCCGGTGTTGCCGCAGCCGCCGTCGCCCTGCATACCGTGGCCGACAGCGCGCGCCTCGTGGGCTACCTGGTCGGCGCGGGCTCCGACAAACCGGATCAGAGCGCAGTCGCAGCGCATGTCGCCGGTCAACTGCCGTCCTACATGGTGCCGACGCTGTGGATGACGCTCGGCGCGCTGCCTCAGACCAGCAACGGCAAGCTCGACCGCAAGGCCCTGCCCGTGCCGACGGCGGACATGGTGGCCGCGCCGGTGCGCCAGCCGCATGCCGCGCTCAAGGTCGTGCTGCAAGCGCCGGTGCCGATCGAACCGGCGGCGCGCGAGGCCGCGCAAATCGTGGTCGCCGCAGCCGAACCCGCGGCCATGACGCCGACGCAGGCCACCATCGCCGCGATCTGGGGCGAGGTGCTCGGCCTGCAGCAGGTGGGCATCGACCAGAAGTTCTTCAGCCTCGGTGCAGACAGCCTGCAGCTGTTCCGCATCGTTGCGCGGATGAACGAGCGCGGGCTCGGCGTGGATGCGCGTCAGCTCATGAAGAACGTCACGATCGAGCAGCTGGCCGCGAGCCTTGACGGCACGCAGACGGACGAGCCGGTCGAGGCGCCCGCGGCGGCGCGGCCGTCGATCCTCAACTTCAAGCGCAGGATTGCCGAGGGAGCCTGAGCGATGAACTCGATAGCCTTGAATATCGCACCTGTGCAGGAGGTCGCGGCGGGCCACGCCCTGTTCCCGGCGACCGCCTGCCAGGTACGCTACTGGCACGAGCAGAAGGCGTCGCCTAAGGCCTCCGCGCTCAACATCGCCTTCCGGCTGCAATTGTCGGGGCCGCTCACTGCCGCGAGCATCGAACAGGTGCTCAGCGAACTGGTCGCGCGGCACGAGATCTTGCGCACCGGCTTCCTGATGACGGGCGCGGGGCTGCGCCAGCAGGTCTGGAGCCGCGCCCCCTTCCGGCTCGCGGTGGTGGATCTCGGCGGTCTGGATGAACAAGCCGCGCTGGCCGAGGCCCAGCGCGTGGGTCAAGAGCAGGCACGCACGCCTTTCGACGTGTCATGCGCGTCATTCTTCCGGGCCGTGTGGTTGCCGAGGTCGAGCACGCAAGGCGAGTTGCAGCTGACCTTCCATTCGCTGGTGATGGACGGCTGGTCCTTCGCGATCCTCGTGCGCGAACTCGTGGAAGGACTCGCGGCGTTGCACGCGGGCCATGATCCCGAGTACGCGGACGTCGAGCTGCACCATGGCGATTACGCGTTATGGAAGGGTGAGTTCCTGGCCAGTGCGGCGATCGATCGCGCTCGCGTCCATTGGCGCCAGGAGCTTAAAGGGTTCAGCCGCTTCGACGTAAAGGGCGACCGCCCCCGGCCGCCGGAGCGGCGCTTCCAGGGCGTCATTCGCTCGATTCTGTTGCCGGGCGACTTGAGCGAGCGTCTGATCACGGCAGCCAAGGCGCAAGGCGTGACGCTCTTCAGCGTGGCGGCCGCGGGCCTTGCGATGTCGCTGCAAAAGACGACTGGGCAGCCCAAAGTCGCCATGGGCACGCAGATGTCGGTGCGCGATCAGCAGGAACTCGAAGGCGTAATCGGGCCGCTCATCAACACGGTGATCCTGCGCCTCGATGTGACCCAGGGCAGCACGCTTGCCGATGTCACCGCACAGTGTGGCGCGAAGCTCAGCGACGCTATCGAGCATCTGCACGTGCCGTTCGAAGAGATGATGGAGATGGCCGGCGAAGTGTCGGATATGAACCGGCCGCCGCTATGCTCGGTCAACTTCGCTTTGCAGCAAAGCTTCGTCGGCATGGGCGATGAGGTCCGACGCCAGGATTTCGCCGCGACGACTTCGCCCTCCTTCAACGCGGGCGCGCTCTACGACCTCAACTTCTTCATGGTGCGGCGCCCGGAGGGCTGGCGCATCTCCTGTGAGGGCGACACCGACCTCTACGACATCGAGACGATCGACCGGCATCTGGCCCAATGGCGCGAGGTGCTGGAAACTGCCGAAGTCATGCCGCAGCGAGCACTCGCGCCCGCCGCCGGAAACGATACGGCGCAAGTCGCGGGGGGCGTGGGTGTGAGCGGTTTTATGAGCCGTGCGGAGCTGGAGGCGAAAGCGCACAACGTCGTGCGCTTCAACGAGGAGGGTTCGCAAACACCCGTCATCGTGCTCAACAACATCGCGGTCCTGTATGAACTGGCCAAACAGGTCGGCGACGTGCGGCCCATCGTCGACGTTCCCATGGTGCCGAAGACGCCTCAGCCCAACTTCCCGTTGCGCGCTTTCGAGGACCTCGCCGCGGACGCCGTGCGACTTATCAGACTGATCCAGCCAAGCGGCCCTTATATTCTCATGGGCTACTGTGTGCTGGGCGCGATGGCGCTGGAGGCGGCTCACCAGTTGCGCCGCGAGGGCGAAACGGTGGAACTCGTCGTCCTCACCGACTCCTGGTGCCCGGGGTATCGGGAATCGATGCCCTGGTACGATCGCCTTTTGCGCAAAGTCCAGGTGCGTATGGACGACATTCCGCGCGACTACCGCCTGGCGAAGCGTGGCGAGATGTCCATGATTGCGTTCCTCCAGCAGTTTCGGACCGTTCGCTGGCTTCGTCTGACGCAGCTTGCGGTGAAGTTCGGCTTCCTGAAGAACGACAACGCGAACAACATGATCGACGACAATCTCTGGTATGGCCGCAATATCGGCTATCTGCGCGAGCAGCAGGTGCGATACCGTCCGAAGCCCTACGACGGCAATGTCCAGATCTTCCGCAGCGGTCAGGTGCTCAAGGGCCGCCTGTTTGCACACGACATGGGCTGGGGTGAAGTGATCAGCGGCAAACTGGTCGTCACCGAGGTTCCTGGCATGCACAACCAGATGTTCCGCGCGGCCGGCGCGGCGGTCATGGGCAAGCAACTGCTCGACCGCTTTGCCGAAACCGCGCACGACGAACAGGAAAACGCCCTTGAAGGGCCATGATCTCGGTGCGCCACGATAGGGTAAATGGCCTATGTCCCGTTCGCGTAGGGTGTTGCTGGTCGCGCTGTTCGGCGTACTGTCCATCACCGGCCTTTTTGTCAGGTTAGCCGTTCCCGGCCTGTTTCGCCGTGTGCCGGTCGCCGTCGCCAGCGCGTCGGAGCCGCCGTCTGGAAGGGTGCGATTAGCCGTGCTTGGTGACTCCAATAGCCAGTCCTACCACGACACGGTCATGTCGAGCGATCCGCACGCGCGAGGGGGCCAGTGGCGCGCGACCACGTGGCAGTGGACCGAGGTGCTCGCCCAGTTGCGGGGAGACCAGATCGACCAGGGCAAATGGGGCGTTTGGGGAACCGGCAAGTATCGGGCCATGGCCAGCGAAGCTTTGGGTGCGCTCGCCCGCACGCCCCCCAAAGAGGACTACCGCTATAACTTTGCGGTTAGCGGCGCGACCTGCAGCCAGTTGATGGGGCAATCGCAGCGCCAGGCGATCCGACTCGTCGATTTGATGGACATGGAACCGCAAGCCTGGCGAGGCGGCGTCGTACTGGTCCAGATTGGCGACAACGATCTCAGCAGCCACGAGCTTTTTGACGAGCTGTCCCGCGATCCCGATGCAGTGCGCTCCGCGAGCGCAATCAATGCCTGCATCAAGTCCATTGGCGAAGCCGTCGCGCTAATCCAAAAATATCACCCTGATACCTATGTCGTGCTTGTGACCGGGGGCAGCGACGCCGATTGGCCTGGCGAGTTCAACAGCTGGCAATCCGCCAGGGAGATTGCCAATATCGACGCCGGCATTGATCGTTTCAACAATGGCTTGCGCGCGCTCGCCGCGGCGAACCGCCATGTCCATGTTCTCGACGCTGGCTTGTGGTTCAGAAGCCTGTGGGGCAATCGCGATGATCATGGGCGCCCGAATTACAAGACCGTGCATCTGGGGCCTGGCTGGGCAATCACCAATACCACTGGCGACGATCCGCACAACACCTACCTTTCAGACACTCATGCCGGCGTCGTCTGGAATACCCTTTGGGCACAGTACCTTGTCACTTCACTGAACGCCGCTTTCGGGCTGCATATCAAACCGATCACGGACGCCGAGGTCGTCGATTTTCTCCGGCCAAGCTTCAGAGCCGCCGACACACCTTCGGCGACCAGGCAGGAAGCTGTCAACTAGACCGCTCATCGCGGGTAAACGCCCTAAACCGGCCTGGATGTTCGTCAACGCACATCTGGCCCACGGGCGCGATAGTAGCCTGCAAGCAATACCCTCTAACCTGCAAAGGTGTGCCATGTCTGTGACTAGCCATAGTGCGGCGTTGGACGATGCATCGCCCCAACTCGCCTCAGACGGAAAAATCCTGCACGCCTGCAACAAGGAATTCAAAAGCAACTTCAATCTGCATCCGTTCAAATTCAATCACCTGTTGCATGAAAGCGGCTTGTTCGAGATCCCAAGGATCGAGGAGGTCGCCCTGCGGATGCTTGAAAAGAATGGCAACGTCCGCGCGATCAACTTCAAGAATAGTTCGCTGGAAGCCAGATTCAGCGCCATGCCGCATAGCACGCGGCTGAAAGAGGCGTTTGCGAGCGTTCACGAGAACGACTCCTGGATCAAACTCACTCAGGTACACCTTTACGACGCGGACTACGCCCTTGTCCTCGACTCGATTACAGCCGAGCTCGAGGAGCTGTCCGATTATCCGCTGCGCAGCGACATCACCCTGGTGACGATGACACTGTTGGTCTCCTCGCCAAAGATCTCGACACCCTTCCATATCGATCACGAAACCAACTTCCTCTTCCAGTTGCATGGCTCGAAAGACGTATGCCTCTTCCCGGCTACCGATCGCGAGCTGGTGCCCGACCAGGAAGTCGAACGCTACTACGCGGGCAACTTCGAGGCCGCGCGTTATCGTCGTCAACTGCAGAGTCGCGGCACGATCTTCCGGCTCAACCCGGGCGAAGTGGTGCATCACCCTCCATTGGCGCCGCATTGGGTCAAGAACGACGACAACATTTCGGTGAGTATCAGCATCAACTACTGCATGAGGTCGCTCGAGCGACGTGCGCGGGTTTATCAGGCCAATTACGTTCTGCGCATGATTGGGCTGAAGCCGTTGCCGCCCGGCGTTTCACCGTTGCGCGACAGCTTGAAAAGAAAGGTCATCTCGACGCTGGAGCACCGCCATCCCAAAACGTTCGCGGAAGTCGTTCACTCGCCGGTGACCCGATTGAAGTCCCCGCTGAATGCGGTTCGGCGGCTGGTCAAACGCTGAACGCTTGCGATTAAATCGTTACGCCAGTCGGGCACCGTATCGAACCGGAAGACCGTAGTCGCTTCGATCGTAAGGACGAAGCCCTCCTCGGGCCCCGCGCCGTACCCAGGACGGACCACCGACTCAGCCGATTCTCTCTACCAGTTCTCTCCAGCTAGCGAGTATGGGCTCGCGCGCAAAAGTGCGGAGATGCGCGCGCGCCTGGGAAATTCGCCGACTACGCTCCTCGCCAGACAGTTCGGCTAGCAAACGCATACCATACGCGATGGATTCCCGGGCTAGCGGATCAGCGCACAGCATTGCGTCCCCCCCCACTTCCGTCAGGATACTCGCGCGGGAAACCAGGCACGGCAAGTCATACTCGATCGCCTCTATCACTGGCATTCCGAATCCCTCCAGCAGACTCATCAGCACAAAACCGGATGCGTTGCGGTAGAGCCAACGAAGCTCGTCATCCTGCGTATATCCCGGCATCACGACACCGGCAGATTGCCTGGCGAGTTCAATAGCGACGTCGGCACCAGGCTCGCGCCCGCCGACAATGACGTACTGCCACCCCTTCTCCACAAGCCCGCTTGCCGAGAATGCCTCGATACAACGGGCCTGATTCTTACGGTTTCCGATACTCCCCACTGTCAAAAGAAAACGGGGCGAAACGCCCTTCACCGGACGCCCTTCCCCCTCCTTGACTCCCAAGCGGGTTGGAATATAGATGACGGCCGACGAGGCAAAGTCATCACCATATAGCTCATGAAATTCTCGCTGAGAGCTCTTGCTGACAAATACCATGTGAGGCTTCACCCTTCGGATCTGATCATAGGCCCGAAGGTATAAATCCTCCACACCCGGCGCGAAATATTGGGGGTGCGTGATCGGCCCCACATCGTGGCAAAGCACAACGTCCTGCGCTTCCAGACGATGGCGAACGACGCTTAATGGATCGAGATGCAGTGTAGGACGTGGATCGCGGATGACCGGCAAAAGCGAAACCAACCGCGAGCTATTTACCCTCGCAATGGTTTCCTCGTGGGTCAGCCTGCCCGCGATACGGCGCATCAAATCATTTCTTGGAAATTCGTGGAATCGTCCATAGTGGATACTCGCGACCCTGCTGCCAAGCGTCGAGATAATATCTTTGCCCAGAAATAGTTTGCCGGTTCGATCATTGAGCGCCAATGAGAAGTCGACACCGATAGACATTGCTTGCCCCCCAAATCGCATTCTTTAATGAAATCAGCCGGTCACGGCTTTCACTGTCTCGAACAGGTCGCGCGCCGCGCGCTTCCATGTGAAGCCGCCCGCCTGGCGGCGCCCGGCGGATATCACGGATTGCCGGACTGCTTCGTCGTCGAGCACAGAGAGAATATTCATTCGCCACGCATCCGGGCTATGAGGGTCGGCATAAAGCGCAGCGTTTCCGCAAACTTCGGGAAGCGCGCCGAAGGGTGCGGCCACCACTGGACAGCCGAGCGCCATCGCTTCCAGCGGCGGCAAACCAAACCCTTCGGTTAGCGAGGGAAATGCAAGCGCGCCGGCATTGGCCAACAGTCCGACGAGCTCCGCATCGGTAATCCGGCCCGTAAATCGCACGTTGGGCGGGACGTCATGTCCGAGACTCTCGAAATCAGTTCGCGTCGCGCCGCCGAACAGCACGAGTGGGACGTGTCTCAGCTGTTCGCCCGCGAAAGCCTTGAGCAGTACGCCAATGTTCTTGTGCTTCTGGGTGTTCGCGAGCGCAACAACATAGCGCTTCGGATCGAGGCCCAACACCGCAATTCGCCTATCGTCTGGTCGGATCTGTAAGACGTGATCGCAGCCGTTGTGCACGACAACGATCTTGTCGGCGGGCGCAACGCCATAGTGCACGAGTTCTCTTTTGGAATACTCAGAAACGGTGAAGATGATCTTGTGCCGCTTCCCAATGAAAAAGAACAGAAACTTGTACCAGAGCCGAAAAGACAGGGAGTACGATTCGGGCGCGGAATAGACTTGGGCATCGTGTATCAGCGTCGCCGAATTGCGATGGAGCAGCGGTCCGAGATTGCAGAGATTGAGAATGAAACCCTTTCTGCTCGCTAAGGGTAAATAAAACTGCTCCCACGCGATCTTGTGCATCCTGCGCGCCCACGGGCTCTCGCGAACGCAGGAAATATGGCGATAGGCTGGCACCTGCACGCCATTTCTGGCGACGACAGCGTAATCCATCCCATTTGCGGCTTGCGCGGCAATCAAGGCGTCGGTCGCTGCGATGAGCTCCTCGGCCACTTTGTGTACGCCCGTCGGCCCTGCCCCGAAGAACTTGCCGTTGAACGCTATCGTTTTCGACGCGATCCTTTTCATACCATTCCCGTGCACACAAGCGTCAGTCTTTCTCACATGAAGCCCCGCTGGCCCGTCGGACTATGGCTAGAACGGTCGCCGCGAATCCTTCAGCGACGCCGCTGCCGACGTTACGCGCGACAACATACCTCCAGCCGGTATGCTATCGGCACACCGAGCGCGGCACTGCTGGCTACCGCACGCTCACGTGCGCAGGCCCGCGCCGGCGGTCATACGACCAAAGCCGATCCACACGTCCGCCCGCTTCGGTCTTGTGACAGGTAATTCCCGCACATCGGCTCATACAGGTGTATCAGCCGCCGTACTATCGAGAATCGGTTTGACAGTGGAGCGGCCAAATCGGGAGATGAAAAAAGCTCGCAGGGGCGTATCGACGAAACGCATGATGAGGTAGCTGCCCAGCAGGATCAGCGGGACGAACAAAGCGGCCTCGAGAAGCGGATCCTTCCGGTGCATCAGCTCCTGATAAATTCCATTGAGCCAGACAAATAGCGGGTAATGTAACGCGTACACCGGATAGGACAGTTCGCCCAATACGAGTGCGGCGGTCCGTACCGGCCCCGCGAGCGCAAACAAGGAACCGCCGAGGATCAGCAACGGCATCACCGCGGCAGCCCACAGCCACTGTACGAAGAAGGGAACCTGACCATTCCATCCCATGATCACGAGGGTCGCGACGGATGCCGGCAGGAAAAGCGATTTCCAGATCTTCAGCGAGAGCAACCCGAACTTCACATCCGTGTGATAAAGCAGGACGCCCAGATAATAGGCGCCAAATACGCGCGGGAAGCCGGAGAGGAAAGTCTGCGGCGTGTCGCCTCCCATTCCGAACACCGCGGTAAGCGCATAGCCTGTGAGCGCCACGACGAGTGCGAACTTCATTCCGTCGAACCGGCGCGTGAGCATCCAGAAGAGATTGACGACCAGTTCGAGAAATAGCGTGTATTCGGGGCCGTTGAGCGGGAACACCTGCGGCCCGCCAATTGCGTGGGGAGCACCAAACGTCGGGATACACGAAAGGCCGAAGAGCGTGGCGGCCGCAAGCCAGCCCGGATGAATGTCGGCGTCGTGAAGCAGAACCAGTCTCGCCGCCAGATACGATGCACTCAACAGCGTTCCGATGCCTATCATCGGCATCAGCCGGATGAGTCTGATACGCGCGAAGAGCGCGCCGCCCATCCCTCTTTCGAATCGGCCCCGGTAGGCCACACACAGGACGTAGCCCGAGAGACCGAAAAAGAAGTCGACAGCAATGCCCGCGTTGGGGGCCAACCATGGAATCCCAAGCCAGTGATTGAGATGAAAGAGCAGGACCGATATGGCTGCAACGCCGCGCAGGCAATCGGGCACCGCCAAATGGGAATGTTTGTTCATCGCAGTCGCCGGCAGTTTCTATAGAGTCTCGGGTCGCTCAGGTGTCAGCCTTCCTCGCAAAAAGTCCCATAAGCCGATCAAATTGCCTATTAGACGTCCGCGCCGGTCGATCCACGGCTCCGGCGCAACGCTTCGAACAATATTGCTCGCGACGTTGCGCACGACGTGATCGAGCGCGGGACGCAAAGGCATTGTTTTCTTTTTCACCAGGTAAAGCGGATTGATAACCTGCGAATACCCGAGTTTGCATCCGGACACCCGGCCGCGCTTGATGCCCAGATGCACCCCGAGCGCCGTATTGATTCGGACGACTAGCCCACCCCGATTCCAGATCTGTCCTCCGAAATCGCGGTCCTCCTGCCAGCCATAAAGGACGAGGCGCTCGTCAAAGCGAAGGCCAGCGATGCTGCTGGCCCGGAACGCCATATTGCATCCGTAGGGACCGCCTGTCGGCGTCACGACCAGGCCATCCGGAAGTTCGCCGATCCTGGTCACCATGGTTCGCCCCTCTTCAAAGGAATAACCCGGCCCATGGATGCCGTCGGCGATGACTGTCCCGGTAACACAGGCAATGGCGGGATCCCTGTCCAGCGCCTTCAACACTTCCGAAATCCACGCGCCATGCATCAGAAAGTCGTCGTCCAGGAAAATGACGACGTCGACGTCGTCGGGCACGTGGTTCAAGGCATGATTGCGTTGCGCGGTGAGCCCCGGCTTCCCTTTAAGCACGACCAATCCGGGCTGGACCGCCAGATCGCCAACGTCCTCGTCCGTCACGCACGACACGATAATCAGATCGGGCCCTACCGTTTGCAGATCGACGAAGGCGACAACGTGTTTAAGAATCTCCGCGCGGCCACGCGTGGCGAAGATCAGGCAGATTCGCGGATCCTTGTTTAAGGAAGGTTGGCTCATTTGCGTCACCTTGGTTATTCGTGAGCTGACGATCGAATCCATCAGGCGCCTCGTCGATCATTGCAGGATGTCTTGCGCACCGTAACCGCCGTTACTCGAGCCATCTGCTGAATCTCGCCTGCCACGAGACCCCTTCCTCGATTCCAAAAATATCGCGGATCAGGCCGGCTCGCCAGGTGCCGACGACCAGCATAAGCAGCAAGGAACCCTCCGCCAGCAAACGTGCCAACACCATGCCTGTCGCGCCCCAGTTGCCCGCAAGGGGAATGGCCGCAGCCAGATTCACCAGCGCGGCAGTCACACCGCTCAAGGCAAGGAGTTTCTCGAGTTTGCGGGGAATCAGGAAATACATGCCCAATACCCGCGTGCAAACGGCGAGTGGCAGCACGAGCACCATGATTTTCAGAATGGGCACTGCGTGGCCAAATTCCGGCCCAAACAGGAGCGGTACGAGCCAATCGGCAAGCGATTTTGTGATGATCACCCCGGCCACCGCTCCGAGGAGAAAGATCGCAAAAGTCCGTCGAGCAATCAGATTAGCTCGCGCCTCATTACGGGTAACCAGATACATGACCTTGGGCGCCAGAATCTGGCTCGCGGGCGCCATGATGCTCAACCCGGCAGAAACCAGGCGCTCCGAAAGACCGAAGGCACTTACCTCCGCGGGCGAGGCCAACAGCGACAATATATAGGTGGACGCTACGAGCACCAGGACCGCCGTCCCACTGTAGATAAAGATAGTGGCCGATCGCTTGATCAAATTAATGGCCGCCCGCACGGACGCGATCACTCCGGTGTATTCCTTTCGGACAAGCCAATAGGCCAGTATCGTCTGGGCCAGATTGGAAGCGAAAATTACCGGGAAAACGCGGTCGATGTCAGCCGGTTTTCGAATGAAGGAAAACAGCAACGTAAGCGAAAGCATGAGCCCCAGCATTTCGATCATCACACTCGTTCTCGGGCGTCCCGTGCTGGTGAAATACCAGCCCAGATTGAAAGCGTTCAGCAGCCCCCCGACGACGACAAAAAAGCTCACACCGGGAACACCGGAAATCATTTCCGACCTGCAAGCCGCGATCGCGCCTATGATCAAGCCCGGAATACACAGCAGCAGCCGGGCCGTGAACTGATCCCGAAAAATGGAATCGCGCTCACTCATGTGTTCCGTATGGACGATATCCCGTCCCCCGATGGTGGAAAAGCCGAAATCGACGCACAGCCAGATCGTGCTGGACAGCGACATCCCCGCTAGCACCACGGCGTAGCCGCTGGAACCGAGCACTCTTCCGTAATAAGGAACCAGGATGAGTGGATAGATGTACCGCACCACGTACGAGAAATAGACCGCTAGTAATTCGATTTTCGAAAACGACGCGTGAACTTTATTCATGAGCCCCCCTGACAGCCCATGCGGCGCGCGCGGGCACACGTCGCGGCACACGTGCCGAGAGCGCGCCTGCTGCGGCCGCAAATATATAGAAACAAGTACCTAGCTCGAAAACGCTGAGCGAAGCCGACGCCACGATCAACGTAGAGATCATGGCGTGCCGCGCCGCATAGCAGACGGCCCTTTCCGTGAACGGGTAATGGGCAGGCACCGGCAACAGCAGTGACTTCCCAAGGAACATGCCGTAGCACACCACACCGACGACACCAAGGCTTGCCACCAGCACCACCAGAAAGCTCGACGCACGAATGCTTCCCAGCCCAACGCCTATTCCATACGTGTCGAAGAAGTTGGTGATACCTTGAGCATTCCAGCCCATTCGCTCGACACCGGAGTCGCTACCCGCCTTGCTCAGGACCGCGGCATCGACGAAATCCCCGAGCACTTTCACCACCCCCGGCAGAAAGACGATCACGTAGAGCACGCCCAACAGACCCGCGCATGCCGAAATAACACATAGCCGTTGCTTGCGTACGGTGGCGAAACGCGAGATCACGGCGGGCCGACTGAAGAGCAGAATGAACTGATACGCACCTAACCCGACATACGCGGTTCCCGAAGTCGACAGAAGCAGGAGGCATCCCGTTGCAGTCGAAAGCGGGCCGGCCAGTTTCGGGCGATAGCCGACGAGCCAGAGATTCAGGCAAAAGACAAAGAGCGGCAGCGTAAACGCCGCAAAGCCGGAGGTTTCACTGAACGTGCCGCTGATGCGAACCAGACCGGCCATTTCCTGGCCGGTCAAATCGGCGAACTGCGCCGTCTTGATAGCGGAGAGGACGTCGAGGCCAGCCGCGTGCGCAACGATATCGATCAGGCCGGCAAGCGCGTCTAGCGCGGCGAGCAGAAAAATGGCATTTGCGAGCGTCCTGTACACACCACGGTACTTGAGGAACGCGATCATGGAGCAATACACCACGACATCGGCGATGCAATAGATCGTCTGAGACAGATTGCCAGAGACAGGGCCAAGCGGCTGCAGTAGGATGAACTGGCTGCTGCGGTCGACAGGGAACACGAGTGTCGCGCCGCTCAGCAAACGCGGCAGCAGGATGGCACCCGTAACACCCCAGAGGCAGGTGCAGAGCAGCCAGAAGCCGGGCTTGCCTTGCGCGACCGCGTCAGCGAACCCCTTCCCGCCCACGAGATTGAACGCCCTGAGTGCGAAAAACGCGAGAAAGACTTGTGCCGGCAAAATGCCGATGCCGCCCAGTCCGAGCGCGAGTGTACATCCGAACAGGGAAAACACCGCCATGCCGTAAATCGCGCCGCGATACGACACGTAGAGCGCCGCCAGTCCGGCGACGAACACGATGACTCCGAATATCGTCAGTTCCACTTGCCGACCCCCCCCATCCGTCCACCCAACCTTGTTGCGTGAACGATGCCGTTATCGCGCCAAACTCAGGCTGAATGCCAACGCCGCACCACCGGCGGCGCATCAGCAATCGCCTTGTCGGCATCCATTGCTCGTTCCACTACGCTTAGAAATTCCTGCTTGAATCGCTCCTCCGTAAAGCGCATCGCATTGCGACGGCAAACCTCCGGTTTGGGCGCTGGCAACCGTTCGAAACGCTCCACCGCATCGACGATCGATTCCACGCTCTGCTCACTGAAGAAGAGCCCCGTGCCGCGTTCGGGATCCGGCGAATCCAGCACGATCTCCCGCGACCCTCCACGCCCGAAAGCGATGACCGGCGTGCCGCAGGCCTGCGCCTCGACAACCGAAATGCCAAAGTCCTCTTCCGCGGCAACGACGAACGCCCGCGCACGCTGCATGTAGTCGACCAAGACCTCGTCGGGCTGATAGCCAAGCAAGGTCACATTGGACGTAGCACAGCCCTTGACGCGTGCAAAATCGGCGCCGTCGCCGATCACCACGAGACGCCGCGACGGCATCGCCGCAAATGCCTCGACGATGAGAGGAATCCGCTTGTATGGCACCATCCGCGAGGCGATCAGATAGAAGTCTTCGTGGTGGTTACCCAATTCGAAGCGCTCCACATCGACTGGCGGATAGACCACGGCGGCCTGGCTGCCGTAGGCCTTGCGAATGCGCCGCCCCACAAACGCGGAGTTGGCAACGAAGGCATCCACGCCATGCGCCGTGCGCTGGTCCCAGATACGCATGTAATGAAGCAATGCGCGCACGATCCAGCTTTTCATGCCGCGCTGCAGTCCGGCCTCGCACAGATACTGGTGCTGCAAATCCCACGCGTAGCGAATCGGCGAATGGACGTAACTGACGTGCACCTGGTTCGGCCCCGTCAAAATACCTTTTGCCACGGCATGGCTTGAAGAAATCACGAGATCGTACGAAGAGAGATCGAACTGCTCGATGGCCAGCGGCATGAGCGGGAGGTAAGTCCGAAACGATTTGCGTGCCCGCGGCAGATGCTGGATGAACGAGGTCGTTGCATGCCTGCCCCCCAGCACCCCCCGCTGAGATTCCGGGAAGAAGTCGACGACGCTGTACAGATCGGCCTGCGGAAACAGCTGAAGAATCTGCTCCACGACCTTTTCCGATCCCGCGTAGGTGACGAGCCACTCATGCACGAGCGCGACACGGCCGAACCGGCGTGCGTCGTTGGCAAGATTGGATGCAAGCGTTACGTTAGCCACGGCGAGATCTCCTCGATCAACCTGGTGGCAGTCGTTTGCCAGGTTAGTTCTGCGGTCCGGGCGCGGCCTCGCTCGCGCAGACGCTCACGCAGCGCGGCATCGCTCGTGATTCGTTCAAGCAATCTCGCGAGTTCCGCTGGATCGTCCGGCGACGTGTAGAGCACGGCGTCGTTGCACGCCTCCTGGACAGCCGGCAGCCGCGAAGCGATGACGGGGCAGCCAAGCGCCAGCGCCTCGACAGGCGGCAGCCCGAAACCCTCGTAACGCGACGGATAAACGAAGCACGCGGCGCGGCGATAGAGCGCCGCGAGTGCGCCGTCACTCACGTAGCCGAGATGCTTCACGAACTCGGGCAACGCCTCCTGGCCCGTCCCGTAGACTCGTGCATCGCCGCCGCCCACGACAATGATGTCGAACTGAGCGTCACGGATGAGCCGTGCAGCATCGGCCACAAGCTGAAAATTCTTGTGACGGTTAAGGCTGCCCACCGCAAGCACGAATGGACGCTCGCCAAACGCGTTTGCCGCGTTGCCTCCATCCTGTTGCACACGCAACATATGCTCGCCGCTTTCCGGCACGACGCCGATCTTGTCCACAGGAATACGGTAAGCGTCAGACAGCTCGCGCCGAGAAAATTCGGACACGGTAATCACACGCCGCGATATGCGGCCAAGACGCGGCGCCATCAGGCGATACCAGGCAACAAAGGACCGGCTGTAGCTGTCCGGCACGCGCGCGGGCGCCGCGTCGTGCAGCACGGTGATTTGACGGCGATACCAAAGGGGCCCGGAGTTGCAGAGATTGAGCAGCAGCCGGCCGCGTGCGGCTTGCGGCAGCGCCAGTTGTTCCCAACGCAGGCCACCTCCCTTTCCACTCGCGCGCAGTGCGACGTGCCGAAATGGATTCGGCAGGGCGGCCAGCGCGGCGGGTACGATGATTTCGGTCCGCAATCCGGCGACGCACGGGTCGCGCAATTCGATCAATTGATCGAGCGCCCGGATGGTTTCGAACGCAAAGCGATCGACACCCGTCGCGCGGCGACCCAGGAAGCGGCCGTTAATCATCAGATTGGGGGCAAGCACGTGTTTCGTCCCAAGGTGGAAGGCATCGCTCACGGCCGGATTCAACGGGCCACGCCATGCAATTCATATGTCTAGAAGTGTGGCCGGTCTTCGCACAGGCGAATGTTCGCCGTCGCTCATGTCGCGCCAACTCACGCGTCCAAAGGCGGTTTTGGAGAGTCAGTCGCTAATTCAGATGGAAAGTCGCCGCTAATGCGATTGGCGGTTCCTGTCAAACGACGGATGACTGAAGGGGCGTGGTGAGTTCGCGTCTCGTGCGGGCAGACAGTCACGCCGCCGCCGGTGAAGTGGGCTGAAGCCAAGGCGAATCCGCTCCAGCCCAGGAGTCCAAACCAAAAGGCGCCGCTCGACCGGCAAATCGATGGACCGCGGCGCTGCTACCGACGAGCACACGACTGCCGGCAGTTCCCGGCTACTCCGCCTTCGCGCTGCCCGTGTCCTTGGCAAAGCCGTAACTCGAATAGCCGTACGCGGCATATTCGTTGCCATAGCGTCCCGGACGCGATGTCATGTCATTGAAGATCACGCCGCGAATTGGCACGCCAACCTGCTCAAAGCGACGTACGGACTCGCGTAGATCGGTCACGCTTGTCGCGCCCTGGCGCGCGATCACGAACACTGTGCCCGCCAGTTTCCCGATGATCCCGGCGTCGGCCACCGGCAAAATCGGCGGCGCGTCGATGAGCACGAGTTCGTACGTCGAATTGGCCCAGGCCACGAAGTTCCTGAAAGCGTCTTTTTGCAGCAGCTCACTGGCATTGGCCACATAACCTCCGGTCGCGACGAAGTCGACGCCCGGCATTACGTCGCGATTGACCACGTGGTCATAGCTTTGGCAGGGCTCGAAGATGTTCGTGACACCAGGCATACTCGGCACCGCCATATGCTGGTTCAACGAGCCCCGCCGCAGATCAGCGTCGATCAGGAGCACACGCTTGCCCGACGCACCGAATACAGCCGCCAGATTGACCGAAACGAATGACTTGCCGACCATGGGTGTCGGCCCCGCCAGCAGCACGACGCGATTGTCCGCGTCCGCCAGCGAATGCTCGAGCGCGGTGCGGAAGCTGCGCAGGCTCTCGACCGCCGGGTCGAACACGGCCGTATGTGCGAGCACTGTGTTCGCACCGGGCGCGCCATACGGCAAACGACGCGCGAGCGAATGCTGAATGCGGCTGCGCGGAACGGCCGCGAAAACTGCCAGCCCGGTGCCCGCTTCGATCTCCTCCACGACGGAGACGCCGCGGTTGAGCCTCTGCCGCAGCAGCACGAGCGCAGCGCCGGCAAACAATCCGGTAAACACGGCCGCGATCACGATAATGGCGCGCTTCGGCCGAATCGGTCCTTCAGGTGGCACTGCGGCGTCGATCATGCGTACATTCGACACGCGCCCTGCCTTGATCAGACGCAGTTGCTCGCGGCTGTTCAAAAGATTGGTGTAGATGTTCGTATCGACGGTCACTTCCCGCTGCAGGCGCACGAGCTCCTGCTCCACCGGCGGCAGCGCGCGGGTCTGGCCGGCCAGGTGTTCCAGCGACTTCTGCGCTTCGGACAGTTGCCCGTTGATGGCGACGAGAGCCGGGTTGTCGTCGGTGAATCGGGCCATCGCCTGGGCGCGTTGCTGTTGCAGATCGGCGATACGCTGCTGCGCCAGCGCCGAACTCTGCAACAGCGCCGACGCTTCAGCGTCCAGGTTGACGGCCCCGTGCGCCGAGCGGAAAGAGTTGTACTCGTTCTCGGCTTTCTCGAGCTGGGCCTTGAGCAGAGGCAATTGGCGGTCGAGGAAGGCGATCTGCTTTTCCGCTTCTTCCTGCGTACGCTGGGCGTTCTGCCGGATGTACTCGTTGCCGATCGCGTTGAGAATGGTGCTGGTGAGTACCGGGTCTTCACCATCCAGCGCGACACCAATGACATCGGATTCCTTGCCCTTTTCCGTAATGGCGATTGCCGTCTGCAGCGACTGGATCGCGCTCAGTTCGGACAGGCGCATCACATTGAAGACCGTGCCCGGCTGCCCATCGATCCGGCCGACGACGAGGTCGATCGAGCCTCCCACCGTCGGGGCGTGCAGTGCTTGTCCCACTTGCCCTTCGAGCGTGATGCCGCCGCCCTCGAGCGTGTAGGCCCCGTTACCCCGGTAGGTCAAGACGAACGGCCTGCCTTGCAGGCGCGTCGGCACGTCGAATTGCCTTACCTCGATCGCCTCGCCGCCCCATGCGTAGCCGCCCCAGCCCGACCAGTGGTCGAGGCTCAGACGTTGCGCGGCCCAGCGGCCCACCACGGGGAAAT
Source organism: Paraburkholderia sp. BR10872 (assembly GCF_040965835.1). Classification (NCBI taxonomy): domain Bacteria; kingdom Pseudomonadati; phylum Pseudomonadota; class Betaproteobacteria; order Burkholderiales; family Burkholderiaceae; genus Paraburkholderia; species Paraburkholderia sp. BR10872. The sequence continues at coordinate 190,796 of NZ_JBFRCN010000007.1, forward strand.
AGCGCGGCGTTGCCTTGATATAGAGCTTGGTCGCATCAACGGCGGAGGACACGACCATCCGCGAACGCAATACCTCCATTTCCGCCGATGCCTGTGTCTTGACCGCGAACTGGGAGGAAAGATCGGCCAGCGCCGATTTTGCCGCGTTCGGGCTCTCCTCCACCTGAATGAGCATGTCCGATTGATAGACAGGGGATGCCAGTACCGCATAGAGGGTGCCGAAAAGCGTAAAGATCAGCGTAACGATCAGGATCGTCTTGCGGCCCGCGTAAAGTGTATCCAGCATATTGCCCATATGTCCGCCGTCGGGGGCGATCGGCATGATCGTCTCCGCAGGCCCTTCAAGCAGATAGTCGCGGTTATTCATTTTGTGCCCCCGAAAGCGAACAGGTCGGCTGACGCGGTTCGTGTGGTTTGTATTGTTCATGTGTACATCAGTATCCAATCGCACGGCTCGTCGCAGCGGCCTGGGTCGTCGGCAAAATCAGGCTGATGACACGGCTCCACTTCACGAGAGTAGACGTATCGACGAATACGACATCGTTGGGCTTGAGCTCGAACGAATCGGCCGTGGCCATTGCCGATGCGCTGCTCGCGTCGAGATGGAACACGGTCGGCTGGCTGGTATCGCGTCCACGTACGACATACACTTGCGACGCATCGCCCGACGACTGGTTGATCCCTCCCGCATTGCCAAGTGCCTCGTTGAGCGACATACGTCCGTTATTGAACATCACGCCGCCAGGACGCTCGACCTCGCCGACCACGAAAACCTTGCTGTCCATCTGGGCGAAGATCCGCACGAGGTCACCATCGTGCAGAACGATCCGGTCGGGATTGAACCCCTTGCGGATCATCGCCGGCATATCGATATCCACTGTGGTGTCTCCACGTGTCACGGACACATGCGAGCGGTCGGCATTGCTCGTGAAGCCGCCGGCCCGGTTGATCGCCTCGGGCAACGTCATCGGCCGGTCGTTGAGCACCTGCACGCCCGGCGTCTTGACCTCGCCGTCGAGATACACGCGCTTGCTGCGATAGGTTTCGATGCGCACGGTAATCTGCGGCTGACGTACGTATTTCGCGAGCTTCCCCGCGAGGATATCGCGCACACCCATTTCCGAAAGACCCGCGACTTTCAGCGGACCAATATAGGCATACTGAATAAAGCCGTTGTTATCGACGGTGTAGCCGGACGCAACCGAACTGGCGCCCGAAGGACCGTCGCCGCCGCCGCCGCCCGCGGGCAGGTTGAGTTCGGGGTGATCCCAGACGACGATGGTGAGAATATCGCCGGGGCCGATTTCATACGGCGTGGCTTTGGCGAACATCTGCTGCACGTCTGCCGGAATGCCCTTGGGCCGCGCCGCGGCCTCCTTGTCGACGAGGTCCCTCGTGATCTCGACGAGCGTACCGGTCGGTGCACCAGCGATTCCCTTGGCCGCCACGCTATCAGGCACCGCTGCGCCAGATGCCGCAACGGCACCCGGGTTCGCCGTGGAACCCGCCGCTCCGGAAGTGTAGGTCATGCCCGGCGCCAGAGCACAGCCGCTCAGCGCCGTGAGCGCCAGGCAAACGGCACACGCAGCCCCGCGGCGCAGCGCGCCCGCGAGTCCAACATCCCGCCCGACACGCGCGTGCGTACTCCCGATCCAGTTCATCGCATTCAGTCCCATCGCAACACCCCCAATCCGTTACATGCGTCCCGGGTCATGCCGTGTGAACCGGATACCTGATATGTCAACCGCGTCTCGTGCTAACACGTTTGCAGCCCGCTTTCACCCTCTTTTTCGGCTCGCTCGCAGCTCAATACGCGCCAGTTCCGCGAATCACGACAAAAAACGTCTTGAACAGAATCCCGATGTCCTTCCGGAAGGTCCAGTTCTCCACATAGGAAACGTCGAGCAGAACGCGCGTCGCGTAGTCGATATCGTTGCGTCCGCTCACCTGCCACAGGCCCGTGATACCCGGCGTGGCCATCAGGTAGTACTTTCTCGCCTCGCCATAGCGCTCCAGCTCCTGGTCGATGATCGGGCGCGGGCCGACAAAACTCATCTGGCCGCGCAGGACGTTCCAGAGCTGCGGCAGTTCATCGAGGCTCGAGCGGCGCAGAAAGTGGCCGATCCGCGTTACGCGCACGTCGTTCTTGAGCTTGAATTCACGCTCCCATTCCGCGCGGGCTTCGGGATCACGCTCGAGCAGATCCTTGAGCACCTGCTCCGAGTTCACCACCATCGACCGGAACTTGAGACAGCGAAATTTCTTGCCATGGCGGCCTACGCGCGTATGGCCGTATAGCGCCGGACCGCCATCGCGCTTGACCAGCAGCGCGAGCACGGCGAGCAGCGGCGAGAGCAGCACGATCGCACTCACTGCCGCCACAATGTCAAAGACGCGTTTCAAGGCGTGCCCGATGACAGCGCTGCGAACCTTGTCGCGCGAACCGATTTCGTAAGCTTCCCCGCGCCACCATTCACGGGTCAGTCGCAGCACGCTGAATTCCGAAAAGAACAGCGTGTGCGACAGCAACAGCGAAATACCCGTCGTCAGTGTCCAGTACATGAACCACGGCAACGCCAGCAGATGATCGTGATGAATCGCATAAAGCAGCACGAGTCCGCAAAGCTGCACCGCGAGCCAGGCGAACGCCGTGCGGCCCGCGACGCTGAAGAGCGACCGGCTGCCGCGCGTGCCATAGGTCCCGCAAGCGGGAAAGACCGAGAGCGCGAGTGCCGCGCAAAATGCCACCAGCGTGGGATCGGGGTGATGCACCTCGGCCACCTGTCCGGAATTCAGATTCAGGTGTACGGCGCAAATGGCGCCCAGCACGATCAGCACGACATCGACCGTACGTTGCAGCACGATGTCGACCGTACGTTGCGCAAACTCTGACCGTTGCGTTAACTCTGACATTTCCCTACCCCAGTGCGTGTCGTGTTCGTCAGACATTCATGGGCTGGCAGTCGTCCGCCATCGGCGAACGCACGGAAATCCCCGTCTCAGGCGATCCCTACGTCACGTGCCGCCTGCCCCGATAACCCACGACAACACATTACGGCGCGAGCGACGCAGGAACCGTGCGCAATCCCACCAACAGTTTCCGATCGCCGCTGCCTTATGATGCGGACCACGCTGGGGGCGCTCTGCAAGTCACAATGCGAGCGTTGCGTTATGTGCGCAACCGCACATAACGCAACGGCTCTCGGACCCGGTTCGCCTGATTGATATATAGGATTCCTTAATGTTTACCCTGGAGATCGCGACAATCGACTCTATTTTCCTTATTTGATCGCGACATCTGTGATAGACGGAATCTAGTCTCCTGTGGAGTGTCTATCCGTTCGCCGTCGCACACATGATGTGGCCAATGACGCGGCAAAATGCTTTCTGGCTGCGCCTCCAACGTGGGTAAGCCAATTGAAAATGCCGGCGTGGAGCGAGCAAGCGCGCGTAATCGGTAGCCGGCAACCGCTCCACGCGAGGAATACGCCGTGATGCATTCCGCAGGAAACACCCATCGTCTGCCCACCGATACCGCCCGTTCGCGAGACGCGAGACACGCGAAACGGACCTGGCCGTTCGGCATACGTACCATTGAAAGCCTGGCGGCAGGTATCTGCGCACTCGCATGCGTATCGGCGGTGCACGCGAGCGACGCTGTGCACGCCATGCCAGCCGACGAATTCCTCCAGACGCTCGCTGTCGACACCCACGTCAGCTATACCGACGGCGCGTACGTCAACGTGCACAACGTCGCCGACGATATGGCGTGGCTCGGTATTCACCACGTCCGCGACTACCCGCCCGGCTCTTCCATCCCGTTCTCCAGCTATGTCTATCTCGCGCAGCGCGGGGTGAAATTCAACTTCCTGATGGGCGCGGACTTCGAGAAACATATCGGGCAGGTCGCGCAGTTGAATACCGAGGTGCCCGGTAGCGTTGCGGCCATCGAAGGCCCCAACGAACTCAACAACTTTCCAGTCGCTTACCAGGGGCTGACCGGCGCTGCAGCCGGGCTCGCTGTGCAGCGCGACCTCTACGCACGCGTACACGGCATGCCGGAGCTCAAAGCAGTGCCCGTATACGACGCGACCGGCTTCGACCCCAAGTCAGTCGAGACGCGTGCAGCTTCGGCCGACTTTGCGAATCAGCATGTCTACCCGCAAAACGGCGAGCAGCCCCTCTGGAACGCGAACGGCGACAAGTGGATGCTTGCGGCGATTCACCTGGGCCAGAGATTTCAGTTGCCGCTCGTCATCACCGAGTTCGGCTACTTTTCATTGCCGCAAGCGGGTTGGTACATGCTCGGCGTCGACGAGGACACGCAGGCCAAGGGCATTCTCAACGGTTATATGGATGCGGCGTCGGCGGGCGTGAAGCGGCTCTATGTTTATGAACTGCTCGACCAAAAGCCCGATCCGGCGCACAAGAACGACGAAATGCACTACGGGCTCTTTCGCAACGACAACAGTCCCAAGCCGGTGGCCTACGCCATTCGCAATCTCACGTCGATCCTGAACGCCAACATCACACGGCGCGCAAGCGCAGCGGCGAGCAACACGCTCGCCTATACGCTTTCGGATATGCCGCAATCGGCGAATAGTCTGCTGCTGCAGAAAAAGGATGGCCGTTTCGTGCTGGTGCTCTGGAACGAGACGCTCATCTGGGACCGTGCGACAGGAAAGCCGCTCACCAGCCCGCCCGCGCGCGTCGGTCTCGACTTTGGCGAAACAGCAAAACGCGTCGAGCTTTACGATCCGCTCGCTTCAGCGGAGCCGCGCAAAATCCATCGCGACGTGCGCCAACTCACCGTGGAAGTACCCGACCACGTCATCCTGCTCGAAGTCACACCCGCGAACGCGCCGGGAACCTGAGCGCGGCGCCGGCCGCAAGAGGTTCGGGGCGGGCAGCCTGTCCGCCTTTGTATAATCGCGCATTCCTTCTTCCGGTCGCGGTTTCCTTTCATGCTCAGTTTTGCCCTCGGCTTTCTCGTTTCCTTGCTGGTCACGCTGCTGATCGTGCGTTACGCGCATCTGCATGAAAGGTTTTCCGTCGATTCCGATCTCGTCGGCGTGCAGAAATTCCACGTGCGTCCCGTGCCGCGCATCGGCGGAACGGGCATCCTCGCGGGGCTGATCGTGGCGGCCGCACAGTTGCACGGGGCGTATCCGGCCGTCTCCGGCGGCATACTCGGCATCGTCGCGTGCGGGTTGCCGGCGTTCGGTTCGGGGCTCATCGAAGACCTGACCAAGCGCGTTTCGCCGCTTGCGCGCCTCCTGTGCACGATGGCCGCCGCCGCGCTCGCGTTCTGGTTCCTCGGCATCGCGGTCACGCGCATCAGCGTGCCGCCGCTCGATTTTCTGCTTTCCTACGCCGCAATTTCCTTCGTCATCACCGTGCTCGCGGTCGCCGCGCTCGCCAACGCGATCAACATCATCGACGGCTTCAACGGGCTCGCCTCGATGGTCGCGTTCATGATGTTCGCCTCGCTCGCCTACGTGGCCTTTCAGGTGCACGACCCCGTAGTGCTCTCCGCGTCGTTCATCATGATGGGCGCGGTGCTGGGCTTTTTCATGTGGAATTTCCCCGCTGGCCTGATCTTCCTCGGCGACGGCGGCGCGTATTTCATCGGCTTCATGCTCGCCGAACTGTCGATCCTGCTCGTGATGCGCAACCGCGACGTGTCGGCGTGGTACCCGGTGCTGCTCTTCATGTATCCGATCTTCGAGACCTGCTTTTCGATCTACCGGAAGAAGTTCGTACGCGGCATGTCGCCCGGCATCCCCGACGGCGTGCACCTGCACATGCTCGTGTACAAGCGTCTCATGCGCTGGGTCGTGGGCGCGCGCAATGCGCGAGAACTCACGCGGCGCAATTCGCTCACTTCGCCCTACCTGTGGCTGCTCTGCCTGATCGCCGTGATTCCGGCCACGCTGTTCTGGCGCCACACGCTCCATCTGTTCTGTTTCGTCGTACTGTTCGCGCTCACCTATGTCTGGCTCTATGTGAGCATCGTGCGCTTTCGATCGCCCAAGTGGCTCGTCGTGCGCAGGACGCGCAAGCGCTGAAAACGGCTCGATGTCACGCACGCGTCGGCGCGCAGCCTCGGCGCATGTGTCCCCGCTTCGCGCGTAGAATTGAAAGGAAGGGCGGCGCGCATTCCCCATGCCCGCCGCCGCTTCCATTCGACGCTTATTTGCCGCCTATTCGATTCAGGGAGAGCCAGGATGACCCGTTATCTCGCGTTTGCGCTTGCACTTTTCGCTGTGACACTCGCCGCCTGCAACACCATCGCAGGCGCGGGTGAGGACCTTTCGAAGGGCGGTCAGGCCATCACCAATTCGGCGGAAAAGGCGAAGTAAGCCGCCTGCGCGTGAATCGCGGTGCGAGCACCCGCTCACACTGCGGCGCCCTCGCGCAGCCGCGCGACTTCCGCTTCCAGTTCCCGTACGCGGGCCTCGCGTTGCGCGGCGGCCTCCTCCAGTTCGCGTACGCGCGCGTCGCGCTCGTCTAACGCGGCCTTCACGTCCGCGGCCTCAAAGCGCTGCGGAATGTGCTGCGGGCAGTTCATGTCCCACGCGTGCACCGTGAAGACGATCACCCGCTCGGCGCGCGCCTTGTAGCCCGCAGGCATCAATTCCTCGACCAGCGCCGGGTCTTCGACGACGCGCGCGCGGCCCCAAATCTTCACGCGCCGCCGCCGCGCATAGTCGATGACGAACAAATGCGCCTTCGGGTTATCGGTGAGGTTGCCGAGCGTGATGTATTGCTGGTTGCCGATGAAATCCGCGAAGGCAATGGTGTGCTCGTCCACCACATGCAGAAAGCCCGCCGGGCCGCCGCGATGCTGGATGTACGGCTGCCCTTCGGTATTCGCGGTGCCGAGGAATACGCTCGTTTGCGCGGCGATGAATTCCTGGATTTTGGGCGTGAGCGCCACGCCCCAGGCGTGATCGCGCTCCACGCTCGCATAGAGCTCGCGCGAACCCAGGCGCTCCTGCATCGCCTTGACCGTCGGCGTGAAGGCGATGTCGCTCGGATAACGGAGGATGCGATCGGCGGTCGAGGCGGTCGAGTCGTTCGGGCTCATGGCGGACTCCTGTGCAGCGCGCTGCGGAGTCTAAAGGCTAGGCGCTTGCGCAGAAAAAGATAATCCACCGCCAGCAAGAAACATCCTCCCGAATTCTGGAAGGCAAGCGGCCAGCAGGCACGCGGCTCGCTGTTGCGACACTTTCGCGTCTCGCGCGAGCGCCAGCGGCGCGCCGACGAGCGCGGCGGCACTTCCCGTGCCGTGCGGCCCGAAGCGCGCTACCCTTGACGTTTACGCCGCGAGGCCCGAGTCCACTCAACCGCCCGGCGGCCGCATGCGCCGGGTGCCATGGCAGGGAGTCGAACATGTCGAAAACGATCTGGATTGTTGTCGCCAACCGTGTGACCGCGCGCATTTTCGCCGCCGAAAGCCCGCTGGGCGCCATCGACGAGGTCGAGACGCTGCTCCATCTGCAAGGCCGCATGTCGGACGAGAACCTCGTGACGGACAAACCGGGGCGCACCACCGACCGCGTCGGCTTCGGTCGCAGCGCGACCGATCCCGACACCAGCCAGCACGATCACGAAACCGCCGTATTCGCTGCGGAGATCGCGACGACGCTCGCGAAGGCCCGCAACGACGCGCGCTACGGCACGCTCGTCCTCGCGGCGCCGCCCGCGTTCCTCGGCGCGTTGCGCAAGGCGATCGACGCACAAACGCGCAGCCTCGTCACGCTCGAACTCGACAAGGATCTCGCGGCGCTCGACGCGCGCGAACTACGCACGCGCTTGCCTGAGCGGCTCGTGCGGGCCGGGGCGTGAGCCAGCCCGTCAGTCGGTAAAATCCGCGCCGCAAGGCGATATCCGGTGCGGTGGGTGAGGATTGCCCCGCTCACCCCGCCAGATGCGCGACGCATGCGCGCACGACGCCGATGACGTTCTCGCCCGCCAGCATACCGAGCAGCCCGACGAGCGCGATGGTCGGCGGCGCGGGCGATTTCACCTGCAGCACGTTGTAGAGCAGGCCCGCGAGCGCGCCGACCGCGAACGACACCAGATAGCCCTTCATCTTCGTCTCCCGTTCGTCGTTGCGGACTCACGCCATGTCGATCACGACGCGGCCGGGCGTGCCCGCCGCGACCGCCTCGTAGGCTTCGCGGGCCCGCGCGAGCGGAAAGCGCGCAGCCACGACGGGCGGCTCGAACTGGCCCGCGTCGAACGCTTCGGCAATCGCGCGCATGAGCGGTGCGGATTCGGCCACGCCGAGCTTCGCGCTATCGGCGCCGAGCAGCTGCGTCTCGTTGTGATAGAAGTCGATCAGGTCGAACTCCACGCGCCGCTTGCCCGTCGCGCTGATCTCGACCACGCGGCCACGCCGCTTCGCAAGCGATAGCGCCAGCTCGAACACTACGCCGCCCACGGCGTCGTAAACCACGTTCGCGCCGCCACCCGTCAGTTCGCGCACGCGCTCAGCGGTGTGCTCGTTCATGGGAACGAAGGCGTCGATGAGACGCGCGGCCGGCGAGCCGGCAAGCGGCGCCTCGCGGCCCACGCCGATCACGCGCGCGCCGCGCGCCTTCGCGATCTGCGTAACCGCGCCGCCCACCCCGCCCGAGACGCCGATCACGGCGATCGTCTCACCCTCGGCGAGGCGCGCGTAATCGACGGTGCCCAGCCACGCCACGACGAAGTTCACGCCAATCGACGCGGCCTGCGCGTGCGACAGCGCCGCGGGCTTGCGTACGAGCGCAGCCTCGGGCAGCTCGATGAACTCGGCATGCGTGCCGTCGCGCGCAAAGCCGATGTCGCCGCCCGTGCCCCAGACCTCGGCGCCGAGCCACTCTGCGGGGCCCGCCACCACCACGCCACTGAAGTCGCGCCCCGGGACGCGCGGGGGCACCGTGTGCTCGAAATGGCCGGCGACGTTCTTCACATCGCTCGGGTTGACCGAGGCGGCGCGCACCTGCACGAGCGCGCTGCCGGCCTTTGGCGCGGGCGTGGGCAGATCGAGATACTCGAGCACCTCGGGCTTGCCGAAGGTCCTGAACTGGATGGCTTTCATGGCGGGACTCCGTGCAATCAGTTTTTGCGCAACGCCTTACGCGAACGCGTTATCGAACTGTCAATGTAGTTTGCTGCAGGCCGGTCGTGTGGACAGACGCTTTCGAATTTCGGACAAAGGTAACTCTTTAACTAATTGCTGACTTTTGTACGGTCACACACAAAACTACGCATACGCGTGCGTTTTGACGATGTCAGAATAGCCTCGATCAAACGCAGAGCATCCGTCCCGCCCGCCATTGGCGAACGCGCAGACCGCGCATCCACCATGCAAAAGCTAAAGTCCCTTACCGTGCTGCGCGCTGTTGCAGCGACAACGGTCATCTTCTTTCACATCATGTCGCCGACTGGACATACGCTCGGTGAATTCGGCGTCGACATTTTCTTCGTGATAAGCGGTTTCGTCATCGCCCTCGTGCTGGACAACCCGAATTTGACCACACAGCGCTTTCTCGCGGACCGCGTTGCCCGCATCGTGCCGCTGTATTGGGTGCTGACGTTCGGCGTATTCGCCGGGGCACTCATTGCGCCGGAGTTGTTGAATTCGACCACAGCGGACCTCGGGAATCTGCTGAAGTCGCTCTTTTTTATTCCCTATCGCAAGGAAAGCGGCCAGATATTCCCGATGTTGTTCGTCGGCTGGACGCTGAACTACGAAATGTTGTTTTACGTGGTCACAGCCGTTTCGTTGATGCTGGTGCGCCGTCGCCGCCTGCTGTTCACTTCTGCGCTGATCCTTGCGATCTTTTGCGCGGCGAAGGCATCGAACTCGCACGGCGTATTCACCGCGTTCTATGCGAATCAGCGTTTATTCGAGTTCCCGCTCGGCTTCATGGCCTACCAGATCTGGAAATCCGGAGTCCGAATCAAGCTGCCGCTCGCGGGGTGCATCGCGGTAGCGGCCTACGCGTGGATGGCCTACATCAACTGGCACAACCTTTCCAACGCACCGCTGTTTTACTACGGCCTGCCGGCTTTCGTACTGATCGGTAGCACACTGAGCCTGGAACCGGCGATGGGCTCGGGCTCGTTGACACGCGCAGCCATATTCATCGGCGATGCGAGTTATGCCATCTATCTGAGCCATCCATACTGTGTGGAAGCTGCGCGCAAGCTGCTGCCGGGCACTCTCGGCGGCTTTGATCCGACTGCGCCGCTCGGTGTGGTGCTCACGATGATCGTGGCTACGGCGATGGGCGCCGCGCTCTACCAGTTCGTCGACTGGCCGCTGCACAGGCGCGCGCGTCGCCTGTTGCACGCTGTGCCGGCCATACGCTTGCGCAGATCGCGCGCTGCCGGCGCGAACGATGCAGGCACAGGCTTGCAGGAGGAACCTGCCGGCAACTTGCCAGTCAACGAGGACGCTAACTGCTAACTGAACAACGAAGTGCACAGACAGCAAGCGATCAAGACGTTTTCCCGCGCTCCCAGAGGCACTTAGCGGAACTCACGCCGCACATATTCAAAGTGCGTCGATCGGAATCTTCAGATAACGCACGCCGTTGGCTTCGGGCTCCGGCAGGCGACCCGCGCGGATATTCACCTGGATCGACGGCAGGATCAGATTCGGCATGGCGAGCGTGCGGTCGCGCGCGGTGCGCATCTGCACGAACGCCTCTTCGCTCACAGTCTCGTTCAGGTGGATATTGCCGCTGCGCTGCGCGCTCACCGTGGTCTCGAAACACGGCCCGCGCGAAGCCGGCGGATAGTCGTGGCACATGAAGAGGCGCGTGTCGCCCGTCAGATCGAGCAGCTTGCGCGCCGAACGGTAAAGCGTGTGCGCGTCGCCGCCCGGGAAGTCGCAGCGCGCCGAGCCCACGTCGGGCATGAAAAGCGTGTCGCCAACGAACACGGCGTTACCGATCTGATACGCGAGATCGGCAGGGGTGTGGCCGGGCACGTGCAGCGCGCGCGCCTCCAAAGCGCCGACCCGGAATGTCTCGCCGTCCTGGAACAGCACGTCGAACTGACTGCCGTCCGGGCTGAGCGTCTCGGCGAGATTGAACACCGCGCTAAATACACGCTGCACGTCGCGAATGTGCTCGCCAATGGCAATGTGCCCGCCCAACTGCACCTTCAGATA